>CAYQKH010000005.1:35050-51552 GCA_964417945.1 uncultured Opitutales bacterium
CTGTTTAAAGAACGTATCTCCGGAAGGCAAAGGCTGTATTATGGCTGTGAAAAGAGTTATTTATATTGGTTTGCTTGGGAAAAAGGAGCTGCGATGCAATGTCGAGGTGAATCCCCCATATTATACAATAAATATCCGCATTTCGTAGAGGAGCATTGACGTTTTTTCGAGGACGATCTTTAACTTGAATGCTGACTCTCCATTCTTGGCGGACTGGATTTCCAACCCGTGAGATTTAGAGCGTAGTCTCAACAGTTTACCATTTACAGTATATGAAAAAAAATGACTTTTCGGGAGCCTTTGGCAATGCCAAGCCTCGCATATTCAGTTTTCCAGGATTTTCGAAACCGAAAAAACCGCGTTCCCGGGGATCGACCCGGCAGCGCTTCGCGGTCGACCAGTTGGAGCCCCGTATCCTTTTGTCAGGATCTCCTCTGGACAATCCGATCATCGACCAGACGTCGGTCGACCACGTTGAGGCCGGCTTCGAGCGCCTGGGCGACTTATTTCGTCTGGTGGACGATGGAAACATCCTGTCAGCCGATACGCCGGCGTTTTCCGAGGATACCGCATTTGGGGATTTCCTGAATTTCGGGCAGCGTTTGGACGACGACCTTGCGGACCGGTTGCCGGAGTTTTCGGTCGATTCGGAGGTGCGGGCCCAGGATCTGCGGGACTGGTTGGACGCGCTCGACGAGCAAGGTGGCTATGAAGTCGGGACGCCGGGGGAAGCCGGGCACCGCGCCTTTTCGATCGCAGGCGGGGACACCCGCTATGACAGCGGGACGGGGGAGCTGGAATTTGATTTTACGATCCAGGGCTTCGGGACGGAAACCCAGACCCTGGATGACGGTGGCCAAGGTGACCTTTTCGGGTTATCTGGCCTCGAGGGTGGGACTTTTGACATCGACCTCAGTTTCAATCTCGAGGTTACCCTGGGGATCGATTTAAACGGGACGGAATCGGATATCTATTTCAGGATTGGTGAGGCGATCTTCTCCTTTGCGGGAAGCGCGACAAGCTTCGTAGAATCCCTCGACCTGCTGAAGGGAGGCTTGATCGCGACGGCGCTGCTGGATAGCTCCTCGATCGAAGTTACGGGTGCGGTAGAATTTGATTTCAGCGATCTGGAAAACGGAGACGACCGAATCACTTACAGTTCGCTGTTGGCAATGGAAGATCTATCGGAGGTCACTATTACGACCGATAGCGATCTGACCGCCGACCTCCAGTTTAAAAACCCGTTGTCCGAGTATGATCTTTTAGGGGCCCCCGTCCTCCAGATCCGCTCGGACAACTTGTTTTCGGGGGAGCTTCCCGAATTGACGCTGGATGTGGAGATCCCCGGAGACCTGCAGACGCAACTGGAAAGTTTCTTCACGACCTTGGGGGATTTCAGCACCCACCTGGCTTCGGAGACGAAGCTGGACACGGTTCTGCCGATTTTTGGCAAAAGTATAAACCAGCTCTTCAATTTTTCCGGGAGCGGGCTGGAGACCTTGTTTAACCTTGGGGGAACGGCTTCGGATTATTTTCTGAACGCGACGACGGCCACCCTTGGGGGCTTGCTGGACGCCTTAAAGGGCGTGATGGCGGCGGAGCTGCCGGTGGCCCCGGGAATTACCGGAGGGTTCCGTTGGGACCGCGAGGAGTTTTACCTCAATGTTGACCTCGGCTACGAGCAGCAATCGGCCCTTCCGCTCGATCTTGAGGCGGTGAGCAGCGAGGTTGGAGTGAACCTGGATACGCAGGGCACGCTGGATTTGGAAACGGCGGCGGAGATCGGCTTTGAGCTGGTCGTTGACCTCAGCGATCTGGACAACCTGAGCGGGGACGACGTTTGGGTCGATGCAAGCAGCCTGGTCGTGGCCCTGAACGCGGATGCGGATTTCACCGGCGACCTCGGCTTCAGCTACGGGGGAATCTCGGCAGTATCAACCGGGGCCCGTCTCACGGGGAGCGTGGGAGCGGCCTTTATCTTTGCGGATGACAACTTGGACGGAAAGCTGTCGCTGACGGAGTTGGGCACGGTCTTGTCGAGCCCGGTGGCGGCCTTCACCGGCAGTATGGACATCGACCTGCCGATATCGGAAATCGGCGGTGTGGACCAGGGAGCGACTCCGCCCCGGATCGAATTTGAGGTGGCGGATCTCTTCATCCCGGCCCCGGTGGTGACGACGAGTGACCTTGGCTCCTTGGCTTCGTTGTTTACCAATCTCTCGGATGCGGCCCTGACGCAACTGGTCAACCTGACCTCCCATTTGCAGGGCCTGATGACGGATCTTCTGGCGATCGACCTGTTTGACGAGGAAATCCCCGGTCTCGGGTTGTCGATGGATGAAATTCTGAGCGCGGGGGACGTGCTCTTCAGTCAATACTTCAATGTCGGTGAGGCGATTGCAGATTACCTCGCGAAGCCGATTTTTGACCCTGCGGATTGGCAGAATGGCAACGCGGTCCCAGCAATCGAGGACCTGGTCCAGTATTTGACCCTGAACTGGCTGGATCTTTTGCCGGGGACGACCGCGTTGACCTGGTCTCAGACGGCGACCACCCTGACGCTCTCGATCGCGGCTTCGAACAGCTTCAACCGGAACCGCCAGCTCGACCTCGGTTACGACAATGCGCTGGGCTTGAACCTGGACTCGGAACTGGACCTCGGCGTATCGACGACAATTGAATTTGATCTTGTCATAGATTGGGATGTTGGGGCGACGGATCCCTTCGAACTGGTGGTCAATCAATTTGAAGCCACGGCCAGCGGTTCTCTCAACAACCTGGAAGCGACCGGCACGATGGGCCCGCTGGGGGTTTCGTTCGGATCCTCGGATCCGGGTAAGGAAACGGGAACGGTTACTGTCGATATCGGTGGGGAGCTGACCTACGATGGCAGCACCGTCAGTTTTGACGCGTTGGGTGGGGCCACGAACCAGATCACGGTTGACCTCCCGATCTACGCCAGCCTGGCGGGGGCCGACCTCGGAGGCGACACCGGCGGAACTGGTGATCCGGCCCGAGTGGGTCTGAGCGGGAATCCTCTGAATCTGGCCTCTTTTTCGTTCACCACCGAGTATCTGGACAGCCTCGTAGAGGTCAGCTCTCTGGATGCCGCGGCTTTGTCCGGGATTATCAGCAATCTCTCCAAATGGTTCAGTGATCTGGCCGCTGACAGCCAGTACGACGTGGAGATCCCTTTTCTGGACCTGAAATTGTCGGAAGCGTTGGATTTTGTGGCGGCCTTCACCACGGAAATCGAGTCGGCTTTTGAGGAGGGCGCGACAGACAGCGTAACCGCCTTTATTGCGGCGCTGGAGGCGGCCGGGCTGGTTGGAACGGGATCGGTCAGCTGGAATAACACCACCCGCGAACTGACCCTTCCGTTCGACATCCTGTATACGGTAGCGGATCTCGCGGAACAGGACTTGTCGTTTGACTTCGATTTCAGCGGAGACGGATTTACCGGGCTTCGTGCAAACGCCCAGGCGGATGTCAACGCAACGGTGGGAGCCACCTTCGAGATCCTCATTGATTTTGATGGAGAATCCGGCGGTGGACTCCCTGAAATCTTCATCGACCAGGCCTCGGTTGTGGGGGATGCCGACTTCACGGCGGTCCCGCCCCCGGAAAAGCCGCTGCTCGAAGCTTTCATCGGGGCGCTGGAAGTCTCCGCAGGGACCGGCAGTTCGATTACGGCGGATGTCCAAGCCCTGATGGAGTTGGGGTCGGGGTCCTCGACGAAGTTTTCCCTGAGCGACCTTGCGGGCGGGACGCTGAGTTCCGATTTAAATTTCAGCCTAACCGGCACTGCCTCGGGGAACCTGCAAGGGCTGGAAGTGAGGTCCGGTGTTGGAGACGGCTACAGTTTCTTTTCGGGCGGGGACGCGATTGCGATCAGCATCCCTGACGTCTCCGCTCCGGAAACGGCCACGGTGGCGTTGCCGACGCTGCCGACACTGCCGGCCCTGGATTTCTCGGATGTGATCGCGGCGTTGGATCTCGGGATCGATTTCGTTGAAAACCTCCTGACCAACCTGGATTTCTACAACGAGACGCTGCCGGTCATCAGCAAGTCGCTGGATCAAGTTTTCAGCATAGTTGAGAAGCTGCAGAGCAGCCTGCTGAACCTGGCCGCCCCGGTGGAGACAACGCTCGACGCATTCGAGCGGGCGATTGAAACGGCTTTCGGGATGACGGACAAGGCGGTTGAACTGGCCTACAACGCGCTCGATACGACGATCGTCGAGCTGACGATCGACTGGAGCGAATTCTTCAGCGATGCCTTCGTCTTTGATCTGGATCTGGATACGATCCGCCCGATGTTGAGTCCGGCGGGCCAGGCCTTAATCGATTCAGTCGGTGATTTTTCTGACGGCTTAAGCACGGCGGGGAACGTAACCCTGGACGCTTTCATCAACGCGGTTCTCACCCTTGGGATCGATATGGATGCGATTTCGGACGGCATCTGGGTAATGGGTGGGCCGAGCGGATCGAAGCTCGAAGTGGGAGCCCAGGTGGACGCGACGGGCTTGAACCTGCTCTTTGACGTCGCGGGCCTGGACCTCAGGGTGTCCGGAGGTTCTTTTTCTTTCGGCTCCGACGAGCCCTCCGGCGACGCCCTTGCTTCCCTGACCCTGGATGCGTCCGGAGGAGTGAGTGGCACGGATCGCTATGTCTTGACCAGTGATTTCGTCGCCGGAGCCACGGGCAGCGTATTGGGCCAATTCGACCTGCTCCTGCCGCTGACGCTCTCCCTCGGGGATACGACCCTTTCGCTGGGCAATTTCGAGTTGGGCACGATCGAGGGTGACGGGGATGCGGGCCTGCAGAACTTCCTCAACTTTTTAACCGGTGCTACCTTGGTCAGTCCAATTGACTACAGTCTTCCGGATATCGCGGGGGAGATTAACAACCTGACGCAGAACCTTTCCCTGGACTCGCTCGGAGGGCTGGAAGCGGTTCTCAACACGATTTTCGGCAAGCTGGACGAGCTGGGTTCCTACCTCGGGCTGCAGGAAGGCCTGGACTTGAAGATTCCGGGCTTGGGACTGTCTCTGAATGAACTCTTCGGCATCAGTGGCGGATTCGAATCGCTGTTCTCGCTTGGAGGGGCGGCGTCGGATTATTTTTCCAATGCCACGGATCCCAGTTTAGAATCATTCCTCGCCCACATGACGGAGACGCTGGAAGCGCTGGTCATCGGAAGCGGTCCGCTTCCCGGTTTAACTGGCGGTTTTGATTGGGAGAACCAGTTGCTGACCCTGGATTTCGCATTCCAGCCGAATTTTACGCGCAACCTGCCCCTGGATCTGTCTCCGATCACGGAAACGCTCGGCATCAATCTGACGACCGCGGCGGAGATCGCCCTCGGCTTGCTGGGTGACTTGGAATTCCAGATCACGGTGGACCTGTCCGATCCGACAAACCTGACGACGGAAGACGTCTGGTTGTCGTTGTTCGACTTTTCGGCGGAGGCCAACCTCGGCCTGAGCGGAAACCTCGATTTCGACTTCGGCTTCGGCGGGCTCAGTGTGGCGACGGAGGACGCGACCTTTACGATCGACCTCGACCTGCTGGTGGATCTGACGGATCCGAACACGGACGGAAAGCTGACAATCAGCGAGCTGACGACGGCCCTCGCCAGCCCGACCTTCGACCTCACGGCGGCGGTGGATCTTTCGGTTCCGATCACCGAGCTGAACGGCTCCCCGACGGACGGCACGCCGACCTTAAGCGTGAGCGCGACGAACCTCTTCGACGGCACCGCTCCGATCGTCCTGGCCACGGATATCGAGGACTTGAGTGGGTTGATCACCCCGTTGATCAACGACCTATTAAACCCGAACGGCACCGCGATCACGGAGTTGCGCCGGATTGCAAACGAGCTGCAGGCGGCGCTTGGTGATTTTCTCGGATCCGATCTGATGGCCACTCCGATCCCGGGGCTTGGGATCACGGTTGACGACCTCATTTCCGATGCCGCCTCCGCCGGATTTACGGAACTGATGCGCGTGGGGCGCTACATTCAGGAATACCTGAACCAAGATCGTTTTGATACGGCCAATTGGAAGAGCGGGGATCCGCTGCCGACGATCGAGGAGATGGTCGCCTATCTGACCTCGACCTGGCTCGATCTCCTGCCCGGCTCGGATAACACGTTAACCTGGAGCCGGACGGCGACCGGGTTAACCCTGGCGTTTGCGTCCTCCTCGACCTTCAGCCGGATGCACAAGCTTGGAATCGACGAGGGGAGCGGGGATCTCGGGCTCTCGGTCGACGCCGATGTCGACTTTGACTTCGGTTATGATATCGACTTCGATCTGGACATCGATTGGGTCAACAACGACTCCAGCCTTACGGTGAACACCTTCGAGGTCACGGGCCTCGGCAAGACGGATACGATCGAGGCCACGGGCGTGCTCGGGCCGCTGGCGGTCGATTTTGGATCCAGCTCCGACGAATATGGCGAAGCAGAGATTAGTGTGGGTCTGGATATCAGTTATGACGACACGAACGGCTTTACAGTGGCGGGGCTCGCCGGCAATCCGGTGGGGGGCACTCAGCCCTACAACACGCTGGACATTAACCTTCCGATTTATGCCTCGATCGGAGGGGCGACCCTCGGCGGAACCGGTCTGAATCAGGCGCGTGTGGAATTCAACGCCGATTTCCTCGACCTGACGAACGCCAGTTTTACGGCGTCAAACCTCAATGAGCTGACGGATTTCAGTAATTTCCAGATCAGCGATTATTCCACGATGCTGCGGGGGATCGCGCAATGGTTGCAGGCTATTTCCGGGGACAGCGCGTTGGATTTCCAGATTCCCTACCTCGATGTGCAATTCGGGGATGCCCTAGATCTTGGAGCAGCTTTCACGCAGGCCATCATTGACGAGTTTGATCTAACCCAAGTCGACACCCTGGACGACTTCATTTCGGTCCTGAACACGAAGTATGGGACGACGGCCAGCTTTTCCGGCGGTAATTTAACGCTTCCGCTCTCCTTCACCTTTGACCTTGAGGACCAGCTTGACCTTCCGCTGGATTTCGATCTGGCCTCCCTTGGGGTCCCAGAAATCCCGATCTGGGGGCTGCAGTTAAACCCGGGGCTGAGCCTCGGCGCCGACCTGGGAGCCTCGCTGACCTTTGCGTCGGATCTTATTTTGGACCTCGATGGGGGATCGGGTGGATTGCCGGCCCTCTTCCTCGAGAACACTTCGATTACGGGCGCGGCGGATTTCAACATCGGCACCCCGGTGGGTGAGCATTTACTGGAGGCCAACCTCGGACCGCTTAAGATCGAAGCGGGAACCGGTTCGAGCCTCGATTTCTCCGGTTCGGTGGCGTTGAGCCTCGACGACCCGGGGAGCCCCGGAGCCCCTATCCCGGTAGAAGACCTTCTGGCCAACCCGATCACGAACTATGTCGATTTCACGGGAGCGGTCACGGGATCGGCGACGGCGACGCTCGGGGGGATTTCGGTCACCGCGGGTGGATCCGGGTCCATTTTCTCAGCCTCGGACGTCATCTCCGTAGACATACCCGATTTCACGGATCCCTCCACGGCAAGCGTCACGCTGCCGGCGATCACCCTTCCGAACCTGGACGACATCGATCCTTCCGACCTTGTCGCGGGCATTGGAGTGGCGGCGGATTTTCTGAATGACGCGTTTGGCAACGAGGCCTTTTTCACCGATCCGCTTCCGCTGATCAATGTGTCGGCAGGCTCGATTGTCAGCTATATCGGTGACCTTGCCGACCGGCTTTCGAACATCGACACGGATAACTTTTCCGAGCTGGGGGTCGAGGCGATCGAACTGGTGATTGAAGATCTCCTCGGTCTGGCGCCAGCGCAATTTAACCTGGCGTTCAACGAGACGGATGGGGACATCCTTGATATCTCCTTCGATATCAGTGAATCCTTCACGGAATCGGTTGGGTTCGCTCTGGACATCGACGCGATCCGACCGCTGTTAAGCTCGGCGGCCCAGGCCAAGCTGGATGGCTTCAGCGATTTTACGGACTCCTTGAACGGGGAGGGCGCACTGAGCATCGATGCCCAAGTCGATCTTGCCCTTGAGTTAGGGGTCGACCTGACGGATGGCAGTGTCGTCATCTACGGTGGTGGCGATTCCGCGGGGACCCGTGCCAGTCTTGGCCTTTTGTTGAATGCGTCCGGCTTGAGCCTGACCTTTGACCGGGGCGATTTTCGTGTCGGGGTGACGGGTGGCAGTGCGTTTCTCGGTTCGTTAAACGCGGGCACCCCGGAGCATGCAACCTTGTCGCTGTATCTCCCGGGAACTCCGGGTTCGCTGGTCTCCTACGATCCCACGACTTTTCTCTCGTCGGTGACGAGTGGGCTCGAAGGGTTTTTCAACGTGAAGTTGCCGCTCACTCTCGAATACGACAGCTTCAGCACGGATTTCGGCGGGGAGGCCTTTGAATTCGGGATCGACCCTGATCTGGGCCTGGATGACGGCGCGCCGAGTATTACTGAAGCCGACGCCAACACCGGCTTGCAGGAATTTTTCGAATGGGTCCTGAATCCTACTGCAGGCGAGCTGGCCAACTTAACTGCGCTCACCCACGCGATCCTGCCCGATATCGCCGGAGCGATCGCGGACAGTTTTTCCCTGCTCTCGATTATCAGTAACCCGAATAACCTGATCGACGGACTGGATCTCGCCCTGGGGGGGATTCAGGATCTCTTCGAGGGCATGGTGGCAGCCGATCTCCCCCTGATCGGCTCGAAGATGGGATACGCAACGGATTTCCTTCGGGACATCCGGCAAAATCTCCTCGGGGAACTGCGGCGTGCGCTCGATGACAACCCGCCCATCCGGTTTGCTCGGCAAACGTTATTCGATCTGCTCGGGCCGGCGAGCTTCGACTTCCTGAAAGACACCGACGGCAGCGGTTCGGTAACACTCGAGGACGTCATGGTCCGCTGGGTGGATGCTTCCGGGGCGGTCCTCGGCAGCTGGACGGAGGAGGACGAGTTGCCCCCCGAAGATGCGGAAGCGATTGAATTCGACATGGACCTCGGGGGGGCGATTACGCTGGCGAACCTCGCCCTGCCGTTGGGCCTTGACCTTGAGGGACTCGGACTGAACCTCGACGCCGGGTTGGAGATCAGCCTCGACTGGGACCTCGACCTCGGTTTCGGCATCAGCGAGAGCGATTTCTTTTATCTCAAAACGAATTCGGACAGCACGAAGGAACTTCGGGGCAGCCTGGGCGCGAAGCTCACCGGCGTGAATCCCGCCGATCCGTTCACAGGGGTGGGCAACCTGCTTTTCTTCGAGGCGACGGCGAGCGACATCGCGGCCGGGGGCAGTGGTTTGACCGGTTCATTCGGAATCGATTTTGAAGACCCCGCGGACAACCGGATCACGATCAGCAACCTTTTCTCCAATCTGAGCAGCCTCGAGAATCTTTTTGACCCGAGTTTCAGCGTGGATACGGAGGTTGCCCTGGCGCTGGATCTTTCGGTGGCGGACGCGGAAGGCCTTCCATCGATTTCGGCGAACCTTTTGATGGACTGGGGCTGGGATCCGGTCAGCGGTTCCTCTGGGCCCCCGCAGGTTGACCTAACCGATATCACCTTAAATGCCGGCGACCTTTTAAGCGATTTTGTCAAGCCGATCGCGGAGCGGATCGAGGGTCTTCTTCAGCCGATCAAGCCGGTCATCGATGCACTGACGACCCCCTTGACGACAGATCCGGCAAGTAAGGACCTCCTCGAATCCATCGGGATGGTGGAATCCCAGCAAAACCTGATGGGATTGATCAACCTGATCAACATCCTCAGCGGCAAGGACCCGATCGATTGGAGCTTCGTCCTCGCGGCCGATAATATGCTGCAGATGGTGGCCGAGATCAACAGCCTGGGGGTCAACGAAACCATCGATATTGTCCTCGGGAGCATTTACGACATCCTTGGCACGGTTCGCACAGTAGCCGGTTCGGGAAACTCGACCCTTGCCTCCCAATTCGCGGCATTGGAATCTTTCTCCCGTGGAGAAGGCAGCGCGATCACCCTGCCGGAGCAGGATGTCGTGATCGGCGGCGTGCGGATTCCCGCTGCGGAGCTGACTGCGGCGCAGAAATCCCAGTTTTTACCTTCCTCGCAAACGGACCGGAAGGGCTTCCAATTCTGGGAGTTCATCACAGATATCGGGAACTGGGCCAACCTCCTGACCGGAGGCGACGCCATCCTCTTCCAATATGAAATGCCTCTCCTTGAGGTGAATTTCTCCTTTGATACCCTCCTCGCGAAGGTTCCGGTTCCGCTGACCGGCGGTCTGCTCTCGGTGAACCTGAACGCCTCGGGCGAATTTGGCTTCGTGGCGGACCTGGAATTCGGGTTCGACACGTTTGGGATCCGGAAGGCTCTGGATTCGGGCAACCCGCTGGACGCGGCGGACGGCTTCTTCATCTCCGACAGCATCGAGCCGATGACGGAGTATGCGGGCCTGACGTCGATTGAACGCAAGCGCCTCGGATTCGAAACCGAAGACGGACGATTTGACCTTCACGACTTCCGTGCAAACGCCCGGATTGCCTTGGAAGCGGAGCTGGACGCGGTCGTGGGATCGGTCGGGGTCGAAGGCGGGATCAATCTGGATGTCGGCTTCAACTTCAACGATATCAACGACGACGACAAAATCCGCGGTTCGGAAATCATTACGATGTGGGGTTACGAGCCCGGACCGGGATCGCCGGGTCCGCGCCAGGAAGGTGACCTGCGGATCGAATTGCCCGACGGCGTTTCGGGCGGTCTTTTCAATATTTTTGATCTCAACGTTCTGGTGACGGCGGATATTCTGCTCAATGCGTCGGCCTTTGGAGCGGAAGCGAGCTTCACCCTGGCGGAATTCGAATTGTTCAACTGGTCCTATTTCGCCCCGGACGTCCAGCCGACCCTGGCTCATCAGGTTGGCAGCACGCTCTACCTGCACATGGGAAGCCGGGCGGATCAGCGGCAGTATATCGACACGGAAGATGTTGGGGAAAAATTCGTCGTGAAGAGCGACGGTGGCGGCGTGGTTGTGGAATACAAGGAATGGTCGACGACGCCGTTTTTTGGAATCACCAAGGTGGTGGCCGATGGCGGCGAAGGGGATGATACGATCGACGCCACCCTGCTTGCGGGTGCCACGGTCCAATTCGCGGGGAACCGCGGCAAGGACAAACTCTATACAGGGCTCCTGGGCGGTATTCTAGAGGGTGGTGAGGATGCGGACATCCTGGACGCCTCGGTGGCGACCGCACCGGCGGAGCTTTACGGCTACACGAAGGCCGACCGCAACGGTTCAACCGCGGCGGGTAAAGACGGGGACGACAAGTTGATCGGCGGATCCGCCAACGATCGCCTCTACGGGGCGCTTGGTGATGATACCTTGATCGGTAATGCGGGCTTTGACGTGTTGGTGGGAGGCGCCGGGGTGGACAAGCTGCAAGGCGGAGCAGGCGGGGATTATTACGTCTTCTGGAATTACAGCGGGGATGACCGTCTCAGCGACAATGAGGGCTTCAACACGATCGACCTCAGTAATATCAACATCGACTCGGTCGACCTAGTTTCCACCGTCAACGCGCAGCGGGTTGAAGCCACGTGGCAAGGGGGTAGTCTTTCAACGCCGTGGGGAAGCGGGCTGAAGATCGCGACAAAATTCGGGGAGATTGATCTGAGTGTCTATGGCACGGAAGACCGGGCCGGGGTTCAGGACGTCCAAGGGCTGATGACGACCGCCTTGACGAATGCGGCCGCCGAGATCCAGGGGCTGAAAACGGATTTCCTGAACCGCTTTGGAGACATCGTGAGCACCCCGGTTGCCGGGACCGCGGCGACCTTTGGTGAATTGGTCGACCTCGAGGCTTACCTCCAACTTGGAGACACCATTAATGCCTACCTCGCCTCTCTCGGGCCGGAAGATGAAATCACGATCGAGGACTTCATGGGTTACCTCGATGAGAACTGGTTCAGCAAGCTCTTTGACGGGAATACGGATGGAAGCCCGCTTTCGCTGACCTTCACCCGGACGGGCAGCCGGATCACCGGTTTCGGCCTCGAGTTCAAGGGCACCGCCGAATACGAAAAAGCAGTGGCGATGGATCTCGGTGCGGATGCCGCGCTGGTCGGTGTGGAGCTGGAGGATACCTTCGATGTGGGTGTGGAAGTGGATTTCGATTTCGACCTCTCCTTTGATTGGGCTTCGGGAACCGCCTCGCACGATTTCAATTTCCAGGGATTGGATTTCGCGGTTTCGCTCGACCGCGATGACATCGAGTTGGAAGGCAAGGTCTGGGACCTCGCCGCGACGACCTATCACGCATCGAACGGGGAGCTGGACAAGGGCGCAGTGGACCTGCGAATCGACGCGGAAATTGATTTTGATTCCCTCGACAACGAGTTGGATCTTTCCCAGTCCGGGAGCATCGATTTGCGCTTGCCGCTTTACAGCCAGATCGCGGGAACGGACGTGAACAACAACCCGGCGGAGACCGCGGCGGTGCGGTTCAACATGCCGGATCTTTTTGATCGGAACGCGCCGACTTTCTCGACGGAGAATTTCTCCCAATACGAAAGTTTCGAGGAGCTGACCTCCGAGAAATTCGTTGAAAAGCTGGAGAGCCTGGGCAACTGGGTGGTTTCGGATCCGCTGTTGGACATCAACCTCCCCTTCGTTGGCAAGACCCTTGGGGAATGGATCGATTTTGACGCAGCCTTCCAGGCGGCCGTCCTCGACGCGGTGAATTTTGAGAGCGTCGACACGGTGCAGGACTTCCTCGCGGAGTTGGCGGCGGCCTCGGTATTACGGAGCGGTGAAGCGGTCAGCTACGATCCGCTGGCGCAGACGATCCTCGTTCCCCTTGGTTTCGAAGTAGACCTGGTCGAAGTCGTTGCACTCACGCTCGACACGGGAACGACTTATCCGGATGAATTCGAAGACCTCCTCCTGGATGCCCTTCATTCCCTGAACGACTCCCTTTTCCTTTCGATCGACCTGATTGCCGATGTGGACGGGCCGACGGGAACCGAAGGTCTGACCTGGGTTGCGGAATTCACCCTCACCGGTTCGAAGACGGACTACCGCAAGGATCAGCTGCTCGGAGACCTCGAAACCACGGTGGGTGACACCGCGCGCGAGCTCGGGGAAATTACGCTGAGCCTTGAGGCAATACAAACCCTCGACGACAGCGCGGCCACCCATGTCCTGACTTCGGTATCGGACCTGGAAATGGATCTGCCTTTCTACGCCGCTCTTGCGGGAACGGAGGTCAACGACGGCATCGACAACGCGCGGCTGCAGCTGGACGGTGACTTTATCGACGGGAACAGCGGACCGCTCGCGGCAAGTAAACTGCATTTTGAACGGCTCGATGAGTTTGAGCAGCTGACGCTGGTCGTCATGCAGGCCCGACTCCAGTCGATGAAGGACGACTGGCTGGACGGCTTGGATGACGCGGACCTCTTTGCGAAGGACATCCCTTTCGTTGACCGCGAGTTCGGTGAAATTTTTGATTTTGCGAAAGCCTTTGATTTCGCGGTCTTGCAGAAGCTCGATTTTGGCGGGGCAATTCAGACCCTGCAGGAGTTCGTGGAGCAGTTCGAGGCGCAGGGCCTGACGCCGGATGGGGAGTCGGTCGGCTATGATCCCTCGACCCAGGAGATCACGACACCCTTTGCCTTCTCCTTCAACCAGCACGACTTCGACCTCGACGACCTGGAGAGCCTCGGGTTGCTGGATGAAAGCGTGCTTATCGGCGAAGGACTGATCACCGCAGTGGGCGACGTTCTGAACGGCGTCGACCTCAGCGGGGTCGATCGCAGTGGCTGGACGCTGCAAGACTACTTTGATGTTGGCGTGCTCGATCGGAAAGCGGTCCTTGGGCGGGACACAATCCCCGAAGACAAACTCCTTGAAAACAACCTGACCACTCGCACCGAGATGGTGGAGCTGGGGATTGTCGACTCCGACGGAAACGTCGATGTCCGGGGACTGTTAAACAGCGACATCACGAACCTGAAAGAACTGGTTCAACTCGGGATCCTGAACCGTCCGGTTTACCACACCACCAACCTCGGGTTGGACGTGGTGATCAACTCCGGCCTCGCCACGCGCGTACAACTGAACAACAACGGCCTCGTCGGCTCCAACAACCGGATCAATGTCCAGGAGCTGGTCGATACCCTCTCCGTTACCATCCAGGACCTGGAGGATGCCGGCCTGATTTCCGCCAATGACTTTGACGACCTCGGCGTGGTCGATGTCGACAGCCTCGATCTCTCGCCGGGCGTCCTGGCCGACCTGCTGGGGCGGACGGACATCAGCATCATTATCGATGACGCGACCTTCGGGCAGCGCGTGGACCTCGACGACATTCTGGACACGCCGGATTCCCTCGGGAACCCCTATGTGACGTTCATGGAATTGATCGATCTCGGGCTCATCAATAAGTATGATCTCGATGGATACGATTACGACCGGTTCGGCCTGAAGGATCTTACCGTCGACCTCAACTCCACCATCGACGGTGACCTTGGCTACTACGACGACCGCAGCGATCCAATGAGCGTGGACCGCTTCACCCTCGTAGGCCTCGTCACCGAGATTTTCGGGCAGCTGGAATCCACGATCAACGGCTTGTTTGACTGGTTGATCGACCTTGACGGCGCTTCCGGGTCCGACCCGCTTACCATGTCCGTTGCCGATGCAGAGATCGGCGGCAATGTAAAGCTCAGCGAGACGGAGATGGATATCACCGCCCGCCTCGGGTTCATCGGGGTGACCCTGGGGGATGTCTCCGGGGTCGACAGCCTGATTTCTGTGGACGCCGACATGACCGCCGTGCTCGATGCAGACGGCGACATCGGCACCACCGCCGACCGGACCGTCAGCCTCGACGACCTAACGGTTACGCCGGATTTCGACACCGATTTCACCCAACGTCTGACCGGCACCGCCGAGGCCGCTCTTCGCGGCATCAAGGTGGAGACCGGACTGGGCGGGGTCCCGGTTGCCAACAGCGCCTCCATCGTTCTGACGGTGGACAACCTGCTGATCCCGGACGCGCTCTTCATCGAGCTCAACGACCTACCCTGGGACTTCTACAAGTATTTCCGCCTCGAGGATATCTTTGCCATGCTCGAGAAGATCGAAGAGCAGATGGACACCATCTTCGAGGCGATCCCGATCTTCTCCCGCGAGCCCGGCAACCCCTTCATCGACCTCGACTTCACCGAGCTGGGGCTCCTGCCGGACACCTTGCCGGCGGAATTTCCGACCACCCCGCGCGAGCTGTTGGACCTCTTTGACAAGTTCAACACGATGGTCGACGAAGTCTACGATTTCGTTCAGGAGGCAGACAATGACGTTCAAGCCCTGGTCCAGTTGATCATCGACGAACTCGGCCTGAATATCGAAAACGAAACCGAGAACTTCAGCCTTTACATGGAGGGCAACACGATGCGCCTCCGGTTGTTTTTCGAGGAGTTCATCGATGCGATGACTACCCTCGACTTCAACCTCGGCGATTTTATTGCGCTCGGGGATACCGGCACGACCGACCTTAGCGACCTGGGCACCGCCGCGGTGGCCGCCTCTTCCGATGTTTATCTTTACGGGTTCACCAGTGTCACCTTCGAGGCCGGTGTCGATCTCGGCCCGCCGGCTGTCGATGGCGGAGGACGTTCTGTTTTCCTGTATGATTTTAATGAGGCGACGGGCCAGGGCTCCATTGTGCAGGCCGGATTCAAGCTGCTGGCCGACAACATCAACGCGGGCATTGATCTCGGTGCCCTCCAGGTCGATATCGTCGACGGGGCCATCACCATCGACGGCGATGGCGACGCCCGGACCAATCCCGAGCAGGATGACGCGTCCAACCGTTCCGACTTTGTCCGCGTCGCATATAAGTTGCAGGGGCCGGGAGACGCTACGGACGACTTCCTCTTCTGGATCAATGATAATGAGAGCCTGCGTGACACCGAGTCGCTGTATGGAAATTTCCGATACGACAACTCCGTCAGGGTTGCAAAGGATTCCATGAGCAACTTCATCATCTCCGGATCCGGCAGCTACGCCGACGGCGATGGCGATGGTTGGTTCACCTTTACGGGAACCGGCACGCCGAGCCTCCTGGACGAAAACGGCAACGCCGTGCAATTCGACTCCAGCGGCAACATCCTCCTGACCGACGGCACCGGTGCCCTCATCCTTGATAACGGCCAGCCGCAGATTGATCCCGATGCCAATCGCCTGATTCTGGACAATGGGCAACCTGTCATCAACGCCGCCGGTTATCCCCAGGTCGCGGACGACAACGGCGACCCGATCCCCTTTGATAACGCACAACTCGATGTCCTCAGCGGAGGCTTCGATGTGCAGCTGCCCTTCCAGGTCAGCATTGCCGGTCTCGATATCGACCTCGAAGCCGAGCCGCTCCGGATGTCCTCGAACAACGCCGACTACTGTAACGACGCCCTCGAGCAGGTCTTC
>CAYQKH010000006.1:0-23662 GCA_964417945.1 uncultured Opitutales bacterium
TCACTCTTTAATCCAATCTGTTTATGGAATTAGCCAAAATCAGAAAAGTGACGGGGAGGGGTGTCCCCGTAGCCGGTGACGATATCGATACTGACCGGATCATTCCGGCGCGATTCATGAAGTGCGTGACCTTCGATGGATTGGGAGAGTTTCTTTTCTACGATGTTCGCAAAACCGAGGAGGGTGAGCAAAAGGAACATCCGTTAAATGCGCCGGAGTTTTCTGGAGCGAACATCTTGATTTCGGGTAATAATTTTGGATGTGGGAGCAGCCGTGAGCATGCCCCTCAAGCGATTTACCGTGCCGGATTTCGGGCGGTGGTTGCGGAAGGTTTTGCGGAAATCTTTTTTGGCAACTCAACCAACTTGGGAATTCCCTGCGTATCGGTTTTGCATGAGCACCGCCTGGCCTTGCAGTCGGCCGTCCGCGAACAACCGGAAATGGAGCTCGAGATTGATCTTGAATCCCGTTTGATTCAGTTCGGAAAGAATGCCTTTCCGTTCGAACTTCGTGAGGGTGCCCGCATGGCCTTAATAAACGGTAAATGGGATCCTCTCGGGGAATTACTGGAAGGGATCGATGCGGTGGAACAAAAGGCCCGGGAATTGGCCTACCTTTAGGGTGGGAGACGGTTCTGTTCCGCTTTTCCGGAAGTTGCCATGTTAGATTTGATTGAAGGAGCCGGGATCTTCATTTATCCGCTTGGGCTCTGCTCTTTATTTGCGGTTTTTATCCTGATTGAGCGATTTTTGGCCCTCCGTCCCGCGAAGATCATGCCAAAAACCATGGTGGAGGCGTTTATCAAGGGGGAGGTGAAGGATCTGTCTGCAGATTCTTCCACCGTCGGGGGGCGTATTCTACAATTTTACCGGGAGGTAAAGCCGGATCCCGAAGGCCTGAAGGCCTTCGCGCAGTTGGAGGTGAATCGAATGGAAAGAGGGCTCTTTATTCTCGACATCGTGGTGGGTGCGGCGCCATTGATCGGGCTCCTTGGAACTGTAACCGGGTTAGTGCAGTCTTTCAGCAATTTCTCTGAGGAGACAGGGATGCCGGATCCCGGAGCCTTTATACAGGGGGTTGCTCTGGCCTTGACGACGACAATTCTTGGATTGTCGATCGCGATTCCCGCCATTGTCGGAAATGCCTTTCTTTCCCGGCGTGTGGAAAGCCTTGCCGCTCGGTTAAACGTGGCTGTGGAAAGGCTAATTGACCTGACCGAACGGGCGAAACGGAAGCAATGACGGAAAAAACGCTCATCGTCCGAAAACGGCGTAAGAGCCTTGAGGTGAATATCATTCCCCTGGTTGATGTCCTGACGGTTCTCCTCTTCTTCTTTCTCGTAACAATGGAGTTCAGGAACCTGAGTACGTTGAATATCACGGTTCCAGACATTGAGACCGCAGGGCAGAATGAATTCCGAGAGCCGATGGTGATTGCGATCGATAAATCGAACGCTTTTTTTCTGAATAATGAACCGGTTTCCGAGGAAGAGCTGGCAGTCGCTCTTGAAGTGGCCGGCAACCTGAACAACGAGCTGACGGTTCTGCTGGTCGCAGACGAGGAGACACCTTTAAGGAGCGTTACCCAGGTTATGGATTTATGCCGTAAAAACGGCCTAGAAAGGCTCCGATTGCAATCGCGCTGAAGCACCGCGAAGACATCCACAGGCCCCGGTCACTTTTCCTTAAGAGAAGGAATATCAAGCTCTACATCCACATCTTCTTCGTAGTCCACTCCCGGAAATTCAAATCCGAACAACCGTAGAAATTCCTGGCGGTAGCCCTCGAAATCAGCATAGTCCTTCAGATTGGAGCTACTCACCTCGTCCCAGATAGTGCCGATGTGCTCCTGGATATCGTCCCGCATCTCGTAATCATCGATTCGGATCAGGCCTTGATGGTCGACTGGAACACCACCTGGAGCATAGAGGCGGTCCCGGAAAAGGCGGTCCATTTGTTCAATAACCCCTTCATGGATGCCCTTGGCTTTCATGATTTTGAAAAGGAGGGTGATATAGAGGTTCACACCGGGGATGGCCGAACTGGCCTGCGTCACGACCGCTTTATTCACGGAAACGATTGCCCTGCCTCCAAGCGGCGAGAGGATTTCCCCGATCTCCCCGGCGGTAGCCTTCAAGTGGTCCTTCGCCTTGCCGATGGTGCCATGGTAATAGATAGGCCAGGTAACTTTTGGGCCGATGTAATCGTAAGCAACCGTTATGACGTTCGCTTCCAATAGGTTATCCTCCTTCAGTGTTTCGATCCAAAGCTTCCAATCCTCCCCACCCATAACTTTGACCGTCGCCTCAATTTCTTCATCGGTCGCCGGTTCCAGGGAAGCGGATTCCACGGTGACCTTGTCGGTATCGAGGACCTTGTTGGTGTAGGAACGGCCGATCGGTTTTAGAGAGGACTTGTAAGTCGTGCCGGATCGGGGATCCGTCCTTCGAGGTGAGGCAAGGCTGTAAACAACCAGGTCAATTTTCCCCATTTTTTCGCGGATCAGATCGCGAGCCGCGATTTTCATTTCATCGGAAAAAGCATCGCCGTTCAAACTCCAGGCGCCCAAACCGGCAGTCTCTGCTTCCACTTCGAAGGCCGCGGAATTATACCAGCCGGCTGATGCGGTTTTCCCGTTACTGGAGGGTCTTTCAAAAAAAATGCCCAAGGAATTCGCCCCATAGCCAAATGCAGAAACGATGCGGGTCGCGAGTCCGTAACCGGTGGAAGCTCCAATCACGAGAACGTTCTTCGGGCCTTTTTCCGGATGGGATTGGGCCTTCACATATTGGATTTGCTCTTGAACGTGCTGAGCACAACCGGTGGGGTGGGCCGTAACGCAAAGGAAGGCACGGACTTTTGGTTTTACAATCATACCTAGAACAGGGTCTTCAGATAATGGAATTTACTTTGACGAGGAGATTCGTGAATCCGCAACGATAAAGTCGGATCGGTTTCTTCCGGTTTGAGCTTGCCCGGAGATCGGAGAATTCCCCAAGGTTCGATCCATGCAATTTGCGATTTTATGGGATTGGGATGGAGTCGTAGTCGACTCTTCCCGGCAGCATGAACAGAGCTGGGAGCAGCTCGCGAAGGAAGAAGACAAGACTTTGCCCAAGGATCATTTTGTCACGGGGTTTGGTAAGAAAAATGCGACGATCATACCTCAAATCCTGGGCTGGACCGATAATTCCGAGGAAATTGAGCGCTTGAGTAGACGAAAGGAAGCGCTTTACCGTCAAATTCTTAAGGAGGATGGAGGGACCTTGGAGCTGATTCCCGGAGTTCGTGAGATTCTGCAAGCCTTGTCGGAAGCGGGGGTTCCCAATGTCGTGGCGACCTCAACGGATCGGCAGAACGTCGAACTCATCTTCGAGGTGATGGGGCTCGGTTCCTTTTTCAGCGGGATGGTCGCCTCGGAAGATGTAAGCCGGGGCAAGCCGGATCCGGAGGTTTTCCTGAAAGCCTCCGAAAAGGCCGGAATGCCACCCGGACGCTGCATTGTCTGCGAGGATAGCCTGCACGGTATCGAGGCCGGGATCCGGGGAGGGATGCGTGTGATCGGGGTTTCAACGACGAAGCCGGTTTCGGCCCTTGAAGCAGCGGGAGCGCACGCTACGATACCGAATTTTAAAACGATTCACCCCGAATTCTTTTCCCGCTTGCTGCTATAGCTATGTCTTTTTCCACCGATCGCAGCCGCCTTACCTTGAAAATCGTCATAGGGATGATCGCCGGTGTGGCGGTTGGCTTTACGATCAACCTCCTCGGCAACCCGGGTCTTGTCGACGCCTGGTTGACCAACGGTCTCTTCGATGTGGTGGGAAGCCTCTTCATTCGTTCCCTTCGACTGATTGTCGTACCCCTGGTTTTCGTATCCCTTGTCTGCGGTGCCGCAGCCATGCAGGATATCCGTCGGCTTGGCCGCATCGGGGGCAAGACAGTCGGGCTCTACCTGGTTACGACCACGATTGCGATTTCCCTCGGCCTGACACTCGGAATGATTGTGAAACCTGGAGATGGGTTAACGCTCGAAACAGACCCCGGATTCAAGGCCCCGGAGCCGCCGGCGTTGACGGAAGTTCTGACGAACATCATCCCAACCAACCCAATTCAGGCGATGGCGGAAGGGGAAATGCTCCAGATCATCACTTTTTCGATCCTTTTGGGGTTGGCTTTAACGATGGCCGGGGATTCCGGAAAACGGGTCCTTGGGGCTTTCGAGGCCTTAAATGCGGTGATTATGAAGTTGGTCTTTATCCTGATTCAATTGGCCCCCTACGGAGTTTTCGCCCTCCTCGCAAAGACCTTTGCTCAAGAAGGTTTCGGCGCGATCCTCCCCCTCGCGAAGTATTTTTTTCTGGTTCTCGGGGTGTTACTGCTTCATGCCGCCGTCACCTATCCGCTTTTCCTCAAAGGATTGGGACGACTCTCCCCCTTACCTTTCTTCAGGAAAGTCCGAAAGGCTCAGGTATTCGCCTTTTCCACCGCGAGCAGCAACGCCACGATCCCGGTAACCCTGGAAGTTGTCGAGGAGGAGCTTGGAGTCGACAACAGCATCAGCGCCTTCACCGTTCCCTTGGGGGCAACAATCAACATGGATGGCACTGCCATCATGCAGGGAGTGGCCACGGTATTCATCGCCCAGGCCAGCGGCATCGACCTCACCCTGACGCAGCTGCTGACGGTCGTCCTGATGGCAACGCTTGCATCGATCGGCACAGCGGGGGTTCCAGGAGTGGGACTAATCATGCTGACGATGGTCCTTGTCCAAGTGGGGTTGCCGATTGAACCTGTTGGCATCATTTTAGGAATCGATCGGCTGCTCGACATGGTTCGCACCGCGGTAAACGTTACCGGAGATGCTGCGGTCAGCTGTATCGTCGCGAAAAGCGAAAACCAACTCGACGACGAGACTTTCCATTCTTGAGAGATTAGGAGCGCGCGGAGCAACGCGGGTATCAAGATTTCGTTTGATGAGGCGGCGATTCCCACGTTCACTGATGCCCTTTATGGGTCATCGCAAACAGCCAACGAAAGCAAAATCCGGGAACGTGCCCCTGCGCCACCGGATCAATGCAGCCCGGGCAGCGGTAGCGGAACAGGTGGACTTTTTTCAAAAACAATTCGGCCAGGTAAAAAGTGAGTGGAAAGAGGATGATACCCGAGTCACCTTCGCCGACTTTGCAATATCCGAAAAGATATTCGCCACCTTGAGACGCCATTTCCCAAAGGATGATTATTGTAGTGAGGAATCCAATCCCCAAGACGAGATTCAACAGTTGAATTCTGATTTCGCCTGGGTTCTGGACCCCATCGACGGAACCAATAACTATGCTCTGGGCATGCCGATTGCCGCGATATCGCTGGCCCTTCTGCAGGAAGGAACTCCCATCTACGGGGTCATCTACGATAGTAACCGTGATATTCTGGTCCATGGCGGTCCCGGTTTCGGGATTTTTCAGGGCAAGTCGCGTTTTTTACCGAAGGCAGGCGACCCCTCACCGTATCGTCCCGTTTCGGATTTCACCTTTGGAACCAGTTTTCCAATGACGGAGTCCCAACTGGAACTGATCCGTCCCCTCTTGGAACGGTTTCGTGTTCGAGCCATCGGAAGCAGCACCCTTAACGTGCTCTATTGCGCAATTGGTCTTTTTGACGGGGCCTTGGATTTCAAGGTAAAGGTCTGGGATATTGCAGCGGCAGCGGCTTTGGTTGAGGCGGTCGGAAAGCCATTCCATTTCCTCGGCGAGCCTGTATTCCCGCTAACTGCCTTCCATCCAAAATTACCCGGCTGCCCGTTCTATACGGGCTCCGAGCGGTTTTGCCTGGAGGTGAAACGGCTTTTACCCACTCTTCAAACCCCGGAAGCTTCGTGATTGAGAAAACGCGCCCTAATCAAGGGTGACGGTTTTCAGAGGCTGAAGGTCGACGATCCGCGAGGGTATCTCCAGGCGCTCAAACGCTTGCCGGAACCACTCCCGTGCATTTGTATCTCCATGGGTCAGGACAAGGTTCCGCGGCTGAATGGCGAGAGCGAATTCGAGGAGCTCCTCTCGGTCGGCATGACCGCTCAAATCGAGTTGCCCTATTTCCGCTTTGACCTGACCACGAAAGTCAAGGGCCTCAAATTCAAAGCTGTCTCCGGGTTGTTTTTGAAGCAATTTTCCTCCGGGAGTATCGGGATCGCAGTAGCCACAAAAGAGGATCGCGTTCCGATTGTTTTCAATGAGGGCGGCGGCTGCTTTATAGGAAGGGGTATTTTCTACCAACATGCCGCTGCTTAAGACGTAAATGGCGGGTGGCGACGGGCTTTTCCCAGGTGCTAAATCCTTTTTCAATTTACGAACCTTCAAATCCCGGAGAATCTGGCGTTGGAATTGGACCAGCCCGGTCTTGCGGGTGATCGTGTCAAAATAATCCACGAGAGCCATCCCCAATCCGGAAGCGAAGATGGGCGCATTGGGAAGACGATCCTGCGCTTTTGCCTCGTGGAGGATTTTCAAGACCTCCTGCATTCTACCCAAAGCGAAAACGGGGAGAAGGATGGAGCCTCCCCGGTCGATTACCTCGTGGATGGAGTCGAGCATCCGCTCGATCTCGTTTTCGCGGCTTCGGTCCGGATCGCGCTCAGTTCCCCCGCGTGTTGTCTCCATAATAAGAGTATCAAAATGGAGTTGGGGAAGCTGGGCACCGTCAAGAGTCCTTTGCAGGGTAAATAGGATGTCCCCGGTAATCAGATAGCGGTGCTTCCGGTAATCGACTTGGATACCGGAAGCGCCGGCGACATGACCGGCGTGGAAGAAGGTGAAAGTGATGGGGTCGGAGTCGCTTCCGCAAATGATTTCTTTTTCGTAAACCACGGGGATGAACCGATCCTCAAGAGCGTCGATTTCATGTCGTTGGAACAGCGGGTAATCCCTGACTCCGAGTTCCGCCCGCTGCCGTTTCATCACATTAATGGAATTGTGCAGCATGCGCGGGGCGATGACCGCACTCGGGCGGCTGCAAAAAACGAGTGCTTCCGGGTGCTCGCGGGCGATCACGGGCAATGCACCCAAGTGGTCCAGGTGGCAATGTGTCAAGAGGATGAAGTCCAGTGCATGAGGCTGGATTGCCTTGAAATCGGGCATGGCCTCGACTCCGGTGGACTTCGGGTTCAAACCTGCATCGACCAGCAGGCGATAAGGGCCGATTTCCAGATAAAGGGAATTGGCTCCGATTCCTCCAGATAAATTGAGATCGGTAATTTTCACTGTATGACTAAAAAGTATCTTCTTTCTCCGGTGGCAAACGGGGAATTGTCATGTAAAACGGGGGAATTTCCGCATAAAAGGGAAGATTGTCCCGCGTCGTTCCGTGAAAGGAACCCACGGCGTGTCCATTCCCCGACATGACATGGTAACTTTCAAATGACCAGGACTCACCCGATTCAAGGGTAGGGGTTTTCCCCACAATCGATTCGCCTTCAAATATTTCCTTTGGGCCCTCGTCGTGTGTTATCACCCATTTCCTTTTCGTGAAGGTAACGGGAGCGTCCGAAAGATTCGATAAGGTGATGAAGTAAATAAACGCATGTGGGCGTCCCTCGGGCAAGTTGTCCGGGTCATAGTGATAGACCAAGTTATCCAACACGACTTGTATACCGGGGAGCGGGGATGGAGACGTGGGTTCCAAGGGATTTAGCCGCCTGCCACGATTCGGACAATTTCTAATCGATCGCCCGGTTCCAGAGATACTTTGCACAATTCCGAAGGAGATAGAGCACTGCCATTGCGCTCCACCACGACCCGACTGGGGACCTGACCTCGGGATTTCAGGAACTCGACAAGACGGATATTGGAAGGAACCTCCGTCGTGCAGCCATTTGCGATAATTTTCATTTTATTTTTTCCTAATGGGTAGCGAGGATCCCCGCTTTAGCGGACGAAGGTTCCACATCCGTGAGGAGGCTTCGGTCAAAGTCTTTCCAGACCGGCTCATAGCCTTGTTCACGGATCCTTTTAGCGACCTCGGCAGGAGTCCGCTCATCGGCAATATGAAATTGCTCCCCATCCTGCTCCTGACCTGCGGAAGAAAAGTGGTCGGTATTATAACTGGAATAACCTCCCGGTTCAGTGGATGACCCTGCACTCATCATCGTAATCCCGCATCGAATCAGTCCATCGCGCAAATGTTTGGGTTCCCGGGTGGACAAGACAATGCCAACATAGGGTAAAAGCAGACGGAATGCGGCAACCAGACGGACCAGTTGCCGATCACTGAGGCAATTTTGAGGATCCACTTGGAACCCTCCGGCTGCCGGACGCATACGGGGAAAAGCCACCGTAATCTGGGCTTTCCACAACTTTCTGGTTAAGAAGCGGGCGTGCGCGGCAAGGTTCAGCGCATCCTCCAGCCACGGAGCCAGTCCAAATAGTGCGCCGATTCCGATACGGCGGAAACCGGCTTCGAAAGCGCGTTCAGGGGTATCCATACGCCACTCAAATCGGCTTTTCGGCCCGCTTGGATGAAGGTTTTTGTAGACCGATTTGTTGTAGGTTTCCTGGTAAACCACAAGACCTTCGCAACCGGCCTGAACGATAGGCCGATAACCAGCCGTTTTCATTGGGCCGAGCTCGATGGCGAGGCTCGGCATAATTTCAAGGCACCGTCGCACGACCTCCACGACGTATCCGTTGGACACATATTTGGGGTGTTCTCCGGCCACAATGAGGAGGGAACGGAATCCCTGATCCGCGAGCAGTCGTGTTTCCCGCGCCGCCCGTTCCACCGGAATCGTAATGCGTGGAATATCGAGGTGCCGTGAAAATCCGCAATACTTACATACATTGACACATTCGTTCGAAAGGTAAATCGGCGCAAAAAGGCGGATTACCTTGCCAAACTGTCGCTGGGTCAACTGCCGGGAGAGCTGAACGATGGACTCCAGGTAGGGGTCGGCGGAGGGGCTCAGCAATGTCGCAAAATCCTGCAATCCACAGGCTTTGCCCTTCGCGAGAACTTCCTCAACTCGGGCGGGTGTAGCGGATGTCGCCAGTGCGGACAGCTCGGCAATTGGAAGGTTTGGCTGAATCTCTGAAAACGTTGACATAAAAACGCTTACAATATTTAGCAAGTGGCCGTGTGCAACCGTTTATCACAATTTGAAGACGTCATCAGTGCGTGGATCCGTGTTTTTCGGCACCGGGGTCTTTTTGGAGAATTCCGAAAAGATTTCCTTCAGTATCCCGGAAATAGGCCAGCCATCCCACGTGGTGGATCGGGATTTTCTCGACGGAAACTTTGCCGCCATGGAGAACAACATCGGATAATGCCGATTCCAAGTCATCCACCGACAGAGTGCAGACAGCGCCATTTACGGGTTGTCCTTCCCGGGGGGAGGGGCCGTGACGGTAAGCCATACCTCCTTTAATGGAATTTTCCTCATCCGCGCCGGTCTGGATATTCCAGTAATCGTGAGGCCCTGTCCATTTACTGAAGACCCAGCCAAACGCCCCACTCCAGAAACGAATGGCGCGTTCGGGATCCTTGGCATGGATCTCGAAATGGATAACCCGGGCACGCGTTGACATGGTGTCGGAGTAACGTGGGGTTAATTTGCCTCGTCGAGAAAGGCGGTTAAGGGACTAGTGGGACGGGCGAAAGTCGAAGTGGAAACTTGTCCCAGAAGGAAGCCGGTCCTGCCGGATTCGGCCGCAATTGCGAATGCCCGAGCCATCTCCTCGGGATCCCCCGCAACGGCAATAGCCGTATTCACAAGCACGGCATCGGCTCCCATTTCCATAGCTGCAGCGGCGTGGGAGGGGCTTCCAAGACCGGCGTCGACAACCACCGGAATGGTGGCCTGCTCAATAATGATTTCGATCTGGGCACGGGTCTCAAGGCCACGATTGCTCCCGATCGGCGATCCCAGCGGCATGACCGTGCTGCAGCCGACTTCCTCAAGCCGCTTGGCAAGGACAGGATCTGCATTGATGTAGGGTAAAACCGTGAAACCTTCCGCAACGAGGACCTCGGCAGCTTTCAGGGTTTCAATGGGATCCGGTAAAAGATAATTGGGATCCGGATGGATTTCCAATTTGACCCACCGCGGAAGACCGGCGGCTGCGGAAAGCCGGGCGATGCGAATCGCCTCCTCGGCATCCATCGCGCCTGCGGTATTGGGAAGGAGGTGATAACGGTCCGGTTCGAGGAAATCGAGAATGTCGGCAAAAGAGTCAGGGGCCTCCAAGTTCAAATTTGCACGTTTGAGGGCGACCGTAACAAGCTCCGTGCCGGAAGCGGCGAGAGCGTCACGCATCGTTTCGTTAGAGGCGAACTTTCCCGTGCCCACGAGCAACCGGCTCTTGAATTCCCTTCCTGCAATGACCAGAGGTTTGTCTTGAAGCGAAGTGAGTTTAGGCATGTCGTAAGGGCCGTAAATACCGCGGGTTAACTGGAAAACCCATCCAGTTTCGGGAAAATGAAGTGTCGATCCGGCCATGCTAAATCGCAATGAAAATCTGAAAGTGACCCTCTGGGGGATGGGGATCAATACTGCCTTGGGGATTGTGAAGTGCGCCGCCGGGTGGTTTTTCCAGTCCAAGGCTCTGATCGCGGATGGCCTGCACAGTATCCTCGACCTTTCAAGCGACGTGGCGGTGCTTTACGGATTGCGGATGGCGCGAAAGCCGGAAGATAGTAACCATCCCTATGGGCACCATAAATTTTCGAGCTTGGCCGGGCTTTTTATCTCGGGGCTGCTGGTTCTTTTTTGTCTGGTTATTATTGCCTCGGCTTTCTGGAGCCTCCGGTTGGGTCGCACCTCGATACCCGGATGGCCGGCATTCTGGATAGCCCTCGCCAGCCTTCTGACGAAAGAGCTGCTGTTTCAGTGGACCCGGCGCGTGGCCCTCCGACAAAACTCACGGCTCCTCCTTGCCAACGCCTGGCACCATCGCGCGGACAGCCTATCCTCCCTGGCGGTCGTCCTCGTGATCCTCGGAATTCAATGGCTCGGCCCCGGTTGGGGAATCCTCGATTCGATCACCGGCCTGGTTTTGGGGGTTCTCCTTCTTTTGGAGGGCGGGAAGCTGATGGGACAGTCCTGTAATGATTTATTGGATACTGCACCGGAAATGGCGATTGTAAACGACTTGCGCGAACACATCCTTCCCACCCCGGGGGCCATGGCCTACCATAATTTTCGAGCCCGCCGGGTGGGGGACCTGATTGAGGTAGACTTGCACCTGCAAGTCGATCCCGGGCTAACGGTGGAATCGGGCCATGCGATCGCGGTGGAAGTCAGGGAAAATATTCTACGTCGGCATCCAGAAGTGATCAGCGTCCTGGTGCATGTGGAACCGGCCACGAGGTCCCATTTAAAGGAGCAGGGGGTCTTTGATTTTGAGAACCAGCCCGGAAAGCCCAATTCCGAAGGGAATTAAGCTTGAACCGAAAATTCCCCTGCAGACCATAAATCCATGCCAAGAACCGCACTGATATCAGTAAGCGACAAAGCGGGAATTGCGGATTTTTCCCGCACACTGGTGGAAGACTACGGCTACCGTATCCTCTCAACAGGTGGGACCGCCCGCGCCTTAAAAGGGGCGGGGATCCCGATCACTGAAGTCGAAGCCCATACCGGCTTTCCTGAAATGATGGATGGAAGGGTGAAGACGCTTCATCCGAAAATCCATGGGGGCCTGCTCGCGAGAAGGGATGATCCCAAGCATTTGGAGGCGGCCGAGGCGCACGGCATCGACCTGATCGACCTCGTGGTGGTCAATCTCTATCCTTTCGAAGCCACAGTCGCCCGGGAAGGCGTAACCGAGGAGGAAGCGATCGAAAATATCGATATCGGGGGTCCCTCGATGGTTCGCAGTGCCGCAAAAAACCATTCATCAGTGACGGTTGTGACCGACCCTGCCGACTACCCTCGGGTCATCGAAGCCCTGGAGAGCGCAGAAGCGCTTGGGAAGCTCCGCAAAGCGCTGGCCCTAAAGGCTTTTCAGCGAACGGCAAGCTATGATGCCGCAATCAGCTGCTACCTGTCCGGATTGGGCTCGGAAGCCTCCTTTCCGGAAACCCTTCACTTGACCTCACCGAAGGGGACCGATCTTCGCTACGGTGAAAATCCGCACCAGGCCGCTGCGCTCTACGGATCTTTTGGTGACCACTTCGAGCAGTTGCAAGGGAAGGCACTCAGCTACAACAACATCATCGATATTGCGGCGGCGAGCGCCTTGATTGCAGAGTTTGGGGAGCCGACCGTCGCCATCCTGAAGCATACAAACCCGTGCGGAGTGGCCTCGGCGCCAACTCTCTTAGAGGCTTGGGAAAACGCTTTTGCCACGGACTGCCAAGCCCCGTTCGGGGGAATCCTCATCATGAACCGGAGCGTGGACGGTGCGGTTGCCGAAGCCATCCAGGAAATTTTCTGCGAAGTGATAATCGGCCCCGGATTTGATTCCGAGGCTCTTGAACGCCTCTCAAAGAAAAAAAACCTCCGCTTGATGGTTCAGAAAAAGCCTGACGCAGGGCTTGTTGAACAGGAGATCAAGGCGGTTCCCGGCGGATACCTCGTGCAGGCTGCGGATCGCCTAAAGGAAGACCGTGGATCTTTCAAGGTGGTGACGGAAAGGGAACCGACTCCTTACGAATGGGAAAACCTTCATTTCGGGTGGAAGGTGGTAAAGCACGTAAAAAGCAACGCCATCGTTTACGCGGGTCCGAGGCGAACACTAGGAGTCGGGGCAGGCCAGATGTCCCGTGTTGACAGCTCGAACCTTGCGGTGCGCAAGGCAGGGGAGGCCGGGCTTTCTCTGGATGGCAGCGCGATCTCATCGGATGCCTTTTTTCCCTTTCCGGACGGGGTCATTACGGCCGCCGAAGCCGGAGCCAGCGCCGTCATCCAACCCGGAGGATCAATTCGAGATGAGGAGGTTATTGCGGCCGCAAATGAACGTGGGATGGCTATGGTCTTCACCGGATCCCGTCATTTTAAACACGGATAAATGAGACGGGAACGCATTATTGAGGGGCTGCAGAATTACGTCCGGCATCCCAGCGTATCGAACAATCCGGAATCGTCGGCCGGGATGGCGGGTGCTCGATCCTTTGTCGAGCAACGCCTAAAGGCTCTGGGGTTTTCCGTCGAGACCATTGCCACGCCCCTCCACCCGATACTCATCGGCCAGCGAGGGCATGATTTACCGGGGAGTGATGCGTGGCCGCACATCCTGCTCTATGCGCACTACGACGTCCAACCGCCGGATCCCTTGGACCTCTGGGAATCTCCCCCATTTGAGGCGACCGTTCGGGGGGATCGGATATTCGGTCGAGGTGCCGCGGACAACAAGGGGCCGTTCATCGTGCATACTGAAGCGCTGAACGCACTCTTTCAAAAACGTCCGGATACCCCCCTGAAGTTCACCTATCTGGTAGAGGGCGAGGAGGAAATCGGCAGTCCGAATTTCCCTTCCTTTCTTGAATCCCACCGAAACACCCTGTCAGAAGCGGATTTTGTCCTGATTTCCGACACCGGCGGGCACAGTCCGGACCAGTTAGCAGTGACAACCTCGCTTCGGGGCCTGACGGATTTGGAAGTAAATGTTACCGGCCCAAATTCCGATTTGCACTCCGGTCTTTTCGGGGGCGCGATCCTCAATCCGATTCAAGCTCTGGTAGAAGTCCTGTCCACGCTTCATTGTCCGGATGGAACGATCAATATCCCTGGATTTTACGACGGCGTGTCGCTGGCGGAGAACTGGGAACGGGAGGAATTAGCCCGTCTGCCCGGAGGAGATGAGGCGCTGAAAAGCTTTCTGGGGGTGAACCAGCTCCGTCCGCCTCCCGGATTCAGCGGGATGGAAGCCATCCGTTTCCAGCCAACACTGGAAATTAACGGAATTAAGGGAGGATATCAGGGGCCCGGCCCCAAGACGATTATCCCCAGCAAGGCATCGTGCAAGATTACCTGCCGACTCGTACCGCACCAGAACCCGCACGCCGTGCAGGAGGCGGTAGCCCGAGCCATTCTCGATCGTGCTCCCGAAGGAGTTTCAATTTCCGTAGAAAAAGGTGCCAGCGGTTATCCCTATCTGGTCGTTCCTCCGGGAAGGCCGAACACCCCAGCGGAACAGTCCCTGGCACTGGGATCGGCCTTCCGTCACCTCGAACGTGCGATCGAGAAGCATTTCGGAAAACCGCCACTCTATCTGCGGGAAGGGGGAAGTATTCCGATTGTCGAACGCCTTCAGAAAGTTGCAGGTTTGGATTCCATCCTGATCGGCTTATATACCGGCGAGGACCGGATGCATGCCCCAAATGAAAGCTTTCACCTGGGTGTGGCGGAAAGGGCGGTCGTCACTTTTGAGGACCTCTTCCGGGGGATTGCCGGATTATCGGATGACGATTAGATCCACGCGACGATCCTGTGCACGCTGGTCATCGGAGGCATCTTCGAGGGCCTCAAGGTCGCCCTTGGATAACGTCTCGATCCGGCCCTCCGGAATTCCGAGTTGCAAGAGAAAGGTTCTTACAGAGCTGGCCCGGCGGTCTCCCAGAGCGAGGTTGTATTCCCGGGTTCCCTTAAAATCGCAATGCCCTTCAATAAGGAGCTCCGCTTCAAGATTACTCTCAAGGTAGTCAAAGGCCTGCATGAGGTAATCCCGCTGGTCCTCACGAACAAAAGACTGATCATAATCGAAGAAAACGGACGGTAAGATATCTTCCAGCCGTGTTCCGTCGGCCAGCATATCGTCCTGCGGAAAGAGCCCCTCATCGGGAAAGGCGTCCCCTTGGACCTGCCCAATGGACGGAGGAGGAGTGGGAACAAAATTGGGGTTCTGCCCCCCGCTGCCACCCAGCATCGTATCACCCGGGTTTGGGTCGGGTTGCCGGGGGCAGCCCACAAGTAAGAGACTGGCAAAAAGGGTGAGGAAAAAAGGGAGAAGACGTCTTAACATAACCAAAGTGATGTTTAGTTTTTGCAAAGTGTCAGGAATTTTACAAGCTCAGAGCAAGTGCTAATTCCTTCTCCAACAGCATTTTATTAGTCTTTTTGAAAGGTGTTTTGTTCATGAAAATATTTTTAACCGACAATGGCAGCCTTCGGCCCGCGGCAGTTTACAGTCTGCGAAGGCTGGCCGGTGAGCTTTCGGAGCAAGTGGGGATTCCCATCTTTCCCGCGAGTCTACTGCACACGAACCGAATTCCCGATGGTCAACTGGAAGGGGGCTCTGCGCCCATTCTTGAGGAGCAGCTGTTTCGCTGGGCGAATGAGGGAGAATGCTCGTTTGGCGTAATTCCGTTATTTTTTGGACCGAGTCGCGCCCTGTCGGAGTATATCCCGGCGGTTGAGTCGCGGCTTCGCAAAAGGTGGCCAGAACTGAATATCACCGTAGGCCGCCCACTCGTAGACGAATCCGATGCGGACTCCGTCGCAAAAGTGGGATCGCTCCTGGCCGAGGGCATTAGAAGGGTCGTCCCAACGGACGGCCCGCCACCCCATGTCTATCTCGTCGACCACGGAACACCGGAGATCGGAGTTAACCGGATTCGGGAGCTTCTCGGCGAATATCTTAGGGAGAACCTCGCGGTGCCCTTCGCCTCGCTTCGGACGGTCGCAATGGAGCGCAGGGACGGCCCTGAATATGCCTTTAACGACCCTTTGTTGGAGACGGTCCTGCGGGAAAAGGAAAACTCCCTGGAACCCATTGTAATTTCCCTCCTTTTTCTTCAACCCGGACGCCATGCGGGTCCCGGCGGAGATATTGTCCAAATCTGTGAAGACGCCCTTTCCCCGGCGCGAGAGGGGACGCTTATCTTCACGCCGCTCGTCGGGGAGATCCCGGACTTGGTGCCCTTATTGGCCGAGCGGGTGAGGGAAATCCAGAAAGAAATCAGGCCTGGGTGCCCGACTCGATGATCCCCTGTTGGATCGCGTATCGGGTAAGACCTGCAACATCGTGGAGGTCCAACTTTTTCATCAAATTGGTCCGGTGGTTTTCCGCCGTTTTCACACTAATGTTGAGTTTTTGGGCCACTTCCTTGGTGCTGTAGCTCTCCGCAATGAGTTGAAGGATTTCCCGTTCGCGCGCGGTGAGGATCTCTATCCCGGGACGGGTGGAGGACCGGGGATTGACTACCGCCTCCCGTAAAAGTTGGGCGACTTCCGGCCCGAAATAACTGCCTCCATTGGCCACGATATCAATGCCCTTCTTTAATTCGGAAAGAGGGGCCGCTTTTTCGACAAAACCGTGAGCTCCCGCCTGGAGGAGTTCGCGAACAAGATGCGGATTCTGGTAACCGCTGAATGCGAGAACACGCGTGTTTTTCAAATGTTTGGAGAATCTCCGCAGCACCTCGGCACCATTCAAGCCCGGAAGCATGATGTCCAAAATGACAAAGTCCGGTTTCATTTCTAAGCATATGGTTAGAGCATTTTGGCCATCGCCGGTTTCCGCAATGACCTCCATGCTGGGGTCGGAACTCACAATTTCTGCGATCATCTCGCGAATGGCGGTTTGATCTTCAACAATAACTACGCGTTTCATGAAAGGCACATAACCAGGGGTGTGTGGATCTTAAACAAAATAATCCATAGGTTAAAATCCTGGTTGGGAAATTTGATAGATTATTCTTTGTTTTAAAAATTAGTATACGGGATTCAAGTGCAGAGGGATTTAACTGACTGTTTTCACACATTGCTTACATCCAAATCTTTTTACAATCTTTTGATGAAAAAGATTTTACTGCTTTGTAACGCATGTTTTCGTCGAATCTGTTAGGGTCAAATGATGGATAAGCAAAGACCCGAACCCACGGCGGACACGATGGCGCGTCTGGAAAAATTGAAAAGCCTTCTCGGAACTCTGGATGACGAAAGCGTGCAGTCGATCGGAAAGCTGGCTGAAATGATGAAGCATCCGGACCCCGAGGCCCGCCTCGAATACCTTAAGAATAATCAGGATCAATTGATGAAGGACCGCGACCGTCTGATGGATCTTTTTACAAAGGCAGGCGTGCTTTCGCCAATGGAGGACGGAAAAACTGAGGGCGACTCGGGTTCAGGAGCATAAGCTTAAATTCTCCGGCGTTTGCTGGTTTCCTGAGCGTCCCAGCGCCGAACGTAGCGGGAAGGCCCTGAACCGGTTGGATGGAAATCCCAATCCAGAGTCGGGCTTCGATCGTGTGCCTGCTGAATCCAGCGGCGGGATTTTTGCGACTGTAGGACCTTCTGAAATTGCTCTCGGTGGTCGTAATTTTGGAAGAGGCGGTTGGAAAGACGGCGAAGAAGGTCCGTCATGGAAGGGTCCTCGGCCCGATTGTCCTGTTCATGAGGATCCTTATTGAGAAGGAAAAGGAGCGGAGCCTCGTCCATAACCGAGACCAACTTGTGCTCGCCTTTCACCACAGTCCGCATCGGCCGACAGGTTCCTTCGCTGAAATACTCGATGAGGACTTCTCCGGGATGACAGTCCCCGCCGCCGGAGAAGAAGGGGATTAGACTCTTCCCGGCTAGTGTGAAGGGGGATAGGGACTCATCGTCGAGGCCCGCCACTTCAAGGAAGGTCGGGAACAGATCAACGAGGCTGACAGGGTTGGAGACCCGCTCCCCCCTGGGAACGCCGGGTCCTGAAAATAGCAAGGGGACCCGAACTGACGGTTCAAAAAAAGTACGTTTAAACCACATACCCTGCTCTCCAAGCATCTCTCCATGATCGCTGGTTACGACAATCAGGGTTTCATCCCGCAATCCCAGCCGTTCCAGTTCCTGAAGCAGGAGCCCGACTTGGTGATCAAAGTAGCTGACCATTCCAAGGTAGGCCCTCCGCGCCGCAAGGATCCACCTTTCACGCGGTGGAAATTCGGGAATACGGTGATGGACCTGGAGCCACTGATTAAAGGGGTGGTGCTCCTCAAGAGGCCGTGCGGGGACTGTCGGAGGAAGAACCACTTCGTCCGGATAGAGGCTCCACCAGGGATCGTTGATGATAAAGGGATCGTGCGGGTGCGTGTAACTGGCGCAGAGGAAGAACGGCCCCTCTTCGGGCGAACGGGCGAGGTCCCGAAGAGCCTCCAACGACCGGAAGGTAACCTCCTCATCGTAATCCAGTTGCATACTCCAGCGGCATTGCCCGGCCTCGGGTAACTGTTCGACGGACGTCCCCGGATTGGGATAGCTTCCCTTTGTCCAGTCAGGAGTCCAGACAAAGCTAGAGGGATAAATATCGGCGGTCAGCCGCTGTTGAAACCCATGGTGCTGGTCCGGACCGACAAAGTGCATTTTGCCGGAGAGTAGGGTGCGGTATCCACCCCGCACGAGGTGGTGAAGAAAAGTGGGTGTCGAGGCGGGATAATCACAACCGTTATCGTAAGCCCCAATTTCACTGACAAGACGGCCAGTGCAAAGGCTTGCTCGGGAGGGTCCACAAATCGGACAGTTGCAGTAGGCACGGTTGAATTGAAACCCGGACTCGGATAGGGCGTCCAAGTTCGGAGTTTGGACGCTGGGATGCCCGTAGGAGCCAAGAAAGTCGGCGGTCAGCTGGTCCGCCATGATAAAGAGGATGTTTGGAGCCGCCCGTGACATTCAAAGAAACTTTGAAAGGCCGAGAGAGGGGGGTCAAACACGGGATTCCCCTGCCGGTCAGGAAAGGTCTTCCCGGAGCCCCGACTTCTCCGGCTCAATCTGACCGGTGAATTCGTAATGGTCCGACGGCGGGGTGCCATCCCAATGTTCGCTTAAGGAGTAGGCATCAAACTGCGAATCATAGCCGATCGCTTCGATTGTGTGCTCTAGGGCGAGGTGTTTGTAGCGGTTGTCACTGACGCCATTGAGGACGGCAAACTGCAGGTCGGTGTCCTCAAGACAGAGATCGATCATGTGGTGTAAATCCGGCATGAAGAATGAGAACCCCATCATCGTCCCATTGGTGTCGTTTACAGCTCGGTCGCAGTGTTTGTAAGCGGCAATCCGGATACAGAGGGAGGAGAGTCCCTCTCGGACCGCCATGTAGCGGGCGAGGGCCTCTCCAAACACCTTCGTCACACCGTAAAGGTTGCCGGGGTTCACCGGCTCATTCGTTTCAATCGGTTGATTGGGCGGATAAGCCGAGACAGAATGAACGCTGGATGTGAAGATGACCCGGCGACAATTCGCGGCTTTCGCCGCCACCATCGCATGGTAACACCCGATGATGTTGGCATCGAGGAGGGTTTTCCATGGGAGGTGATAGTTCACGCCGGCTGCGAGGTGGATAACCGAATCGATCCCCTCGGTAACTTCCTTCATCCGGTTTAGATCCTCCAGGCGGCCTACGACGACTTCTCCATACGGGATCAGTTTTTTTGCGGAATCCTCATCCGCATCCAGAACCATGAGCCGCAGGTCATGTTTCCTGGAAAGGTAGGGGGAGAGGTTGCTCCCGATCCAGCCGTTGGCCCCGGTAATCAAAATCTTCTGGCGCTCGAGCGAAGCCAGGGCCGGGAATGGCGTGTCTTTACGATAAACAATATTTTTCATGAGTCGTCCGGTCCAAACTCCACTTCTGTTCGGGTGATGCTCGAAAGCAAGGGTGATCTCAGGTTGAAATCAAATTTTAATTGCGGCGGGATTTGGAAACGGATTTCGAATTCTTTTGCGGAAAAATGACCTCAAGTATGGAATGGACATAATGAACCCAATCCTGCAAATTTCGCTTGACCTCACCAACATCGAAGAAGCGCTGGAAACCGCCGAGCTGGCGATCCGGGCAGGAGTTGACTGGCTCGAAGCGGGAACCCCGTTACTGCTTGCGGAGGGCCTTCACGGAGTTCGCCGACTCCGCGAACGCTTCCCCGATTATCCCATCGTGGCGGACCTGAAAACGATGGACGGGGGATATCTCGAGGCCGAAATGATGGCAAAGGCCGGAGCGACCCATGTCGTCGTCATGGCCAAAGCCCACGAGGAGACCATCCGCTGCGTCGTCGAGGCTGGAAAGGATTTCGGTGTCGAGGTGATGGGAGACAACCTAGCCTGCGAGTCGATGGTGGATGGTGCCAAGCGGTTGGAGGATCTCGGCTGCCAATATGTCGTCCACCACATTGGATATGATGAACGAAGAGGAATCGCTGCCCGCGGTCTTCTCATGCCGAGTCCGCTGGACGAACTGAAGGCGGTTGTGGACGCAGTATCGATTCCGGTTCAGGCGGTAGGCGGGCTGTCGATCGAGCAGGCGATTGCCTGCCCGTCGTATGGTGCCCCGCTGGTGGTTTTAGGAGCCCCGCTTACGATCGACTCCGATTCCTTTAAGACCGCGGATGGGGATCTTGAGGCCTCCCTTCGTTTGATATGTGAACGGGTTCACGTAAATCGATAATTGGCGTCCCACCCCTTTTTTACTCCGGGTGAATCGCGATTCTCTTGAAGAGCACCCGTTCTGGATCGCAATAGAGTGATCGGGTGAACTTTTTCCTTTAATTTTAGAATTCCATTATTCTTTTCGGCCCTTTAGTGGTGTGGTTATGTTAACCTTCGAGCAAATTGAAGCCTATCACCGCGACGGCTACATCGTAATAAAATCTCTTTTCGACCGGGAAGAGATCGACCTGCTCCACCAGTCGGCCACTAGAGACCGCGAGATGGATAAACGTTCCGTGGGCCGAGACGACGGGGAGGGCGGTTCCGTCCGGCTCACCCTGTGGAATCACCCGGGAAACGGCATTTACGGAATGTTCGCTCGCTGCCGGCGCCTGGTTGACGTAGTGGAACAGCTTCTCGGAGGAGAGGCCTATCACTACCACTCCAAAATGATCTTGAAGGATGCCAAAGTGGGCGGCGCTTGGGCTTGGCATCAGGATTATGGATATTGGTATGAGAATTACCTTTTGTTTCCTCACCTGGCCTCGGCGTTTATCGCGGTGGATCCGGCCACGCGGGAAAATGGCTGCATGCAGGTTCTGAAAGGATCTCACCACATGGGACGCATTACCCATAAGCAAACTGGGGATCAGGCCGGCGCGGATCTGGAACGAGTCCAGGAAGCCGAAAAGGTTTTGGAAAAAATCTACGTCGAGATGAATCCCGGCGACACCCTGTTTTTCCACGCCAATACCCTGCATCGCTCCGATCAAAATCAATCGGACCATTCCCGTTGGTCACTCATCTGTTGCTACAATTCCGCCCGGAATAACCCTTACCGGGAAGCGCACCATCCCAGTTACACGCCCTTGAAGAAGGTCGATGACGATGCGATTAAAAGGGTCGGGATCACCCGCTTTGCCGATGATTCGGGGGACCTTGCCTTCATGAATGTAGAGGATGATCAAAGCGCCGAGGGGCGAGGCCAGGTATAGGCACTCCTTGGCCCGCCTTCGTTTTACTTCCGCCTTCGCCCGGGGCTGCGGCGTGACGGGGACGGCGTGGCACTCCTGGCCCGCCTTCGTTTTACTACGGCGTGGCACTCCTGGCCCGCCTTCGTTTTACTACGGCGTGGCACTCCATTTTCCAGCGTCAGCGGAGCTGCCGGGAAAATGGGTGGTGGGCGCCGCAGGATTCGAACCTGCGACCTACTGGGTGTAAACCAGTTGCTCTAACCAACTGAGCTAGGCGCCCCAAAGGTGAATTTCAAGCATGGGGCGGGGTGAGAAATCAAGCTAATTTCGTCCTTGTCTGGAATGGGGGTTGATCCCAAAGAGAAAAGCATTAAAACAACTCTTTCTTTTGATCCATACCCCTTTATTCGATGCGACATACCATCTCCGTTTTAGTGGAAAACAAGTTCGGTGTTCTTGCGCGGGTTGCCGGCATGTTCAGCGGCCGCGGCTTTAATATTGAAACGCTGAATGTAGGGCCGACCGAAAGAGCGGAGTTTTCGCGCATAACCGCAACGATCATCGGTGATGATCAAGCGCTGGACCAAGCGTTCAAGCAGCTGGAAAAGCTGGTCAATGTAATTGATGTTAAGCACTTTACGGGAACAGAGGCGGTGGCCCGGGAATTGGTCATGCTCAAGGTGAAGGCCGATACCCGAACTCGGTCCGAGATCATTCAAATATGTGACGTGTTTCGGGCGAAGGTGATTGATGTATCAAAGACTTACGTGGTGATCGAGGTCACCGGGAATGAGAACAAAATCCGTGCCTTCCTCGAACTGATTATCCCCTTTGGAGTGGTGGAGATGGCCCGCACCGGAAATGTCGCCCTTGAACGCAGCACCTATACGAGGCGGGACGATAATGCCTCCGGGTAATCCTTGATAAAAGGACCAACATTTCGTCGTTGCCAAGCTCAAACAGGTTCGGTTGGGTCACAATTCTTTTAAAACAGTTCCCCTAGAATATGCCTGCAAAAGTCTACACCGAAAAGGATGCAAACCTGAACGCGATCAACCGGAAAACCTTGGCCGTCATCGGCTACGGTTCCCAAGGGCACGCCCACGCCCTCAATCTGAAGGATAGCGGTTGTAACGTAATCGTCGGGCTTTATCCGAAGAGCAAATCCATCCAAGTGGCGAAAGAACACGGCTTCGAGGTTTACACGACCGAGGAAGCGGTGCAAAAAGCGGATGTCGTCATGATCGGGGTCCCGGACATGCGGCAACCTGAAGTTTACGAATCGGACATCAAGCCGCACCTGATCCCGGGTAAGACTCTTTTGTTCACACACGGCTTGACGATCCACTTCGGCCTGATCGAGCCCCCCACCGATGTGGATGTCATCATGGTCGCCCCGAAAGGTCCGGGCCATGTCGTGCGGTCCCAATATGTCGAAGGGAAAGGGGTTCCTGCCCTCATTGCCATCCACAACGATGCATCGAAGAATGCGAAAAAGGTGGCATTGGCATGGGCGAAGGGCATCGGCGGCACCCGCGCCGGGGTCATCCAGACCACTTTCAAGGAAGAAACCGAGACCGACCTTTTCGGCGAGCAGGCCGTGCTCTGCGGCGGGGCAAGCCACTTGGTTCTCGCCGGCTACGAGACCTTGGTCGAGGCCGGTTATCAACCGGAAATGGCCTACTTTGAATGCTTGCACGAGCTAAAATTGATCGTGGATCTTTTTGTAGAGTCGGGAATTTCCGGTATGCGTTTCAGCGTTTCCGAGACCGCGAAATACGGGGACATGGTCAGTGGTCCGCGAGTGATCAACGCCTCCTCCAAGAAAGTAATGCAGGCGATCCTGAAAGACATTCAAAGCGGGAAGTTCACCCGCAAATGGGTCAAAGAATACCAGAACGGGCTCCCTAACTACAAGCAGTGGCTGAAGGATACGGAAAAGCTGCCGATCGAAAAAACCGGCCGCCGTCTCCGCAACTTGATGCCCTGGATTCCGAAAAAGAACTTGAAAGGTACTCAGGCCTCTTACTCCAACTGAGTCCGGTAAATTTTTTTTCATCATGTCGCTAAGGGTTGAGACCTTGGCGACCTTACCTATTGGTATAGACACATGGAATTTGAGGCGCTAACCCTGGCGACCCGCCGGAGCCCACTGGCCCGACGGCAAACGGAGCTGGCCGCGGAGCACTTGCGCGCGCAGTTTCCCGGGCTTGTGATCGAGATCAAGGAAGTAACAACTACCGGTGACCGGAGGAAAAGCTGGTCTTTGGAAGAACGCGGCGGGAAAGGGTTGTTCACTAAGGAACTGGAAGAAGCAATTCTTGAAGGAAAGGCACATATCGCGATCCACAGCGCCA
>CAYQKH010000006.1:23672-51296 GCA_964417945.1 uncultured Opitutales bacterium
AAGGACCTTCCCACGGAAGAACCATCCGGACTAACGATCGTCGGCTACCTGCCCAGGGAGGACCCTCATGATGTTCTGGCAAAGCGGGAGGGGCTTTCCGAGTTGAGGGAAATCGCCACGAGCAGCCCCCGCCGCCGTCAACAGGCCAAGGCTCTCTTCCCGAAGGCATGCTGGGGAGAGATTCGGGGAAATGTGGATACACGTTTGAAGAAAGTCCTCCTCGGGAACGCGGACGCGACGATCCTGGCCGCAGCGGGCTTAAACCGCCTCGGCTTAAACGAATTTGAGGGGATCGAATTTTCCTCCTTCTCACTAGATGAAATGGTTCCCGCCGCCGGGCAGGCTGCAGTCGCCCTTCAATGCCGACCTGCATTGGCGGAAGCCTTATCCCATAGTCTGTGCATCGCCACGGGAGAGGCGGTCAGTCTGGAACGTGAGGTTTTGTCCCGGCTTGGAGGAGGCTGCCACGTCGCCACCGGGGTTCATTATGACGGCGCGCATCTCCATATTTTCCATGAGGCAACCGGAAAGGTATCGGAACCGTTTCCCATCGAAAAACCGAAGGAAACCGAGAACCGGTTGGACGCCTTGATGAACCGCAACTTCCCCTTTCTCCAATGAACTCGATGGGCAAAGTCTATCTGGTTGGGGCGGGACCGGGTGATGCCGACTTAATTACGTTGCGAGGCCGGTCGCTGATTGAAAACTGCGATGTCCTCTTAATGGATCAGCTCGTCAGTCCGGTTTTTGCAACCTGGGTGAGACCGGATTGCGAAATTCTCCTGATGGGTAAGGGCAAATCGGCAAGACAGGCCCACCGGCAGGCTGACATCACGGAAACGTTGGTGCAGCGAGCCCATACAGGGGCTCAGGTTGTCCGCTTAAAGGGTGGAGACCCATTTATCTTCGGTCGTGGCGGGGAAGAGATTGAAGCCCTTTCAGAGGCGGGCATTCCTTTCGAAATCATTCCCGGCGTAACGGCGGCCCTCGCGGCGGCGGCGGCATGCGGAATCCCGCTCACCCATCGCAGCAGAAGTTCGAGCCTTATCTTCCTCACTGGCCACGAAGACCCCACGAAAGAAGCCCCGCGTAATCGCTTGCGCGAGTTCGCCAATTGCGGGGGAACGCTCTGCATCTATATGGGAATGGACCGCCTTCCTGAGATCGTGGCGGAGTTGGAAGCGGGCGGCCTGGATCCGCGGACGCCGACGGCGATCATTCAATGGGCCTTTACCCCCCGCCAGAAAAACGTCGAAGCGCCGCTTCGGGATCTCGTCGAGACTGTTCGCCAAAGTGGGATGAATTCTCCTTCCGTCATTTTCATCGGGGAGGTGGTTCGGCGGAACCCGGAGTGGAGTTGGTATTCGCTCCGTCCCCTCCACGGTAAACGGATCCTGATCACTCGAAGCCGGAACCAGTCTGGACGGCTGCGCGGACTCCTGGAAGCGCAAGGGGCCAGAGTCGCGGAAATCCCGCTGATCGAAACCCGCCCCGCAGTGGACCCTCAGGTCCTCGCGGAGGTTTTCGCCGGAATCTCCAGTTACGAGTGGATGGTATTTACTAGTCCGAATGGCGTCCGGACCTTTTTCGAGCTTTTTTTTAAAGCCTTTCCGGACATTCGTTCGATCGGTGGTGCTCGCTTCGCCGCAATCGGTCAAAGTACAGCGCGGGAGATTGAGAAATGGAAACTTGAAGTCGACCTGTTGCCCGAGCACTCGGTTTCCGAGTCAATGGTCGAAGCTTTGGTACAAACTCAAAGTCTCCCCCACAGCATGGTTTTGGTCGTTACCGGAAACCTGAATCGTGAGGTCCTGGTCCGGCGGTTGGAGGAGGAGGGGGAAGCGATCGTTGACACCCTTCAGGTCTATGAAACCTTCTACCCTCCGGTAGAGGAAGCCCCCGACCTGGATTGGGTCAGCCGGGAAGGTCTGGATTACGTGGTATTCACGAGCTCCAGTACGGTCGAGCACTACCAACGCCATCGCACACGATTCGAATGTGCGTCCGGCCACGGTCTACCCCGAGCTGTATCGATGGGCCCGATCACGACCGGAGCCCTGATCGAGGCGGGGGTTTCCTCCCCCGTGGAGGCGGAAAAATCCACCCTTGAGGCGATCGTTGAGGCGATTCTTCAAGATACAACCAGTGCCAACGCGGAGGTTTAGCTTTTGACTTTACGGATAGGATTCAGCCCCATTGCCTAGGTTGTTGCCCTATCGGGTGTTCCGAACCTTCCATGAAGTTGCGTCCCCAAATAAAAATCTGTGGTATCACCCGATCGGAAGATGCCGAAGCGGCATTACGGCTCGGTGCGGATTTTATCGGGCTGAATGTTTTCAGCCGTTCCCCGCGAGCGGTCGCCCGGGAGCGGATTCCGGAGTTGTTCGAAGCCATTCCGCAAGGCAAGCGGGTCCTCGTGGATGTCAATCCCGGGACGGATCTTCTCGAGCAGTATCGTGGGCTGGGTTTTGATGCCTTTCAGCTCCATTGCCCATACGATCTTGGGCTCGCCACTCTCGCGGGCTGGTCCGGGCTGGTCGGGGCGGAGGCGCTTTGGCTTGCGCCCAAAATACCACCGGGAGAGTCCTTCCCCCAAACGATTTTGGAATTTGCCAACACGATTCTCTTCGATACCTTCTCCCAAGATCCATTGGTTTATGGAGGAACCGGGAAGCCTGCGGATTGGGGTCGTTTCGAGGAATGGAGAACGCTCTACGCACACAAGCGTTGGATCCTTGCCGGCGGACTTGGCCTCGACAACATTGTCGAAGCGATGGAGCAAACCACTCCCGATATGGTCGATTTCAACAGCGGGGTGGAATCCACTCCGGGGAAAAAGGATCCCTCCAAGCTGGAGGCCCTTTTCCGAAACCTTGACCTCTGAGCGATGATTGAGCTCCTTGAGGTAGGGAAATCCTATGGAAAAACGGAGGCCCTCGGCGGAGTAACGCTCCGTGTGAGGGAAGGAGATTTCTTTGGTTTGCTCGGTCCCAACGGAGCGGGAAAAAGCACTCTCATGCACATCCTCACCGGTTTCATCGGTGCGGACAGTGGGACTGTGAACAGCGGAGAGGGTGCCGTGGAATGTGTTGACGAGGACTGGAAGCGCTGTATCGGCTTCGTTCCCCAGCACTTGGCTTTGTATGATCAGTTGAGCGCGATGGAAAACCTTCTGATTTTCGGCAGCCTTTACGGGCTTTCCTCGGAGCAGGTCTACAAACGGGCGCTTCCGCTATTGGAAGCGGTTCAGTTGACGGATCGCCGGGGTGACAAGGTTCGGACTTTTTCGGGAGGGATGAAACGGCGTCTGAACCTGATCACCGCGCTGGTTCATAAACCGAAAATCCTTTTCTGTGACGAGCCGACAGTGGGAGTGGATCCACACAGCCGAAATGCGATCTTTGAGTTTCTCGAGGAGTTGAATGCCGGGGGCATGACCCTCATCTACACGACTCACTACATGGAAGAGGTGCAACGGCTCTGCAACCGGATCGCCATTATCGACCATGGGAGAATTGTCGCAGAGGGCTCCTTGAACGAGCTGTTAAATCTGCTCCCGTATGAGGAAGAATTGATAATCAGCAGCGAGGCCCCTGCCGACTCCCTGGAACCCATCTGGGAAGAATTCGGCCAACCGGTTCCCAGCGCGGATGGATCCGCCATCCTCAAAATCCACGACTCCTTCCTTCTCTCCGCGTTCTTCGCCAAGGTCGAGGCAGTAGGGATGGAATACCGGCACTTTCGTTTGAAGCAGCCCAGCCTTGAGGCGGTTTTTCTCCACCTGACGGGTCGTTCCCTCCGCGATTAACTTCATGCCTGCCTGGATCCAGCTACTAAAAAAAGACCTCTGGGTTTTCTGGAAAGACCGCCCGGTTGTCGTGGTTACCTACCTGATGCCCGTGCTGGTCATCTTTCTATTCGGCTCGATCTTCGGGGCGGGGGAGGGAGGTACCGCCGGCCCATCCGGCATCCGACTTGGGGTCGTTGATGAAAGCGGGTCTCCCCTGACCCGGGAGTTGATATCGCGTTTGGCCGAAAGCGAAACCGTCCAGGTGATCACGGATTTGCAGAATAAGCAGGAATCGAAACCGCTGACGGAGGAAAAGGTCCGGCGGATGATCACGGAGAACCAGCTCCAATTCGCCCTTGTCTTTCCGGAAGATGCCGTGGCTGAACGGGGGATCGGCATCAAGGTCCATTACCTGCACAATCCACAGAATCTTATCGAAGAACAGATGGTGGAGGGGGTAATCCAGCGAACTCTCTTCAGCGAGACCCCGAGAATCTACCTCCAGGAAATCCAAAACTCGATGCAGGGACTTTTCACCGAAAAGGAAATCGAGCAATTCAATGCCGGTATAGCGGAAACCGTCGCGGGAACATTCGCCATTCCGATTGGAGATACCCGGGAATTTTTAACTGAGAACAACCCGATGGGGGGATTGGTGGCAGGATCCGGCGAGGTGGGTGCGGACGACATGACCGAGCAGTTCAATGCCCTGCTTTCCAAAGTGGTCGACCTGCGCAAGGAGCAACTGGTGGGGAAAGAGGTCCGGAATCCGGTTGGGACCCGGATGATCGGAGGGTGGGCGATCATGTTTCTCCTCTTTTCACTGACCGGCGCGGCCAGCAGCCTTTTCGATGAGAAGCATTCGGGAATCTTCTACCGGCTCCTCTCGGGGCCGGTTTCCCGCGAGGATATCCTCTTTAGTAAGTTTCTCCTCATGGTGCTTATCGGGTTAAGCCAGCTGATCATCTGTTTTCTTTCCGGCTGGTTCTTTTTCCGTATCGAGATTTTTTCTATCTTCGGTGCCCTTGCGCTCTACAGCTTCATTGTCGCGTTGTCGTGTACTTCCTTCGGCATGCTCTTGAGTTCAGTGAGCAAAACCTCCGCTCAGGCCAATGCTTATGCAACGCTCTTCATTCTGCCGATGAGTGCGCTGGGTGGGGCCTGGTGGCCCATCTCCTTAATGCCGGACTGGATCCAGGTTTTCAGCGTTTTTACGCTCGTTTACTGGGCAATCGAGGGATACGAGCAGATTCTCTGGGCTCAGCGCGGTTTGTCCGGCGCCGCTCTTCAGACTGGCCTCCTCGTCGCCTTTACCGGGCTCGCCCTGGCATTCAGCACGTGGCGGTTCCGACGGGGAAACCTTTTCGCCTGAAGGGTCAGTGGTCCGCAATGATTTCTTCCAGACCGACGGGGGTGAGATCGAAAGCGTTGGCAACTGCGGGATAGACGACGGATCCATCGGCAATATTTATCCCGCGGGCGATCGCCGGATTTATTTTCGCGGCCTCGCGCCAGCCCTTCCTCGCAATTTCACGGATATACTGCAGTGTCGCATTGGTTAGGGCAAGAGTCGAAGTCTGGGGAACGGCTCCGGGCATGTTCGAGACACAGTAATGGATAACCCCGTCCACCTCGTAAATCGGGTTCTCGTGGGTCGTCGGGCGCGAGGTTTCAAAGGTGCCGCCCTGGTCGATGGCAACATCGACGAGAATAGACCCGTCCTCCATTGATTTGAGGTGTTCACGGGTGATCAGTTTTGGGGCTTTTCCCCCGTGAACAAGCACTGCGCCGATGACCACATCAGCTTCTGCGACGAGGTTCCGGATGGTCGCTGGATCGGACATGATTCCACGGACATTACGTGGCATCACGTCCTCCAAATAGCGTAACCGTTCGAGATCCACGTCGAGAAGGGTGACCTGGGCGCCCAGTCCTGCAGCAATTTTCGCTGCGTTCGTGCCGACAATTCCTCCACCCAGGATAAGCACATCCGCTGGGCACACCCCGGGAACCCCGCCGAGCAATTTGCCCTTTCCACCGAACTCGCGCTCGAGGTATTTCGCCGCCTGCTGAACCGCCATCCGCCCAGCCACTTCGCTCATCGGGGTGAGGAGGGGAAGCTTGCCTTGGTCCGTTTCGATGGTTTCGTAAGCGATGGCCACGACCCCGGCGCTCATCATCGCCCGGGTGAGTTCCTCGCTGGCGGCAAAGTGAAAATAGGTGAAGAGAATCTGGCCCTCGCGAATGCGATCGTATTCCTCTGGTTGCGGCTCTTTGACCTTTACGATCATGTCCGCATTGGAAAAAACCGCCTCCGCAGACTCCACGAGCAGGGCTCCGGCCTCCTCGTAGTCAGCGTCTGAAAAGCCGCTGCCACGACCGGCACCTTCCTGAACACAAACCTGATGGCCTTCCTGCAGCAGCACCTCTACCCCAGCGGGAACCAGAGAGACCCGATACTCCATCGACTTTAATTCCCTCGGTATGCCGATAATCATGAACCCAGAGTATGGAGACTAGCCGGGGAAATTACAATCCCGGAAGACCTGGGAAAGATTCGCCTCCCTTGCCTTGCATGGCCTGCATTTGCTGCATCATTCGTTTCCCTTTCTTACCGCGCATCGATTTCATCATCTTCCGCATCTGGGAAAACTGTTTGATCAACTGGTTGACCTCGCGAACCGTCACTCCTGACCCGTTTGCGATGCGCATACGGCGGCGACCGTTCAGCAGGTTCGGGTTTTGCCGCTCCTTCGGCGTCATCGAAAGGATGATCGCCTCGGTCTGCTTCAGCTGTTTTTCCTCTTTGTCGCCAACTTCGACGCCGCTCATGCCCGGCATCATTCCGACGAGGGATCCGATCGAGCCCATCTTTTTGATCTGCTTCATCTGCTGGAGGAAGTCCTCGAAGTTGAAGTCCGCCCTTCGCAATTTTTCGGCCAGCTTTTCGGCCTCCTCTTCCTCGATGGTTTCCTGCGCTTTTTCAACAAGGGAGACGACGTCGCCCATCCCGAGAATTCGGGAAACCATCCGATCGGGGTGAAAGCGCTCTAGGGCTTCCATCTTCTCTCCGACTCCGACGAACTTGATCGGCACGCCGGTAATTTTCTTCATGGAGATTGCGGCTCCACCCCGGGCGTCGCCGTCCAGCTTGGTCAGGATGATACCGGTCAAGTCCACCGCCTCGTGAAAATGATTGGCTACATTCACCGCTTCCTGCCCCAGTGCGCTGTCCGCGACCAGCAGGATCTCATCGGGTTGGATCGCCTTTTTCAGATGGATAATTTCCTGAATCAGGTCCTGATCGATCTGCAGGCGGCCGGCGGTGTCGAAAAGGATCGCATCCGCTTTTTGCTCGGCGGCAAAAGCCAGTCCGGCACTGCCGATTTTGGGAACGTTTTTCGATTCGTGGTCGGCGAAAAAGCGGAAATTTCCTTCTTTCGCGAGCATCTCCAGCTGGTCGATGGCGGCGGGGCGGTAGACATCGCAGGCGACGAGAGCCGGATGATAACCATTGCGGGTGAGGTGACGGGCGAGCTTGGCGGTGGTGGTGGTTTTCCCTGAGCCATGAAGACCGACCATCATGATCTTCAAGGGACGGGAATCCACCAGCTCGACCGCCTCCGCTCCGAGAAGATCAACGAGCTTGTCATTGATGATCTTGATGATCTGTTGGCCCGGCGTGACTTCCTTGAGCACCTCCTGCCCGACGCATTCCTCCTTAACCTCGTTAATAAATTCCCGGGCAACCTTGAAATGAACATCCGCGGAAAGGAGGGCCTGACGCACCTCTTTCAGGGCCTCGGCCATGTTGTCTTCGGTCAGCTTGCCAACTCCGCGAAGATTGCGGAAGGCGTTGCTCAGGCGGTCGGTCAACGATTCGAACATAGGACAAAAGATCAGCACACCAGATGTCTATTTTTAGTCAAGCGTCCTCCCTTTTTCCCTAGAACCGGGGAAATGGTTGGACCTTCAATCACCGAGTGATTAAGAGCTGTCTTTTTGAATAATCCCAACCCACTAATTATGCTGAAGGTGATAATCGCCGACCGGATCGCCCCAGTCGGCATCGAATACCTCGAAAACAACGGAAACATTGATGTCGTAAAGGCGTTTGGAAAGTCCGAACCGGAACTGCTCGAACTGGTATCCGATGCAGACGCCATTATCGTGCGAAGTGAAACCCGGATCACCCGGAAAATTCTGGAAGCCGCCTCCGATTTGAAAGCGGTAGGTCGGGCAGGAGTCGGGGTCGATAATATCGACGTGGAGGCCGCCACCGAACTCGGAATCATCGTGATGAACGCCCCGGAAGGAAACACCGTCGCAACCGCAGAGTTGACGATGACTCATCTGCTCTGCGGGGTGCGTCCCGTTCCCCAGGCCAATGCCTCAATGCAGCAAGGCAAATGGGATCGGAAACAATTTGCCGGGTCTGAATTATCGGGTAAAACGCTCGCTATTATCGGCGTGGGGCGGATCGGCGCGGAGGTGGCCCGCCGGGCAAGAGCCTTCGAAATGAAGATCCTCGGACTTGATCCTTACCTGACCGAAAACCGGGCACGTTCTCTGGATGTCGAGGTTGTCGAATTTGACGAAGCAATGGCCCGGGCGGACTTCATCACCGTTCACATGCCCCTGACCGAAAAAACCCGTCATATGATTGATGAGGAAGCCTTCGGGAAGATGAAGGACGGCGTCCGCATTTTCAACGTCGCGCGGGGGGGGATCATCAAAGAATCCGCATTGGCCGAAGCCCTGCGGTCCGGTAAAGTCGCCGCCGCCGGCCTCGATGTCTACGAGGAGGAACCTTTGCTTCAAGACAGCCCCCTTCGCGGGATTCCTAACCTTGTTTTAACCCCCCACCTCGGCGCATCCACCGCTGAGGCCCAGAAGGGTGTCGGCATCCAGATCGCGAAAGCCATCTGCGAGGCGATCATGGGCGGGGTCATTCACAACGCGATCAATGCGCCGACCGTCGACGCGAAAACCCTGCAGATTCTTCGGCCTTATCTCGACCTTGGAACGAGCCTGGGAACTTTTATTCAGCAAATCACCCCCGACCAGATCAATGAGCTGAAAATCACCTACTGGGGAAAAATCGTGGACCTTGACGCCCTGCCTTTAACCCGCGCAATCCAGCGGGGCTACCTTTTAAAAATTAAGGGGAACGAGGTCAACGACGTGAATGCGCCTCTGGAAATGAAGCGCCTGGGGATCGCCGTCAACTCAACCAAAAGCAATACCGAGATGGACTACAACGAGCTTATCGAGGTTCGGGCAATCGGGCCGGACGGCTCGGAATATTCCGTTCAGGGAACCCTTCTCGGAAATGCGCAAATGCCCCGTATCCACCAGGTCAACGACCGCGACATCGAAGTGACTCCGGATGGCCCGCTTCTTTTCGTGGAAAACCGGGACACCCCGGGCATTGTCGGGACAATCGGGACCTTGCTCGGACAGGCTGGAGTCAATATTGCCAATCTCTCTCTCAACCGGTCACAAATTGCCAAAACGGCCCTTGCCATATTTGAATTGGACTCCGATCCGGGGCCCGAGACCATCAACCGTATCGCCGCCGTTAAGGGGGTAATCCGGACGCAGATGATCCACTGCTAACGGCTCTCTCTTGATCGCATGGCCGCCCTATCCGTCACTCTTGTCCTGGTCATCGGATACCTCCTTGGGTCGATCTCTTTTGCGGTATTGGTCGCCCGTTCGCGGGGTGTGGATATTTTTGAGGCTGGTAGTGGCAACCCGGGAGCAACCAACGTGCTGCGGACCCTGGGAAAAGGCCCCGGTTACCTGGTCTTTTTCCTCGATTTTCTCAAGGGCTTCACCGCCGCCTTTTGGCCGGTAATCTTTGAGGGTGAGGGTGAGATTTTCCTGTGGCTACCGATCCTCGGGCTGATGGCGGCCATTCTCGGGCATTCTTTTTCCGTCTTCTTGAAATTTCGTGGCGGAAAGGGGGTTGCCACGACGGTCGGAGGCCTTTTGGCCATGCAGCCCTCGGTTATCCTGATTGGGATCGGCATCTGGTTGGCTATCTTTTACGGCACGCGCTACGTCTCGTTGGCCTCTATCCTCCTTGGCGTCAGTCTTCCCGTGTCCTCCTGGTTTTTTCAATCCTTCCCAGGCGATTTCTATTTTTCCGTCCTGCTCGGGCTGATGATTCTCATCCGACACAAAGAGAATATTCAGCGCCTCGTGAAGGGGGAGGAGAACCGTTTCCGCCGGGGCTAGAAATTGGGGTTGGCAGCGAAAAGGACGAACGCTTTGATAGTCGTTTTATTCCCATTAGATGCATGCGTGAACAGACCACAATTGGAATCGGTTTTCTGGGCCTCGGCGTGGTGGGCCAAGGCGTGTGGAAGCACGTCAAGGCTAATCAGGAAGCCCTGGAGCGTCGCCTTGGTGTCCGGCTAAAATTGGTCGCGGCGGGAGTGCGCGATTTGAATAAGAAACGCAGCATTCGCCTCCCCAAGGGAGTCCTGACCTCCGACCTGGAAGCCATCGTAGATCATCCCGAAATCCAGATCGTTTGTGAATTGATGGGGGGCACTGGCGAAGCTAAAGATTTAACGCTCCGCGCCTTTCAACAGAAGAAAACGGTGGTCACGGCCAACAAAGCGCTCATCTGCGATCATGGTGCCCGCCTCTTCCGGGAAGCCCAGCGATGCGAAGCCCATTATTTTTATGAAGCCAGTGTTGCCGGAGGGATTCCGGTCATCAAGATCTTGAAAGAGGGTCTTGTCGCCAACCGTTTCCTCCTCATTTTCGGTATCCTGAACGGAACTTCCAATTATATCCTCACCCGAATGGAGCGGGAAGGACTCACCTTTGAGGAAACCCTTCAGGACGCGCGCCGACTCGGCTATGTCGAGGCGGATGAAGCCCTTGACCTCGACGGTTACGACGCGGCCCACAAGGCTTCTATCCTCGCCTATCTTGCCCATGGCATCTGGGTGAAACCACGGCAAATGCTCTTGGAAGGGATTCGGCAAATTGCCCTCGAGGATATCCGGATCGCCCGTGAACTTGGCTATAAAATCAAGCTGATCGCCGCGATTCGCTCGCTTGAGGAAGACAAGCTGTCGGTTTCGGTCCTGCCGAGCCTGATCAGGGAGGATGAAGTCGTAGCCGGGGTCGATGATGTCTATAACGCCGTGAGTATCCACGGTGATGTTGTCGGACGCACCATTATGATCGGACGCGGCGCTGGCCAGGATGCAACCTCAAGCTCCGTTATCAGTGATATTGCCGACGCGGTGAAAGCACTGACCGGGCAGCCGGTCTATAAGGAAACAGAGGGCCCCAGTCGCATTCGAGAGAACCGGCTCGCCGACCTCAATTCGATAAAAGGTCGTTTTTATCTTCGATTGAAAGTCAAGGATGAGCCGGGCGTTTTAGCCCGGATTACTCCGATCCTTGCCCGGGAGTCGATCAGCCTCGCCACCGTGAACCAGATACCGATCTCCGGACGAAATGCCGCCAACCTCTACCTCACCACGCATCAAACCAACGAGCAAAACATAGCCCGTCTCGTCAGTTCCTTGCGCCGCTTGAAACGAGTCCTCCTTGAGCCCCCAGTGCTGCTCCGGATCTTTGAACCAGAAAGCTGAACGATGGCTCTGATTGTTCAGAAGTATGGCGGCACCTCGGTCGGGAACGTCGAACGGATCCGTAATGTCGCCAATCGAATAAAGTCTACCTGGGAAGCGGGTCACGAGGTGGTGGTGGTGGTTTCCGCACGTTCCGGTGTAACTAATGAGTTATTGGAACGCGCCCGACTGCTCAACCCCAATCCGTGTGCCCGGGAGATGGACTTGCTCTTGTCCGTAGGGGAGCAGGAGACCATTGCCCTGATGGCGATGGCCCTGGGTAGCATAGGAGTTCCGGCGGTTTCCCGAACCGGTCCGCAGGCGGGCATTCAGACTGATCTCTCCCATACCCGGGCCCGGATCATCAAGATCACCGGAGGCGATATCCGGCAACTGCTGGCCGACCGGAAGGTGGTCATCGTCGCCGGGTTCCAGGGAATCAGCACGGAAGGGCAGATCACGACTTTTGGTCGTGGAGGCTCGGACCTCACGGCAATCGCGATGGCCGCCGCTCTTGATGCGGAAAGCTGCCAGATCTTTACCGATGTGGAGGGGATCTTTACCGCCGATCCGCGGATTGTCCCCGATGCTCGGAAAATCGAGGAAATCAGTTACGAGGAGCTCCTCGAGTTAGCCAGTAGCGGGAGCAAGGTGATGCAGGCTCGGGCCGTCGAATTTGCGCAGAAGTTTACGGTCCCCTTCGAAGTTCGCTCCAGTTTTAACAACAACCCAGGAACCCTAGTGAAAGCGGAAGCCCCCTCCATGGAAGACGTCATCGTCAGTGGCGTCGCCCTCGACAAGAACCAATCGAAAATCGTGGTCCGCGATATTCCGGACCGGCCGGGGACCGCCGCCCGGCTCTTCCAACTCATGAACGAAACGGGGGTTGTCGTGGACATGATCGTGCAGAATATCGGCCGCGAAGGAAAGGCCAACATGACCTTCACCGTCCTTCAGGACGATGTGGTGAAGGCCGAGGTGGCGATCCGCGAGCATTACGGCGACACCGCTGCGGGACCCAACCTTTTTCAATCCGATGCGATTGCCAAACTTTCCGTCGTGGGAATCGGGATGCGATCTCACAGCGGCGTGGCCGCCCGTTTTTTTGAGGCGCTCGCCCAGGCAGGAATCAGTATTCAGTTGATCAGCACGTCGGAGATTAAAATCTCCGTAGCCATTGCCCCGGACCAGGCCGACGCCGCTGCGCGCGCTGTCCATGCGGCCTTTAACCTTTTTGCTGAACCCGGTTCCGGAGAGTAACTCGAAACGATGGAATTCATCAGCAGTCGGGGGGAGGCCGGACCATCCGGTTTTCGGGAGGTTGTCCGCCGGGGCCTCGCACCGGACCGTGGCCTCTACCTGCCACGGGAACTCCCCGACCTTTCGCCGTATCTGGATGCATGGAGCGGGTACGACTACCGTCAGTTGTGTTTCGCGTTTTTCGAAAAATTCGCCCCGGATTTCGATCCCCCCATCCTCCAGTCGATGATCGACGAAGCTTATTCCGGTTTCGAGGTCCCGGGTAAGATACCCCTTCGTCAAATTGGAGAGGACCTATATGTTTTAGAGCTTTTTACGGGACCTACGTTGGCCTTTAAAGACTATGCCCTCCAATTGCTCGGGCGTTTCTATGCCGAGCAGATCCGCGAAAGCGGTCGGCCCATCAATGTCCTCGGGGCCACTTCCGGGGATACCGGCGCTGCCGCCATCAGCGGACTGGCGGGAGTCGCCGGGGTGCATACCTTCATTCTTTATCCGAAAGGCAAGGTTTCCCCTTTACAGGAACGCCAAATGACCTGCACCGGAAGCCCAGACGTTTTTCCCCTCGCGATCGAGGGCTCGTTTGATGATGCTCAGCGGGAATTGAAGGCCCTCTTCGGAGACCGAAAACAAAAAGAGGAGCTTTCGTTATCTGCAGTCAATTCCATCAACCTGGCACGCATTCTCGCCCAGTGTGTCTACTATCTCTATGCCTGGCTTCAACTTCCGCATAGTGTGCGGGGGGAGATGGAGGTCGTCGTCCCGACCGGCAATTTCGGGAATGTATTTGCCGGCTGGATCCTCGGACGAATGGGGGTTCCCTTCCCCGGTTTCCGGGTCGCTACGAATCAGAATGATATCCTCTATCACCTGTTCCAGAACGGAAAGTATGCTCTCGGCTCGGTAAAGCCGAGCCTTGCTCCCTCGATGGACATCCAGGTCGCCTCCAATTTTGAGCGGTTGCTTTATTATCTTTGCGAAGAAGAACCGAATCGCGTCTGCTTCATCATGGAAGAAATCCAGGAGTCGGGACGCTACGATTTCGGCGACCTTTCAAAATTCGGCTTCCGGGCCTCGCGGACGACGGATGCGGAAATCCTCGCTCTCATCCGGGATGTTTATCGACGCCACGGTTACCTCTGCGATCCCCATACGGCCACAGCCTTTAAGGATTTGGCTCCGGGAAGACCCTCCCTTATCCTCGCTACCGCTCACCCCGCTAAATTCCCGGAGACCTGCGAGAACGCGACCGGGTTGCATCCACGGCATCCTTCCCTTGAGTCCTTGAAAACACGTGAGCCGCTATCGTTCCCGATCCAACCCGAGGCCGGGCAGATCGCCTCTTTTATTGCAGAACACCGGTCCATGCTTTAAGACCTTTTCAACCATTTTTCATGAATACACAACCCACCGTCCAAATCTTTGATACCACGCTTCGCGACGGGACCCAGGCCGAAGGCATCTCCTTTCCTGTGCCCGCAAAGATTCGAATTGCGGAGAAACTAGACCAATTTGGTGTCGATTATATTGAAGGCGGTTGGCCGGGCTCCAACCCTCGCGATATGGCGTTTTTCGAGGCGGTCCGTGGCCTCAAATTGGATCATTCGAAACTGGTGGCGTTTGGGTCCACCCGTCGTGCCAAACTCGGGGCGGAAGATGATCCGCAAGTCAAGCTCCTGATTGATGCGGATACCCCCGTCGTCAGCCTTTTCGGGAAATCATGGCTTCTGCACGTCAATGAGGTGCTCCGGGTAGAACCCGATGAAAATCTCGCCATGATCGAGGATACCATCCGTTTTCTGAAGGCGTCCGGTAAGGAAGTAATTTACGATGCAGAGCATTTCTTCGATGGCTTTGACGACGATCCCGAATACGCCCTCGCGACCTTGGAAGCCGCTCTCAAGGGAGGCGCGGACAACCTCAGCCTGTGCGACTCCAACGGAGGAATGCTCGTTTCCCGCGCCGCCGAGATCACCCGGCAAGTATGCTTGCGGTTCCCGGATATCTCCATCGGCATTCATGCCCACAACGACGGTGGACTCGGCGTCGGAGTGACTCTCGCTGCGGTCGAAGCCGGAGCGGAACTTGTCCAGGGGACCCTAAACGGAATCGGTGAGCGCATCGGAAATGCCAACCTGACCTCCATTATTCCCAACCTCGTTCTAAAAATGGGTCGCAACCTGAATTGCGGTCCAAACCTTAAAGACCTGCGGGACCTTTCGCTCTTCATCGACGAAATGGCCAACATCAACTCGAATATCAAGCAGCCTTTCGTGGGATCGAGCGCCTTTGCCCACAAGGGCGGGATCCATGCCGATGCGGCCGCGAAAGTAAAACGCAGCTATGAACATATCGATCCTGAACTCGTAGGAAATCGTACCCGCATTCTCGTCAGTGACCTTTCCGGGCGAGCCAGTTTGTTAATGAAGGCACGGGATGTCGGTTTCGATTTGGATCAACATCCCGAAGCCCTGAAGGAGTTCCTCAAGGAATTAAAGGACCTGGAATTTCGGGGGTATGAGTTCGAGGCTGCCGATGCCTCGTTCAAGCTCCTCCTGCACCGCTTCTTGAAAAATTGGGAATCCCCATTCAAGTTAGTTGGTTATCGCGTCTCCTCCAGCAGGCAAACCCACCTCGGCCGCATGGTCTCCGAGGCGACCGTAAAACTGGAAATCAACGGAGAGACCATCCACACCGTCGCCGAATCCACCGGTCCGGTGGGAGCCCTCGATCACGCTTTGAGAAAGGCTCTGGGGACCCATTATCCAATCATTCAATCCGTAGAATTGGTCGATTACCATGTCCGGATTCTTGAAGGCAAGCAGGGCGCAGATGCCATTACTCGGGTTTTTATCGAATCTTCCAACGGAGAAGAACTCTGGGGGACGGTCGGGGCCAGCGACAATATCATCAACGCAAGTTGGCAGGCGTTGAAGGACTCCATGGAATACATACTGCTGAATGTTTCCGGCCCGGCCACCTAACGTATCCCTGCCGATTCCTAACGTTTTTTTCCGGGAGCGGGTTGAATCCCGAATAACTTTTCTTCTTTTGGGGGAAATTAACTCCTATAACCCAAAATCCCCACGAAGAAAATACCCTCCCTTCTTCTCTTCATCCTGATCGCCTCAACCCCGCTGGCCCTGTTCGCAGGACACCACCTTCCGACCTCCGCGGAACAGCAGAGAAGCCTCACTCCCGATGCTATGCTGCAGCAACTGATGGAGGGAATAAGCGCTACATGAAGGGGGAGCTGAGCGACCCCAACATCGTTCCCCGCATTGAGGTGGCCGTAAAAGCGCAATTTTCGGAGGCGTTCCTTCTTTCTTGTCTGGATTCGAGGGTTCCCGTCGAAATGGTCTTTGATCAAGGCATCAGAGATATCTCTGTCGGCAGGGTTGCGGGTAACGTTGAAAACGTCGATCAACTCGGATCGATGGAGTTCGCCACGATGGTGGCAGGTTCAAAGCTGATTATGGTCCTCGGTCATAAGGCCTGCGGGGCCGTAAAAGGCGCTTGCGACGGGGTGGAGGCCGTTAACCTGACGGAATGGCTGGCAAAGATCCAACCCACAGTGAGCGCCGTGGAAGAGCATGAAGAAAAAGCCGGAATTTTTCGAAAAGCACGTTTGTGGAAGCCGTGGTAGAGGCGAACGTCCGACAAACGGTGGCAGACATCCGCTCCCGCAGCGAAATTCTTTCCAACCTCGAAGCGGATGGGGACGACCCGCCATCAAGGGTGCGCTTGGGGTGGACGCACAAAGTGGACTTGGACGAAGCCTGGCAACTTCGGGGGATCCTCTTGAGGGGCCATCAATTCGACGCCGCGGCAGGCCAGGATTTCCGCCTCAATCTGATTTCGGAGTTTTAGGCAGGTTACCCAGAGTGGCCTTTCTTCAACGGATCGATTCTATCCGCGTCCGGACCAGTTCCGCAGGGAATCAAGGAGGAAGGCCTCAAGGGCGGCATTTTCTTTCAAATAAACCCGGTCCATTAGCCACGCGACCCGTTCCAACTTTTGCGTGGCCCGGTTTAAGCGCCGGTGGAAGACGCGATGATCTTCGGTATTTGAGTGCACCGCGAAATCCCGGGTCGCCTGTTCGATGTCTCCAAAAAGCTGCGTGCGGATACTTTTGGAAAGACCGGATTCGAGGGCGGCGCGCTCATCATCATTCAAATTCTCCGGCAGGCTGTCCTTATATTCCGACCAGACCCGCTCGGTTTCCTCCTCCAGTAAGCCCTCAAACCGGGCGACGAGCCCGTAGACACCGAGGGTTGCTCGTGCCACCTCGTGCTTCGAGGTGGGTCCTTCCGACACCATTTTCAGCCAATTCCGGTAATCATTCAACCACCCCTTCCAAACGGGGGATTTCACGCTCTGGAGCTCGGACGGAAGCTTAAAATTCAAGCAGCGGCTCCGAATCGTATCCAGAAGGTCGTAGGGACGGGTGGTGAGTAGAAAAAGGGTGGTATCCGCCGGAGGTTCCTCCAGTGTCTTAAGGAACGCGTTGGCGGTGGAGTCATTCATCCGATCCGCTTCTACGACGATCCCGACCTTTCGCTCGCCCGCCTGGGGTGAGTGGTGAATGTCGTGAATGAAGCGACGCATGGTGTTGGGAGGCCATTCGCCCTGTGTTTTTTCCCCAATTTGCCCGATATTGATTTGTCGACCTTTTCCGCGGGTCCGGAGAAAAAAACAATCCGGATGGCTGGGAATTTTCTCTGGCCGGGTCCGAAGAATATCCGCGCCAAGAATCGCGGCAATCTGCTCCAGGGCATGAATATCCTCGCCGTGAAGCAAGACGGATTGCGCCAACCGGTTTTGCGAGATCGAGCACTGCAGCACCTGGAAGGCCCGGTGCTCCGATAGATTATTCGTTGAGAAGGCGCTCGCTGACTTCATCCCAGATTTCCGCTTCCAGATCCATGATGTCCTTCGTTGCATCGAATACGGCGAAGCGTTCCGGCATGGATTTTGCCAAGACAAGATACCCCTCCCGGACCAGCCGGTAAAAATCGATATTTTCTTCCTCCATGCGGTCGGGCAGGTCCGAGGCTCGCGTTTTGATCCGTTTCAAACCGATTTCCGCCGGAACATCCAGAATCACGGTTAAATCAGGAATCAAATTGCCTACTGCAAAATCATTGATTGCACGGACCGGGTCTTTGTTTACCCGCCTGGCCACCCCTTGATAAACCGTCGTGGAATCGAGATAACGATCGCAGAGAACGACCTTGCCCGATTTGATCGCCGGCATGATGACCTCTCTTACGAGTTGGGCGCGGGAGGCGGCAAAAAGGAGCAGCTCCGTTTCCGGGAACATGTGCTCACCCGCGGAGTGGTGTTTCAGAAGATGGCGGATGTTTTCCCCGATCTCCGTTCCGCCGGGCTCGCGGGTTACCTCCACCTCGTATCCGGCATCATTCAGGAGGGTTGCCAAGCGCCCGATTTGGGTGGTTTTTCCGCTGCCCTCCGAACCTTCGAAGGTGATGAGAAAGCCGCTCGGAAGGGAAAGGGAGTGGGGCGTGTCTTCGGTCTCGTTCATGGGTTGTCAATGGGACGTCTGCGGCCAGTTTCGAATGAAACTTTCAAGATCCTGCAGGGTGGGGCTTTTTGCATTTCTTACATAGAAGCCAGAACAGGCGATGGCAAGTGTGGTACAGGAGAGCGGCTCCAGGCCGATAAGGCGCCCCATCATGAAGCCGGCGTTGAAGTGGTCGCCAGCGCCGGTTGTCGTCAAGGGGTTCTTGCATAGGGGGCCCGGGATAAAAACCGAATCCTGGCGGGTGGCGCAGGCCGCCGAGTCCGTGGGATGGACGACCACGCAACCAATATCCAGCTCATTCCGGATTCTTCCCGCCAACCGTTTCAGGTTCTCTTCCGTGGGCTCCACCGGTTCGTGGCCGAAGAGCACTTCGTCGGCCTGAAGCGCTTCGCTGAAATTTAAACCAAGGGTGACATTGCCGAAGCCCTGAAAGCGCTTCACGAGGTTTAAAACGGTACGCAGGTCTCCGCGTGAGCGCTTTGCCGGGTCCGCAAGATCAAAGAAAAACTGACGGGGCTCAAGGCTGTTTAAGCTCGGCAGGACGCGGTCGAGGAGGGCGCTGAAAAAAGCGGTCATATAGGGGATCATCGTCCAGTTCACCCAGGCTTGAAGGTGCGCCCGGGAGAGCAGGTCGAAAAACATTCCCTCCTGCATTACCTCGATGATCCGCTCGTAGGTGATGGCCTCGATGCTTGTAATGGAACCGAACATGATCTTCCCATCCTCAAACTCCGCCGCATGCGTTATCCCGGGTTCACAAATACTCACCGCTTCCGTCTTCCGTGCAAAATCCTCGAAAACCGGATGCACCTCCGGGTAACCCAGCGCGCCGATATAGCGGGTTCGGATGCCCAGGATGTGCATGGCATCTGCCATGATCGGGCCGTTTCCGCCGAGCTTTTCCATTTTCGGGAAAAACTCGATATTTCCGCTTTTGCCCGCCGCAGCGCCGATGCGCTGGGCGAAGTCCGTGATTGTCGGTATCGGCGTAAAATTGTCCCCGGGTCCACGGCGCTCCGCCACCGGAGTGACGAGCTTATCGATGAAACCGTCCAACCCGACGACACTCAGTTTTTCACTTAATGAACCTGCGTGTTCATTCAGGTCCTTCAACGTTTTTTCGGTGAATTGCATAGATCGTTTTAAGATTGGGAACCTTTCTCCTGTCTCGCAATCGCATTTCATCCCACGTCCGGCTAAACGGCGAAGCCTTAAATTTGACTGATCGGTGACGGCAACCCAATCTCACAGGAAATTTAGCGTTTCCCCGACCTTTCATTCATGCTCAATCTTTTCCAGTTGCCATATCCGCTGGTTCTCGCTGCCAGCGATCCCAATATATTCACCTATTTTGGCCAATCGAATGTGGCGGGGAAGGTCATCATCATCGCGCTGGGGATCTTCAGCCTTCTCGCTTGGACGGTGATGATTGGAAAGTGGATGGATCTGCGACGGCTCCGCTCCGTAAATCTCAGTTTCGAACGGAAACTGGCAAAGGAATCCCGGGTCCTCGCAATGGATCCCAAGGATTCAAATTTCGGGCGGGGGCCCTACGCTTATTTAAGCTCCCAGGCCATCCAGGCCTTTTTCCGCTACGGCGGCGACATCCAGACACGGGATAAACATGTCGCCACCTTACGGATGGGCCATGTCGAAAACGCGCTGCAGCGGGCGGTGGCCGAGCAAACGATCGAATACGAGGCGAAAATGGTCCTCCTAGGGTCCATTGTCACCGGGGCCCCGTTTCTCGGCCTACTGGGGACCGTCTGGGGGGTCATGGATGCCTTTGGTTCGATTACCGGCCAGAGCAGCGCCACCCTCCAGAGTCTGGCACCGGGGGTTTCAGGTGCGCTCCTCACTACGGTGGCGGGCCTCCTCGTGGCCATTCCATCCGTCTTTGGTTATAATTACCTTCTGACCCTTTCGAAAATGATGATTACGGAATTAGAGAACTTTGCCAGCACGATGGCTGACCGGATCGAGCTGGAATCCCAGTAGCCCGTGCTTTTTTTAAATGGCGCGGACTTTCCAGAGAAAAGACCGGATGACAGCGATGTCGGAGATCAACGTCACGCCCTTGATCGACCTGGCTTTCGCGCTCCTTATCATCTTCGTCATTACCACTCCCTTGCTTGAGCAAACGATTGAATTGCAACTTCCGGTGGAATCCCAGCGCCCGCAGGACACCCCAGCTACGGAATTTCAGACTCTTTCGATCAATTCCGAAGGTCAGATTTTTTGGGGTGAGGATCCCGTCGACCTCGACGGATTGGATGTGTTGCTGGCTGAATTATCGACGCGATCCGATCCTCCGGTTCTGAAAATAAGGGCCGACCGGAACCTACGCTACCAAGAGGTGATCCAAGTTCTAGACCTCGTGAAATCCAATCGTCTCACGAGGATCAGCCTCGATACCCAGGTCAATTAACCCTAACCTGACTCTATATCAGATGGACCGCCACCTCCGAATTCGCACCGATCACCGGCAGGCCTGGATGGTTTCCGTCCTCATCCATGGCGGGGGCCTGCTCTTCCTTGCCCTGATGATCCTCATCCAGTCCCTTCAGCGGAAGCCTCCCGAGCATGTTTTTGAAATTGTAGATTCCGTGCAGGTAGCGGATGTGCGCAACCGTGAATCGACGCCCTTTCCCGAGGTCAGTGAACCTGAAACCCAGCCACAAATTCCCGAATTCGAGCCGATTGTAAACCCGCCACCCCGCCCCCGGGTGGAAGTTCGCCAACCCGAACCCCAGCCGGAACCAGAGCCGGAACCGCAACTTATCACCGCGGAAGAATTCCGGCGCCAATTCGGAGAGCCCCGCCCTCAGAGTCGTCCGGTGCAGCGGCCCCGCCTGGAAATTCCCCGCATTGACGCTGACCGCCTACAGGAATCCCTCGAAACCCTGGTTGTCTCCACCTCTTCCCAGCAGGTCAGTTCTATGAACTCCGCCAGCCAGGATGCCCTGAGCAACTACATCTCGGCTTTGCGCAGCCGTATAAACGCGGTCTGGGAAAAGCCGGAAGGTTACGCCGGCACCACCCGCGAAATCGTTGTCGTATTCAATGTTGCCCCCGACGGCTCGATCGATCGTGTCCGCCTCGAACGGGGCAGCCAGCAGGATTTTTTCGCCCGCTCGGTGTTGACCGCCTTCCAGCGTGTGACATCGGTCGGACCGACCCCGGGGAACCAGTCCTATACCTTCCGGATGCCGTTCCGCATGGTGGACCGTTAATGCTCTCTTCGTGCTTTTCACTTGAGATTGGGGAGTCCCGCAACAGGATTTCTGCCATGGCAGATCCGGTCCCTGTTGAAGATCCGTTAATCCTCCTCAATCCGGAGGATAACATTGCTTCTTTGGCACGCCCTATCGGGCTTGGGGATTCGCTACGGATCGGCGACCGAGACTATCCTGCCGAAAAATCCCTCGGCCTCGGTCATAAAATCGCCATCCGTTCTATTCCCATCGGCGGGAAAATCATCAAGTGGGGGGCTCCGATTGGATCGGCCACCAAACCGATTGAGCCGGGCGAACACGTGCACCTTCACAATATGAAAAGCGATTACCTGCCCACTTATACACTCGAAGAAGGAGAAAAATATGGAGCCTGAGATTAAAGCCTGGCTGCGCCCGGACGGGCGAAAAGGAATCCGCAACCACCTGCTCGTGGTTTATCTTGTCGAGTGTTCCAAGTTTGTCGCAGAGGAGATTGTTCGGGCCTATCGGCATCGCGGGGTCCAGTTGGTGGGCTTCCCCGGCTGTTTCCCCAACGAATACTCCAATAAGATGCTCCAGCGGCTCTGCACCCACCCGAACGTCGGAGGGGCGCTGTTGGTTTCACTGGGTTGCGAGAGCTTCGATCGCTACAGCTTGAAGAAGGCAATCGAGTCATCGGGACGTCCGGTCGAGGTGATCGGGGTTCAGAAAACCGGCGGAACCCGAAAAACCATCGCGGCGGGCTGCGCCTGGGTGGAATCCACTTTAGCACAGATGGAGGCCATTCCGCGGATCTCCATGAAACCACGGGAACTGGTAGTGGGCACTATCTGTGGCGGATCCGACGCCACCAGCGGTATGACCGCTAATCCCGCCATCGGTCGCTGTTTCGACCTCCTTGTGAAAAATGGTGCAACCGCCATCTTCGAGGAGACGGGGGAGTTGATTGGATGCGAGCACATCATGGCTTCGAGAGCGGAACGACCGGAGCTGTCCTCCGAACTGGTCGCCAGTGTAGAAAAAGCTGCCCGCTACTACGACACCCTTGGTCATGGGAGCTTTGCTCCCGGCAACGCGGAAGGCGGGCTCACCACCTTGGAAGAAAAATCGATGGGTGCTTATGCCAAAAGCGGAAGTTCGCCGATCAGCGGCATCCTCAAGCCGGGGGACCAACCCCGCCGGGGTGGCCTCTACCTTCTCGATGTGGTTCCGGATGGAGAAGTGCGTTTTGGTTTTCCAAATATCAACGACAACGCGGAAATCGCCGAGCTGATTGCCTGTGGCTCTCACGTCATCCTCTTTTCAACCGGGAGAGGGTCGGTTGTGGGCTCGGTCATTTCGCCCGTTATCAAGGTCTGCGCCAATCCCGAAACTTATCGGCGCATGGAGGAGGATATGGATGTCGATGCCGGTCGGGTTCTGGAAGGCCGGGGCACCCTGAACGAGATCGGGGAGGAAATCTACCATCTCATTCTCGAAGTCGCGCAGGGAACAACGACGGCTTCCGAAAGCCTAGGTCACCAGGAATTCATCCTCACCTATAAATCCTTCGAACCCCTCGGCCCTAGCTGTTTTCCGGGTTGAGACCCATTCCTCGTGCGATGAAAGGAAAACATGCATTTATTACTGGTGCAGGATCCGGCATCGGTCGAGCCATCGCCGAACATTTCGCTGAAAAAGGGGCGATCGCCCATGTCCTCGATGTCAACACAGAAGGCGGTCAAGCCACGGTTGAGCAAATCGTGAAGCAAGGACACACCGCCTTTTTTCACCCCTTGGATGTGACCGATTTCCAAGCGGTGAAAGCCTATTTCGCCGCGTGCGAACAAGTGGACATCCTTGTCAACAACGCCGGGGTCAGTTCCATCGGCACGGTGGAACAGACCTCTCCGGAAGAAATGGACCGGGTCTATGCCGTGAATGTAAAAGGGGTTTACCATTGCCTGCATGCGGCCGTGCCCCGCATGAAAAGGGCAGGGGGCGGTGTTGTTCTGAATCTGGCCTCGGTAGCCAGCAAGATCGGGGTGAAGGACCGCTTCGCCTATTCGATGACCAAGGGTGCGGTCTTGACCATGACCCTTTCGGTAGCCCGCGATTACGTAGATCAGGGAATCCGCTGTAATTGCATCTGCCCGGCCCGGGTCCATACCCCCTTTGTCGACGCCTACCTCGATCGCCACTATCCGGATAACCGCGAAGAAATGTTTGATCAGCTATCGCGCTATCAACCGATCGGCCGCATGGGAGACCCCGGTGATGTCGCTGCCGTGGCCGCCTTTCTCTGCAGCGATGAGGCCTCCTTCATTACCGGCTCCGCCTACGATATCGATGGCGGAGTCACCCTCTTACGCTAAAGGAACTCAAATCTCCCGACGGAAGAAGCTGTTCCCTGAATAAATCCGAAGCGAAAGTTGCCAAAGCGAGTGCACTGCACGTAGCCTTACGGCAGTTGAATAATCTCAATCAGTAAACCTATGAAACTATTTCGATTTGGTGAGCCTGGGGAAGAAAAGCCCGGCTTAATCCTACCCGACGGTAAACGCGTTGATGCAAGTGCGTTGACCGACGATTACAACGAGTCCTTTTTCGCCGAAGGAGGTATGAACCGACTCAAGGTTTGGGCGGAAGGTCAGGCTTCCAATGCTCCGGAAGTAGCCGAAGGAGTCCGGATCGGGCCACCGGTCGCCCGACCGAGCAAGATCATCTGCATCGGCCTTAACTATGCCGACCACGCTGTGGAATCCGGGCTGGAGCCTCCTTCGGAACCGGTGGTCTTTTTCAAGGCCACCTCCGCTTATTGCGGACCATTCGATCCGACGATCATCCCATCCGGTTCCGCCAAGACCGATTGGGAGGTTGAGCTTGCCGTCGTTATTGGAAGGCGGGCGAACGGCATTTCCGAAGCCGAGGCAAGTGACTGCATCGCGGGCTACTGTGTCCACAACGATTATTCCGAACGGGCCTGGCAACTGGAGATGGGAGGCCAATGGGTGAAGGGCAAATCCGCGGACACCTTTGCCCCTTGCGGCCCCTGGCTTTCCACCCCGGATGAACTTCCTCCGGTCGACAACCTCAAACTCTGGCTGAAGGTGAACGGTGAATTGGTCCAGAACGGCTGCACCTCCAATTTGATTTTCAAAGTACCTTTTTTGATTTCCTACCTCAGCCGCTTCATGTCGTTGTTGCCCGGTGACATTATCTCAACCGGGACTCCCGCTGGAGTCGGCTTCGGTTTTAACCCCAAACGCTACCTTAAGCCGGGGGATGTCGTCGAACTCGGCATCGAAGGACTGGGCGAACAGCGCCAAGAATTGATTGCCGCACCCTGAGTGCGCGGAATGCGGGTCGACCGTCTTGTCTTGGAGATCGGATTGGGCCAGTCTTCAATCGTGCCACCCATTTAGGTCATTGGTCTCATCGCTTCGACCAGTGGTCGGAGTGTCGGCTCTCCCCCAAAAAATCGGCCGCCATCCGAGGCGGAAAAGCCCGCAGGATCTGCGGAATCCGGGAGGTGGGAGCGTAGAGATTCAAGCGCTGACGGAAACGGAAGGAAACCGGATCACCACCAACTTTGGTATTGGTTGAGCATCGTCATCAGCAGCGATTTCTGGTCTTTACTCGGGGTAGTCGTTTTCAGGAGCTGATTCAGCTCGGAGGAGATTTTCTCAGGGTTTCCGGACTTAAGGGATCGAGTCACCTTTTTCAGCGGTCCCTTGAATTCGGGAAGGCTGCCGAATTGGCGCTGGAGGACATATTGATCGATCCCGAGCTTCAAGTCTTTCAGGAGGTTTATTTGCTCCGGCTTCAATCCTGCCGATTGCACCTTGTCCAGGAGTTTCAGCGCGTCGATGTCCTTTCCATTGGTCAGTGCAGAAAGCGCATCCTGGGTCGATTTCATTGCCCCGGCTTGACCAAGGTCAAACGAACCCAGCAATTGGTTGAAATCACGAGTTAAACCGGTCGGGAGTTTTAAAACATCCTTTTCCCCGGCCAGGAGCTTCCCTCCTTCGTCCTTGAGGGAATCGAGCGATATCTGCCCGACCAGCGCAGTGGAGAAGATCAGGGTAAGGAAAATAAACAATTTTACGTTCATATTATTGTCCGACGGGTTGTTGAAGAGGAGCCATGTCCTCGATCAGATGGTTAGGCAGGTCCGACACCCGCTCACAGCGAAGCTGCATCATGACCTGGTAAAGCTGCTGTTTCAGAATGTTGATGGTATGGTAGCCCCCGTGTTTCCCGAGGGCACCCACGCCATACATGAAGGAACGCCCGAGGAAGGTGAAATCCGCTCCGGCCGCGAGACTGCAGGCGATATCCGGTCCGGTGCGGATCCCGCTGTCCATCATGACTGTTATTCGATCTTTATACTTTCGGGTAATCGTCCGGAGGGGACGGATCGTCGATTCTGCGGCATCCAGCTGGCGCCCACCGTGGTTAGAAATGATGATTCCATCCAGCCCAAGATCGATCGCTTTTTCGGTGTCTTCTTCACTCGCGACGCCCTTTAAAACCAGCTTGCCCTTCCATCGGTCGCGGATGGCTTTGATTTTGTCCTCATTTAAGACTCCCGAGAATGTTTTATTCATGAAGAGCCCGAGATGTCGAAGGGTCATCCCCTTCGGAATGTAAGGGTTCAGGCTCTTAAATTCGGGCATCCCCGCAAGAAGGGTCTGCAGCGCCCAGTTGGGTTTGCCCATGACTTGCAAAATATTCCGCAGGGACATCTTTGGGGGGATCGATAAACCGTTGACGATTTCCTTGGACCGATAACCGAAAGCCGGCACGTCTGACAGGATGACCAGGACCGGGTATCCCGCGTCTTCCGCACGCTTCAGGAGTTTATCTCGGAGATCGTCTTCCACCGGGTGATAGAGTTGGAACCAGGCGTTACTCTGGGTGATGCGGGCAACTGTCTCAATGTCGGCGGTGGCTACGGTGCTCAAGCAGAAGGGTAGGTTCGCCTCGAACGCGGCTTCCGCAAGGATTTCCGTGGCTCGCGGCCAGATCAACCCCTGTAGCCCGACCGGAGCCATCCCGAAGGGCACGGAATACCTGGTTCCAAACAGGCTGGTCTCGAGGGTGGGCTGCTCAATCTTACGGATATAGACCGGCTTTAATCGCACCTCACGAATTTCCTCGGTATTTCTTCGGAGGTTGGTTTCGGTGTTGCATCCGCCGTCCACGTATTCGTAAGCGAAACGGGGAATCGTTCGTCGGGCCTTTTCTCGCAGGTAGTGGATATCCGGGTATTGGGGGAATTCCTTTTTTTCCATGGATTCAGGGAGGGGTTGATGCCACAAATTTACTCCTCGAATGCTCAATCGAGAAGCAAAAAGCGGTCGGGAACAGTGTCCGGTATGGGGCTTTCTTTTTTATTTGCGAATAGCAGGGCGAAGCGCCCCTGTTAATCACCATAAAAAATCCAATTCATTTGCAATCCAAACGGAGAAATCCTACCAGTTAAATAAATTTCTAATCATTTGAAACCCTGTCCTTTCCCGAATTCTAGCTATGCAAAGCCCACACGCAAATGATCCTGACGGTGCCGCCATCTCCGACGTAAACGCTGAAAGTAAATGCCCCTTCATGAGCGGCACGCTAAAAAAAAGTGCGGGTGGGGGCATATCCAACCGCGATTGGTGGCCCAATCAACTGAAATTAAACATTTTGCGGCAACATTCCTCCCTTTCCAATCCCATGGACGAGGATTTCGTTTACGCCGAGGAGTTCCAATCCCTGGATCTCAAGGCGGTCAAGAAAGACCTCTACGAGCTGATGACCCGCTCCCAGGAATGGTGGCCCGCTGACTACGGGCACTACGGCCCCTTTTTTATTCGGATGGCCTGGCATGCGGCCGGCACCTATCGCATCGCGGATGGACGCGGTGGGGGCGGGACCGGATCCCAGCGGTTCGCCCCGCTCAACAGCTGGCCTGATAACGCCAACCTCGACAAGGCACGCATTCTCCTCTGGCCGTTGAAGCAGAAATACGGGAAGAAGATTTCCTGGGCCGATCTCCTCATCCTTGCCGGGAACGCCGCTTTAGAATCCATGGGATTTGAAACCTTCGGCTTCGGCGGCGGGCGCGAAGACATCTGGGAACCGGAAGAAGATATCTACTGGGGTGCCGAGGCGGAGTGGCTTGGCGACAAGCGCTACAGCGGTGACCGGGACCTCGAAAACCCGCTTGCGGCCGTCCAGATGGGCCTG
>CAYQKH010000007.1:0-31556 GCA_964417945.1 uncultured Opitutales bacterium
GCCCCGGAGTGGCTACGGCTTGGCGGGGTCAGGCTTCGGCCGGAAGGGCTACGGCTGGCGGGGCCAGCCTTCGCCCGGGAGGGCTACGGCTGGCGGGGGCTGCGGGAAGAGAGGTCTTAGGGGGGCGGGTCACCACTAAAAGTTGGGATGGGGTGGATTCCGTTATACGCGAGTCCCTCGGTCGACCCGTAGGGATTGCAGAACCGGGGAAATGCAGTGGGGTCGAGGTGGCGATTTGGGAACTGGAGTTGGAATGGCAGGTGGGGAGGGAACGGAATCGGAAACCTGGGTGGTGGTTGCGGAATGGATGCAACCGGAGAGATGCGAGGCCTCTGGTAGCGACAACAGAATCTGGGTGGCACGGATCCGCTGGGTGGATGGATCCAAGTTGCGTTTACCGGTGGGTGGGTCGGGATGCAACTTGGCGGTAGTCGATCAGATGTGGCGTCCAATGAAGAGGGATTGTCCGGCGAGAGGAGGGGAAACGATCGAGGGGATCGGTAAAGCCATTGAGGTGCGCCTCGAAATAGGGATTCCCGATAAAATAGGTCGTATTGGACTTGCGGATACGGAATTGCCAACTCCCGGGGGCGATGGAGAGGGGCAGGTTCTTTCGGGCGGAATGAGGCAGTAAGGGAAGAGCCGGGGGAAAGTTAGGCCGGGTGGAGCGGGCCTTCGGGATTCGTTCCTGATACTGTTGCCAGAAACGGAGGGCGGGGTTGACGACCTCCCGATCTTCGCCGGACCTCCAAACGCGACCCACGTTGTTGGCGTCAACCTTCCAGTGTGCGTATGGAGCATCCGGAGCCTCCAGTGTCTGAAAAGCCACTTGAGCCCGACCCATTGGAGCCAAAAGAAGCGCCCCGACGAACAAGTAAAGCCATCGTGTCATGTCCAGGAAACCAAGTAGCACCCATCCTGCCAATCGGGGGCTGATGAGCAAAATCCTTCGTGTAAAAAAACTATGAAGGAAGGCGGCACGGATCCGTCACAAAATGAAGAAGTCCCCCAGGAGGCGACTTAAGACGACGCGGGTAAAAAGAAAAACCGCCAGGCATTCCGGCGGCTTTCGAAGTAAGAGAGAGAGGTGTGGGTAAGCGACGAGCTAGGGCTTACGTTTCCAACGGCGGAAGCCGAAGAAAGTGAGGAGGAGGGCGAGCCCGGCGGCCCCCACGGTGGAGGGCTCGGGGATGACGGGGTTGGTGGTCGTTAGAGAAGTCCCGGAAAAAGCGATATTATCGAAGAAAATCTTTTCCGTCCCGGCATTGCTATCAAAGGCCAAGGTTAATACGACAGATGATCCGGTGGAAATGAGAGTCTCGATGTTATCGAAGGTGAGGGTTTGCCACAGGTCGCTGGCATCCTCCAACTCCGAGTCGGAAAGAGAAAAGGAATCAATAATCCCAAGATCGTCGGAGAGAAAAGCCTCAAAACTGTCATCTGACTCATATTTGGTGTCGGCTATGAAGTAGTCGACGGAAACCGAAACAGAGGAGAAGCCGCTGATATCGACGGAATCAAAGATCAGCTCAACCCGACCATCGGTATCTTCCATAATAAACCCATTTGAACCACCGGGGGCGGAATCGGTAACGCCGATGAGATCGGAGCTATCCGAGGAGGCAGTAACCGGACCGACGGATTCGCCACGCGTATCCACCCAGATACTTTCGAAACCCAGTTCTCCAACTCCGGGACCGCCGGAATACTTGGAGCCGCTATTTATAAGGACGGCTCCGTCGGGAACGCCGGTAGAAGTGGATTCATTTCCTGTGGGAAGGGAATCGAAGTCTTGCGACTTGATAATGGTGGCGGAAGCCGTCGCCAATGAAGCGATGGAAGCCCAAACAATAAAAGCGAATTTTTTTATGGTAGAGAGAGAGCAGAAGCTAAATGAGGAGTAAGCGATTTATTGGAAATCATTTTAGGCTATCCACCCTATATCCCCGGGCAAGGGATGAATTGTTAAAAATGTGTCAACCGGGGGTTTCGGGTGCGTCGCATTTTGGTTACGGAGGGGGAGGACGTGCCGCGCGTGGGGAAGGGAAAGGGGAAGGGTGGGGAGAGGGAGCGCGAATTACCGCCCGATTGAATCCTCGATGGCGTTCTGCTGCCGGGCGATATCGTGGAGAGTAACGATGCCGAGGAGACGATTTTTCTTCTTGGCGCTGACAATGGGTGCCTGGAGGACATCTTCGAGGACGAGGGTGTTGGCGACATCGCGAATGGAGGCGTCGGGAAGGATGCTGACCAATTTTCGTTCGGGGAGGAGTGCGGCGATTGGTTTATCAAGGTTTTGGCGCGCCCAATCCTCGAGTTCGTGGTGAGTGACCATACCGACGACAACCGGATCATCGGATTTTTCCTGAAGAACGGGGTAGCCGTGGTGCGGTTTTTCCCTGAGGCGTTTCAAGGCCTCCGCGGGGGACTCCGCGGCGGTGACGGAAAGGGTATCGTGCGTCATGATGGTGCTGACGGGAAGGTTTCGCCAATCCTGTTCGCCGCGGTAGGTGGGCATGCGTTTGAGGGAGACGCCGTCTTGGATCAGGAGGGCATCGTAAACGGGGATGGGCCTGAGACGGTAGGCGATGGCGTAGGCGAGGAGGTTTCCGGCCATGAGGGGGAGGACAAGGGTGTAGTTCTGGGTCAGCTCGATGATCATGAGCATGGAGGTAAACTTACAGCGGATGACGGAGGCGAAGAAGGCACCGACGCCGAGGAGGGCGCAGGCCTGGATGGTTTCGGCGGGAAGATCGGGGAAGAGGCCGACCATGGCGCAGCCGAAAAGGCCACCGAGCATGCTTCCGAGAAAGAGGGTTGGGGCGAAGATGCCGCCGCTGCCCCCGGAGCCGAAACAAAAAGAGGTGGCAAGAAGTTTCCCGATGAAAAGAAGGAGGAGGGCTTTCCAGCCGAGGACACCAGCGAGGCTGGCGTTGAGGTCGGCGTGGCCGGTGCCAAAGACTCCTTTGGAACCGGCAAGGAGGGTAACGGTGAGGCCGATGATGCCGACACCGAGGCCACCGATGGCGGGACGGGCCCACTTGGGGATGGCTTTCTGCCGACGGAAGGCCTGGCGCCACCAGAGCAGGTGGGAAACAAAAAAATGCCCGAGGAGGGCGGCGGCGATTCCGAGGGGAATGGAGACGAGCATCCACGGCGCGGTATCCATGCCCTCGAAATTCACGATGAGAGAGGCGTTATTGCCGAGGATGCTGTGTTCGATGATCGCGGCAATGACGACGGCGACGACCATCCCGCCGAGGGCCTTGCTGCTGAAGTCGTTAAGGAGTTTTTCGAAAACGAAGAAGAGGGCGGCGATAGGGGTGTTGAAGGCGGCGGCGATGCCGGCACCCATTCCAACGGGAACCATGGCCTGGACGCGGGCTTTGGCGAGACCGAACCACTGCCCGATGGAGGAGGAAACGGCGGCGCAAATATGGACGGTCGGGCCTTCCCGCCCGAAGCTGTTTCCACTGCCGATGGAAAGGGTAGTGATGAGGAGGCGCCAGAGGCCGTCGCGGAGGGGAATGATCCCGAAATGGTTGTAGTAGGCGGCCTTCGTTTGAGGGATGCCGCTCCCGGCGGAGGAGGGGGAGATAAATTGGAGGGCCAACCCGACAACGGCGCCGCCGAGAACCGGCATGCCGAGGAGGGCCAACCCGGACCAGAGGGGGTCCTGCCCGGATCCCCATCCGATCAGGGACTGAAAGACGAGGTTGATGGAAAGCTGGAAGACGACGCCAACCAGACCGCAGCATACGCCGCTTAAAATACAGAGGAGGAGGAAGCGCTGCGAATCGCTCAAATGTCGCCGGAGGAGTTGACCAAAAGCGTGAAGGGAAGGGATGGTTTTCGTATTGGAATCCGGTTTCATGCGGCAGCGACCAAAGCTCGGTTGTAACGAGCAAGCGAGCCGGGGAGCAAGCGACAAAAATACCCAGGCTCCCGGGAGAAAGTGCAGAAAAGGCTTGGCAAGGGTGAGGGAGCGCTGGCATTTTTGATCGCTTTAAAGGTAGGTAGGATATCCAAGTGGCTAAAGGATGCTGACTGTAAATCAGCCGGCGTAATGCCTTCGGGGGTTCGAATCCCTCTCCTACCACCAGTCTCCGGTCCGAGCTGGCGACCCGCCTTCGCACGCGATGCTACGGCGCGGCAGGGGCAACGGAGACTGCCCCGGCGTATCGAGCGAAGCGACCGAAGCCGGGCCGACATGGGAAACGAAGACTGGACAGAAGGAGGGTGACGGAGTGGATCAGTCGGGCCTCCTGCGTGGGGAATCGGGCGGATCGCCGGAGGACCGCCACTGGCAATGGAACCGCTATTGGCCGGAGGTGATCTGCAATGCGGCGGTCCGCTCTGGGGATTGGAAGCTGGTGAGGCCGGCGATCCGGGAAGCGATGCAGGTCACTTGCGGGGATCTCTGGTTGCGGGTAACGATGGTTGAGCCAGAGCGCATCCTCGAAGGCGGATTGGTGAGGGATCCGATTTCGGAACGGGAACTCCCTCCTCCGGCTCCCCCGGAGTTGTATGACATCGGGGAAGATCCGCGGGAAGAGACCGATCTCGCAGGCGAGCACCCGGACCGGGTGCGGTCGTTCCTGACTAAGCTGGAGACGGGGTTTGAGAGCGTGGAAGCGGAGCGGCGGAGGCTGCGGGACCGTTCCCATCCGTTCTGAAGCAGGAGGTCGGCGCGGGTTTGGACCTTGCGGATACCCCTCTCCGGCGAATACCCTTACAGGCGGAGACTATGAGGAAGCACATCGAACCGATCAGGGCCTTTTCGGCGCGGGAGCGCAGCGATCTGGGGATGCATTCGTTGCTGAATGACTTCAACGTGATCCTCGGCCAGCTCTACATCCTCGGGATCCTCCTGCGTGACGACGAATATGCCTATCCTGAAGCGATTGAACGGACGAAGGCTTTCCTGGTGGAGACGCAGGCGCGGCCGGATCCCCTGCTTTTCACCTGGGGCCTGACCGGTTTTCGGCAACAGTTTCTCCATGATTGCTTTCTCGCGGTGGCGGACCTTCCCGAAGGATTCGATACGGACGAAGTCCGGCTGACCCTGCAAACGGCAGATGCGACGTTTGAAAAGCTGATGCGCCGAGCTTGTGAAACCTATCCTCTGATACGGGATGATTTTCAGGCCCTTGCGGAGGTCTGCAAACCCGCGGTTTTCTGGCGGCAACTGGCGGGACTGGAAAAGGCCAGCGACGCGGAGATCCGTTTTTGGCATTACCAATCGGCCCGTTCGCGGGTGGCGGTAGAGATGCGGTTGGACGGTTCAATGGATGCCGTTTCGCGCGAGAGGTGCCTCTGTCCGCTGCAACTGCTCATTCCCTACCTGTTGGACCGTGCGGAGAGCGAAAAAGCGGGCGGGCGCGTGAAGTTGAAGCTGACCTGTGAGGGACCATCGGCGGTGCTTGCCTTCGATGGCGTGTCCTGCCCTGAAGATTTACCGGAGCGGAGGGCATCGGGGGAAGCGTTGGAGCCGGAGAACCACCTGGCGGCCTTTTCCGTGGGCTGCCGTTGGATGGCATCGCACGGATGCGAGGTGACGATTGAACCGAGACCGGAGGACACCGGTTTTAACCTGAACCTGGAGCCCCTACCGACTGCCCATGACTGAGGAGCTCGAGGGCTTGCCGGAGGAGATTCGCGGGATGCTGGAATCGTTCCTCGGGCATCTTGAGGAGGAGCGGCGCTACTCCTGCACCACCTTGCGCAATTACCGTCACGCGCTGGAAAACTTTTTCATCACTCTCTCCAAAAGCACGGGCTGGAAGGGGGACCTCGGGGAGGTGACCTCCCGCCAACTGAGAAGCTACCTGATTGACGTGCAGAAGCGCTATGCACGGCGGACCTTGCACAACCGTTTTTCAGGGATCCGGCGTTTTTTTCGTTGGGCGGTGGCGGAAGGGTTTTGCCCGGTGAACCCGACTTCTGGTCTGACATTGCCGAAATTGGACAAGCCGCTCCCTCACTTTTTATCCGAAGCGCAAATCCGCGCGCTGTTGGAGGTGCCGATCCGGCGACTGAAATCGGGGGAGGCGAACTCGGAACGGGAGCGGTTTGAGGCGTGGAGCGGGCGATTGACGCTGGAACTTCTCTACGGGGCGGGCTTGCGGGTCAGCGAGCTCTGCGGACTGACTCATGGGATGGTGGAAACCGAACGGGGCCTGCTCCGCATAGCAGGGAAGGGGGGGAAGGAGCGGCTCTGCCCGATGGGGACGGTTGCGACGGAGGTGCTGCTCCATTTTCGGAAAACCTATGGAAAGGGCCGCGGAAGGGAAGATCCGGTTCTGCATGCCTACAACGGGAAGCCCTGGTATCCGCGGAAGGTGCAGTTGCTTCTGAAGCGTTACCTGGAGGAAGCCGGGCTGCCTCAGGACATCACGCCGCACACGTTACGGCACTCCTACGCGACACACCTTCTGGACAACGGGGCGGAGCTGCGGGTGGTGCAAAGCCTGCTGGGCCATAGCAGTCTTTCGACAACACAGGTCTATACCCACGTCAGCGTGGCACGATTGAAGGCGGCCCACCGGCAGGCACACCCCCGCGCCTGATCCGCGAGGGCGGGGACTTCCCGCAGGACGGCACATTCAGGTGTCCAGGATGTGGCGTGCGTCTTCGATCCAATGCTGTTTCTCCTCGAGTGAGGCCTCGAGCGGCAGTTGGGCGACTCCGAGGAGCCGACGGAGGATCTCGATCGCGGCCATTTTTCGCGCAAGCTTTGGATCAAACCCTTGTGGGGCGGCATAGTGTTGGAAAAAAGCGTCGAGGAGGGAATCCGGGTGATGACCCAATCGGAGGTGTGCGAGGAAAATGCCGACATCGATTTCGGGACGACCAAAGAAGGCAAACTCGGGATCGATGACGCGGATGCCACGGCGGGTTTGGAGAAAGCTTCCGGGAAAGGGGTCACCGTGGAGAAGGCTGGGGCCATCGGCAAGGTAGACATTTTCGCCAAAGCCGCGAATGAAGCGGGTCAGCGCGGTGTCGCGGTATAGGCTCCAGGCCGCACTGGCCAATCCGGGGGTGATTGCGTCGAGGTCGAGCCCGTTATCTTCCCGAAAAGGAAGAGCGAAGAGATGCTCAAAATTGAGGGCGCGCATATCCCGGTTGGGAAGGTAATGGCGCTCGTCATCCTGGAAGGGAAGCCGGTGGAGGTGGGAGAGCCAGTTGGCAATGGCCCGGAGGTCTTGTACGGGAATGGCCAGATCGCGCCGGTAAGTGGAGGTGAGATCGGAAGCGGCTCCGAGGTCCTCCAGGGCGGCGATCCGGTGCTCGAAATCGATCCCGTGGAGCTGAGGCATGGCATCGGAAACTTCGGGGAAGGGGTAGACGGTCTGGTAAAAGCGAGCCTCGCGAATCACGCGGTCCCAGGGTGCGGGGATCTCCGGATATTTAGCGACCCAGGGGAGGGACTGCTTAAGAATAATCGTTCGTCCACTGGAAAAGGCGATTCTCCGGGTGACGTTCATATTGCCTTCACCGGCGGGGGTCACCTCCCGGACGGACTCCCCGGTGCGGATCCACCCGTTACGGGAAAGAAAGGCTTCCAAATCCGAAGGATTGGCCTGATGAAGAAGGAGAATGCCGGGGTATTCGGAGCGAAGCTGGGAGGAGTTAACCATCAATAATTGCCGGTTGCATTCGGCGGGGGGGTAGATTACACAGGAGGGTTTGTTTTCGTTCCCCAAACCCCACAACGCCCAACAATGGAAACACTGCTGATCGCCTTTGGTTCCCTAATCCTTTTTCTTGTCGCCTATCACACCTATGGCAAGTGGCTAGCCCGGAAATTATTCAAGCTCGACCCGAGTGCAGCAGTTCCGAGTAGGGCGCTGAACGACGATCGGGATTATGTGCCGACGAAGCGGTCGATCATTTTCGGCCACCACTTCACATCGATCGCGGGAACGGGGCCGATCGTGGGACCGGCGGTGGCGGTGATCTGGGGCTGGGTGCCGGCGCTGCTGTGGGTATTGTTGGGCTCAATCTTTATCGGGGCAGTCCACGATTTCGGTTCGCTGGTGGTTTCGATGCGGAACCGGGGGCAAACGGTGGGGGACATTGCGGGCCGGGTGCTGGCCCCTCGAGCACGGATCCTGTTCCTCTCGATCCTCTTTCTGGCGCTGACGATCGTCCTGGCGATTTTCGGCCTAGTGATCGCGGCGGTCTTTCGGCAATACCCGTCATCGATCATCCCGTGCCTGATCCAGATCCCGCTGGCGATAGGGATCGGCCTCCTGCTGCACCGGCGGGGGCTAAAGATCCTCGTTCCCTCGCTCGTCACCCTCCTTTTGATGTATGCGGCGGTGTATTATGGGGATTCGGGTTTTCTGCATCAGTTGAATGTGGCTTTGGCTTCCTGGCCGATCATGACGTGGGTTTTCGTTCTCCTCGTCTACAGTTATATCGCGTCGGTGCTCCCGGTCTGGACGTTATTGCAGCCCCGGGATTACATCAACAGCCTCCAACTGTTGAGCGCGCTGGCTCTGGTGGTGGTGGGCCTGCTGGTTGCGGGATTGATCGGTGGCGCACCGGTGGAGGGAGTGGAAGGGCGTCCCGCCCTGGAATTGTCGGCACCGATGTTCCGCCTTGCTCCAGAGGGAGCGCCTTGGATCTTTCCGTTCCTTTTCATCACGATTGCGTGCGGAGCGATCAGCGGGTTCCACTGCCTGGTCTCGAGCGGGACGTCTTCCAAGCAGATTTCCTGCGAAACGGACGCCCAATTTGTGGGTTACGGCTCAATGCTGACGGAAGGATTCCTTGCCGTGCTGGTAATCCTCGCCTGTGTATCAGGGATCGGGCTGGGGGTCGCGGCGCTAAATCCGGGACAGCTTCCCTTGATAGGTGAGGCCGCCTACCTGCAGCGCTACGCTTCCTGGAGTGTTTCGAACGGATTGGGAGCGAAGGTGGGGGCTTTTGTGGAGGGTTCGGCTAATTTTCTGAAGGCGTTAGGGCTGCCGGCCGGTTTTTCAGTGGCGTTAATGGGTGTCTTCGTCGCGAGTTTCGCGGCCACAACGCTGGATACGGCCTGCCGGTTGCAACGCTACGTGATCCAGGAGCTGGCCCGGGCGCTCGGAGCCAAGGCGAAGGAGGCGGGTGTCGCGGCGGGGTTGAATCCTCTGCAATGGCTTGCGAACAAGCACGGGGCGACGCTTTTCGCGATCGGCATCGCCTTCTTCATCGCGGCCCTGCCGGATAAGGCCGAAGCCTGGAGCTGGGAAACGGCGGGACGCGGGGGACTGATCCTCTGGCCGCTTTTCGGTGCCACGAACCAGCTCCTGGGCGGGCTGGCCTTCCTCGTCATCGCCTTCTGGCTCTGGCGTCGCCAACTCCCGGTATGGTTTATCGTCGTCCCGATGGCCTTCATGCTTTTCCTGCCCGGGCTGGCAATGTTCCTCAACCTGTTTGTGGGTGAGGGATCCTACCTTGCGACGGAGAAGTGGGTGCTGGTGGTAATGGGTTTCCTAACCCTTCTGCTCCAGGCTTGGATTCTCGTGGAGGCGGTCATCGCCTGGCCGAAGGCGAAGGGGATCCTCGAGGAACCGCTCGAGCCCCTTTCGGAGCCGGTTTCGCTGACGGCGGGAGGAGGGCGATCCTGTTAAAGCCGTTGTCGGGTTCTCCGCCGGGTGAGGAAGAAGTGACCGAGCATCAGCGGCCCGGTGAGGAGGGCTGATTTGTTTTTCATGGCCGTTTGTTGAAGGCTGCTGCGCTGCATCATGAAAAAATCCGGGTTAGGCGAGGTCGGTGATGGAGCCGAAATCGGGGTCAAAGAGGCGACGGTAGAGGCGAACGGCTTCGCCGTCGGTGAGGCCGGCAAGGAAATCGCATATAAGCCGGGCTTTTCGTGGGGTGTCCGGTGCTTCCCGGATCCAGGAGCTGGTGGGATTGGGGAGGATGTAGAGTGGGCGGTCGTGGCCTTCGAGGTAATGGTGGGTAATGGCCTGAAAGAGGTTTTCGAGGATGGTGCTGCCCTTGAATTCGACTTGTTGAATCTGGGGGGAGCGAAAAATGAGGTTGACGGCAATTTGCTTATAAAGGTCGCACTCGCGGCGGAGAGGCTCCTGAACCTCGAGTTGGAAGCGGTGGCGGTTACTGTCGATCGGCAGGGGGTCGCTTCGAGGATGGAGGGAAACGGCCCGGATAAAGCGTCCGAGCTTGAAATTGAGGCGGCGTTCGTAGGCGCCGGAGGCGATAAATTGTGCGAGGCCATCGAGGTGTTCGGAGACCTCGTTGGAGAGGGCGGGTTGTTGATCCCGCCAGGACTGAAGGGATTGCAGGGTGATGTAGCCAGCCTGGATGCCGTCGGCGATATCGTTGAGGGAATAGGCGGTATCGTCGGCCCAGTCCATGATCTGGCCCTCGATGCTTTTCCAGGCATTGAGGGAGGAGCGGTCATCGGGAAGGGGCCGCTCATCCGGCAGGCCGAGGGTGAGGGCACGGAGATCGTTCTGGGAGTCGTAGAGGAAGTGGTTGTGGGGATGAGGCTGGTCGGGAGTGGGAGAAAATTCGCCGAAACACATTTTGTATTTCATGACGCCGTCGATGAGGGCGCGGGAGGGGTTCATGCCGACGGGGCCTTCGGGTCGGCGGTAAATAAGGCGGTGAAGGATCCGCGCGGATTGGGCGTTGCCTTCGAAGCCGCCGAAGGGGGCCATGAGCTGGTTGAGTTTCCGTTCCCCGATGTGGCCGAAGGGTGGGTGGCCGAGGTCGTGGGCGAGGCAGATGGCTTCGACGAGTCCGGGTTCGATAAAGAAAGAGGGCTCGAGGGGGGAATCCGGTTGGATTTTGAGGAACTCGCAGATGGAGCGTCCGAGTTTGGCGACCTCGATGGAGTGGGTCAGGCGGGTGCGGTAAAAGTCGTATTCCCCGGACTGAAAGACTTGGGTCTTGGATTGGAGGCGGCGGAAGGCGAAGGAGAAGATAATTCGGTCGCGGTCAATCTGAAAAGAGGAGCGGTATTCCTCGGGATTGGGTTGTCCGGAATCCTCGAACCGTTCCCGGTCGAAGGCGCTGTAAAAGGAATTCTCCATGCGGGGGAAGCTTAAATGGAGAAAGCGTAAAGGTGGAAGCGGAAAGCGGGGAGAAGATGGATGCTTCGGGGTTGTCAAAAAAGGGAAAGCCTCTAAGTTTTTACATCTATGCCCCGAGATTATCTAAAAGGAGCAAAAGACTATTATGACGTGGTCGTCATCGGCAGCGGGCTGGGTGGATTGACCGGCGCCAACGCCCTGGCGAAGGCCGGGCACTCGGTGCTTCTGCTGGAGCACCATTATCAGCTGGGCGGGTTGGCGACCTGGTTCAAGAGGAGTCGCGGTCATATTTTTGACATATCGCTGCACGGTTTCCCGTATGGAATGGTGAAGTCCTGCAAAAAGTATTGGACGCGTGAGATCGCGGACTCGATCGAGCAGCTCAAGCAAGTACGGTTCATCAATCCCGAATTCGATGTGACCACGACCTTCGACCGGGAGGATTTTACGCGCATCCTCATCGAGGACTTCCTGGTAGAGGCAGAGAAGGTAAATGGATTTTTCGAGCACTTGCGGCAGATGAATTTCTACGACGACGACCGGCGGACGACGCGCGAGTTGTTCGAGGAGTTTTTCCCGGGACGGAGTGACGTGCACCGCCTGTTATTGGAGCCGATCGCCTACGCGAATGGATCGACGCAGGACGACCCCGCGATCACCTTCGGGATCGTCTTCTCGAACTTCATGAACAAGGGGGTCTACATCTTCAAGGGGGGGACGGATACTTTAATCAAGAAAATGTCGGATGAAATGCGGGTGAACGGTGTGGATCTCCGGCGCTACTGCCTGGTGGAATCGATCCTGACGGAGGAAGTGGAGGGCAAGCCAACGGTGTGCGGGGTGGTGGTCAACGGTCGGGAAATCCGCTGTGGAGCGGTGCTTTCCAATGCAAACATCAAGAACACGCTCTTCCGCCTGGTGGGGAGGGAGCAGCTGCCGGAAGCCTATGCGGAGGAGGCGGATGCAGTGCGTGTCAACACCAGTTCCTGCCAAGTCTACATCGGTCTGCGGGAGGGGGAGCGCATACCGGACATCGGCGACTTGATTTTCACCTCAGAGGCCCCGGTTTTTAGCAGTGACGAGCTGGTAGACTTCCACACGACGAGCCGGACGTTTTCGGTTTATTACCCGGACACACGCCCACATCAAAAGGCGCCGCGCTATTCGATCGTAGCCTCCCTCAATGCAAAATGGACCGACTGGGCGCACCTGCCGGAAGAAGAATACCAGCGGCATAAGCAGCGGCTGATCGATGAAGCGGTGGACGGGCTGGAGCGGTTCGTGCCGGACATTCGGGAGAAAATCGACTGGTTGGAGGCGGCAACCCCCCGCACGATCAACCACTACACCCGGCACATCGGTGGGACGTCCTTCGGGACAAAATTCGAGGGGTTGAAGGTCTCGATGGACCTGCCGGAGCACATCCCGGGTCTGTTTCATGCGGGGTCGGTGGGAATCATCATGAGCGGCTGGCTGGGAACGATGAACTATGGGGTGATCACCGCCAACAAGGTGGATAAGCACCTGCATGAATTACGGAACCATGCGGAGGCGAGTTCCCTGCTTCCGGTGGGGTCTTCCCGATAAGCAAATGGATGAGGTAACCCGCACGATTCCGCACCGCCCGCCGTTCCTCTTCGTGGATGAATTGATCGACTGCAACGAGGCGGGGGCGACGGCGAAGAAGCACTGGGATCCGGGCGAGGCGTTTTATGAGGGGCACTACCCGGGCAACCCGATTACTCCGGGGGTTCTGTTGAGCGAGGCCGTCTTTCAGACGGGGGCGCTTTTTCTTGGAAAATTGTTGGAAAAAGAGGGGCGCTCGCTTGATGAGGTCACGCCGGTGCTTTCGCGGATCCAGGATGCGCGCTTTAAAGCGATGGTGACCCCCGGGGAGACGACGCGGATCGACGTGCAGCTGAAGGAGCGGGTGCAGAATTTTTATTTTCTCAGCGGGAAGGTAACGAATGAGCGCGGGAAAACGGTCCTGAGCCTGCGCTTTGCCCTCGGGCTGGTGGAGTCTACTTAAAGAATTGATGGATTTTCTACAATTAACAAATAAAGCGGTTTTGGTATTCGGGGTGGCGAACAAGAAATCGGTGGCCTGGCACGTGGGGAAGACGCTGAGAGAAGCGGGAGCGAAGGTGTTGTACAGCGTCCGCTCGGAAGGACGCCGGGAGCAGGTGGCCAAACTTCTGGAGGGGGAATCGGTTTACGTCTGCGACGTCGAATATCCTGAACAGATTGAGAGACTGGTGGAGGCGGTGAAGAAGGATTATCCGAAGGTGCACGGGATCGTGCATTCAGTGGCCTTTGCGAACTACTCCAAGGGTTTCGTTCCCTTCCACGAAACGGTGCGCGAGGATTTCCTGCAGGCGACAAGCATCTCGGCCTTCAGCACAGTAGACATCGCGAGGGCTTTCAAGGGACTGTTGGACGCGGAGGCGTCGTTTGTCGCCCTCGGGATCTCCTCGCAGGTGACGGCGGAAAATTACGGATATATGGCCCCGATCAAGGCGGCGCTGGAGAGCTGTATACGTTTTCTGGCGAAATCCTTCAGTGCGGACACCCGAGTACGTTTCAACACGGTAAATGCGGGCCCGTTGAAGACGAGTGCAAGCGCGGGAATACCCGGGTATTTGGACAGTTACCTCTATGCGGAAAAAATGACGATGCGGAAAGCGGCCTTGAAGACACAGGAGGTGGCGGACGCGGTGGTCTTTCTCTTAAGTCCGCGATCGAGCGGGATCAACGGGCAGGGACTGGTGGTAAATGCGGGGATGGACTGGAATTACTTCGACAAGGAGCTGATCCAGTTGGCGATGCGACCGGAGACCCCATAAGATGCGTTTTGAGAAGGTTGTCCTGGAAGGGCTGGGTTACGCACTGCCGCCGGAAGTCTGGAGTTCGGCAGAGCTGGAGGGGCGTTTGGGGTTCCTTTATAAACGCCTGCGGTTGCCGGAAGGGCGGCTGGAAATGATGACGGGGATCCGCGAGCGCCGGTTCTGGCCGGTGGATTATCCGCCTTCGGCGGCCAGTGCGGAAGCGGGGCGGTCGGTCCTGAAAAAAACGGGAATCGAGCCGGAATCGATCGACCTGCTGGTGCATACGGGGGTCTGCCGGGACCAGCTGGAACCGGCGACGGCGTCGAACGTGCACCGGCTCCTGGGATTACCGGAGACGGTGCAGATTCTGGACATATCGAATGCCTGCCTCGGTTTTCTAAACGGGATGATGCTGGCGGGGGGGCTGATTGAGTGCGGGCAGGTTCGGAGAGCGCTGCTGGTTTCGGGGGAAAATGGCCGACCGCTGATTGAGCAGACCATCCGCGCGCTGAACGAGGGGGAGTTCAGCCGGGCGGCGATCAAACCGTATTTTGCGAACCTGACAATCGGGGGCGGAGCCGTCGCAGGAGTGTTGACCCACCGTGACCTTGCTCCGAGCGGACATACTCTTTTAGGCGGATCAGTACGAAGTGAAACTTTGCAGAATGAATTGTGCCAGGGCGGTCAGTCGGAAAGCGGATTTGGGATGCAGATGCAAACCGACGCGGAAGCGCTTCTGGAAGCGGGCGTTTCCCTTGCGGAGCGGACGTGGGAGCAGTTTACAGGCGAACTGGGATGGAGTGCGGAGACGCCCGACCGGGTGATCACTCACCAGGTGGGGCGGGCGCACCGGAACCGTTTGTATGCGGCGTTGAACCTTAGCCTGGAAAAGGATTATTCGAGCTTTGAAACTCTGGGGAACGTGGGTTCGGTATCCCTGCCGATCACGATGGCACTGGCGGAGGAAGCGGGTGCCCTGGGGGCGGGCGACCGGCTCGCGATGCTTGGGATCGGAAGCGGACTGAGCTGCATGATGCTGGGAATGAAATGGTGAGCAAACGTCCCGACGACCTCTGGGAGGAGTATCCCTTCGCATCCCATTGGATGGAGCAACCGGGTGGGCGACAGCATTTTCTGGATGAAGGCGAGGGCAGGCCGGTGGTGATGGTGCACGGGAACCCGACCTGGTCTTACTATTTTCGTCACCTCGTAAAAGCACTCTCACCAGAGCGGCGCTGCATCGTTCCGGATCACCTGGGTTGCGGGCTCTCGGAAAAGCCGTCGGATTTCGGTTACCGCCTGGCGGATCACATCGGGAACCTGGAGCGGTTGCTCGAGCACCTGGGGGTTGATCGATTCGATCTGGTTGTCCATGACTGGGGCGGGCCGATCGGGTTGGGTGCGGGATTGCGCCGACCGGAGCGCTTGAACCGGGTGGTGGTTTTGAACACGGCGGCCTTCGCGTCGAAGCGGATACCGGCGCGAATCGCGTTTTGCCGGATTCCGCTGTTTGGAGAGTGGGTGGTGCGGGGCCTGAACGGCTTTGCCTGGCCGGCGGCCCGGATGGCGACGGCACGGGGGCTATCGAAAGCGGTCCGTGGGCATTACCTTTTTCCCTACGGGAGCTGGAAGGACCGCCGTGCGATTGCGCGTTTCGTGCAGGACATTCCGCTGGAACCGGATCATCCGTCCTATCCGGAGCTGGAGCGGATCGAGGCAGGTTTGGAGGGGTTACGAGAAAAACCCGTGCGGATTTTCTGGGGGGGGCGCGATTTTTGCTTCAACTGGTTCTTTTTCGAGGAATGGAAGCGGCGTCTGCCGGAGGCGGAAGCGACCCTTTATGCGGAGGCCGGGCACTACGTTCTCGAAGACGCTCATCCGGAAGTCACGGAATCGATTCGTGACTTCCTCTGTGGAGATTGATCCCGAAGAGGGAAGGGCGGCACTTATTTGGGTCGGCGGGCCTTAAAGGTCAGCTCTGCGACACCGCTTTTATCGAGCTCGCCGAGGCCGGCATCGATCATGGCCTGGTATTGCTCGAAGGTGGCCTTGGCAAGGGGGAGGGGGATGCGGGCTTTATTGGCGAGTTTGAGTGCGATACCGGAGTCCTTTGCGGCGTGAGCGGCGGAGAAATAGCAATCATGATCCCGGTTGAGCATATCCTCGGCATCGGTTTCGAGGACGCGTGAATTGGCGCCGGTCTTACTAAAGACCTCGCAGAGCATATCGAGATCAAGGCCGAGGGCGTCGCCGAGGCCGAGGCCTTCGGCAAGGGCGGCGGTATTAATATTCATGACCATATTGACGAGGGCTTTGACCTTGGCGGCAGTTCCGGCCTCGCCGACATAGCGCATATCGCTGCTGAGGTCGCCGAGGAGGGATTCGACTTTCTGAAAGGTTTTCTTTTTTCCGCCGACCATGAGAAAAAGGGTGCCCTGCCGCGCCTGGGGAATACTGGAAGCCATACAGCCCTCGAGGGAGCCGGCCTGCTTGGCAGTAATTAGCTTTTCAAGATCGATATGGGTCTGGGGGGAGACGGTGGCGCAGTTGATGAAGACTTTGCCGCGGGTTTTGGAGAGGAGGAGGTTATCCTTCTTGTTGGTGTAGATTGCTTTTTGAGCACGGTCATCGGTGACGACGGTAATGATGACATCGGAATTGGCGGTCACTTCCTCGAGGGAGGAGGCGGCGACGGATCCGAGTTCGGCGGCAAGGGACTCGGCGACGGGTTTGGCCCGATCATAAACGGCCCCGATGGGGTAGTTACAATCCTGGAGTCGGCGGGCCATGTTGCCGCCCATGCGGCCGAGGCCGACAAAGCCGACACGTGTTTTGGTATTCTTGGATGTAGCCATATCGATAGTGTGCTTTGGGGTGAATCAGTTTGGAAAAGGGTTCTACTTAAATTCCGGAAAAAATGGGTTGTTTGCTTTTTCCTCACCGACGGTGGTGAGGGGCCCATGTCCTGGTCCAAGGACGGTATCATCAAGGAGGGAAAGAATGTATTCTCGGTTGGATTGAAGGGCGTCGGAGAGGGAGATCTTTGGCCCCCCGATGGAGCAGGAAAAAAGGGCATCACCGACGATGGCGACGGGCTGGTCGAGACCTTCGATGATATAGGTGGTGCCCCCCGGGCTGTGTCCACTGGTCAGGGCACTGCGGATCGCGAGCGGACCGGCGGCGAAAACCTTTCCCTGGGAAAAGGGGGTGGCGCGCTCGAGTTTTTCCTGTTGTGGGCAGAAGGCCGGAGGGTCGCCGGACTCCCGCCGGAGGCGGTCGAGGTCGGCGACATGGTCGCGGTGGGTGTGGGTGAGGAGGATGAGCTCCAGTTTGAGGTTTTTCTCCCGGATAAAGTTGATCATAGGGGAGGCATCGGCGCCGGAATCAAAAGCGATGGCCGTGGCCGCGTGCGTTCCCGCGTCCCATAGGAGGTATGCATTCACCTCCATGATGCCCTGGAAGTTCGTCGTAAAGCACTGCAGGCCGGGAACGTGTCGTGGCTCGGGACGCCATTCCCCTCGTGCGAGGCGAACGAGGGAATCCGGATGCAGTTCTAAAACCGGGGCGACGGCGCGAAGGGCCTCCTCATCAGCATTGCCATTGAGAAGATCCCGGACCGCCTGAATCTCGAGCCGGGCTGCACGGGCGAGTTCGCGCTCACTCATACCGCGTCCGGCGATGGCCTTGGCGACCACGTCTTCCGAACCGTCTTCAAGCGGAACGATCATAGAGAGGAGAGGGAAAAAACATGCGCTTGAAACCATGTTGGTAAAACGGCGGTGGATTTCAAAGCCTGAATTGAAGGGGAGTGGAAAAAGGGAAAGGAGGAGAGTGCGGGGAATTCGACTTGCTTTAAAACTTCGTGGTGGGCCATTCTATCGAAAACAGAAACGGAATGGAAATCGGTCTTTTGGACTGGCGGCTAATGCTGAAACCGTTCCAACCCCAACCCCAACCCCCCTCTTCCCATGATCGAAACATCGTTATTCTGGATGGTTCCCGGAGCCGGCCTGCTGGCCTTGATCGCCGCCTTTCTCCTCTACCGCTGGATGATAGCGAAGGACGAGGGCAATGAAACGATGGTGGAAATCGCCGGACACGTGAAGGACGGGGCGATGGCGTATTTGCTTCAGCAATACAAAGTGGTAGGGCTGGTGTTCGTGATTTTTACGATCTTGCTGGGAATCATTTCCTACGGGCTGGGATTACAGAACCCGTATTTGCCGGGTGCCTTCCTGTTGGGAGGGTTTTTCTCGGCGCTGGCGGGTTATTTCGGGATGCGCACGGCGACGGCGGCTTCCTCCCGGACGGCGCAAGCGGCGGTGCATTCGTTGAACGCGAGCCTGCAAGTGGCCTTTCGGAGCGGCGCGGTGATGGGATTGTGCGTGGTGGGCCTGGCGCTGTTGTTCATCTCGGTGGGCTACAAGGTGGTGGAATGGACGTCGGGGCCGGAGATGGATATACTGGGGAAGACCGCAATCATGCTGACCTTCGGGATGGGGGCCTCCTTCCAGGCGCTCTTTGCCCGGGTAGGTGGGGGGATTTACACGAAGGCGGCGGACGTGGGAGCCGATCTCGTTGGCAAGGTGGAAGCGGGAATCCCGGAGGATGATCCGCGCAACCCGGCGACGATTGCGGACAACGTCGGGGACAATGTCGGCGATGTGGCGGGAATGGGAGCAGACCTCTATGAAAGTTACGGGGCTTCGATCTTCGCGGCGGCGGCGCTTGGGGCAACGGCCTACCTTGGGGATGCCGCTCTCCAGAGCAAGGCGGTGATGGCCCCAATGTTGGTGGCGGCGCTGGGCTGCCTATTTTCGATAATCGGAATCTTCCTGGTGCGGATCGAGGGAAAGGAAGCCTCGCAAAAAGAATTGATGGGTGCGCTGGAACGCGGTCTCTACAGTGCGAACGGGTTAACGATCCTCGGAACGTTCGGGCTTTTTTACCTGCTGCAATTCGAGAACTGGTGGCAGTTGGGGTCGTGTGTCCTTGTCGGGATGCTATCGGGAATTGTGATCGGGAAGGCGACGGAATACTACACTTCGGAATCCTATGGACCGACGCAGCGGGTCGCGGAAGCGGCGCGCGGAGGCGTAGGGCCGGTGATCATCTCGGGGATCGGGCAGGGGATGCTATCTACGCTGATCCCGGTGTTGTCGGTGGTGGTGGGAACGGTCCTGGCGATGTTGCTGGCTTCGGGGTTTGATATCGGGAATGTATCGGAAGGGTTGTATGGGATTGGATTGGCGGCGGTGGGTATGCTGTCGACGCTGGGGATCCTGCTGGCAACGGATGCCTACGGGCCGATTGCGGATAATGCGGGAGGGAATGCGGAGATGAGCCACCTCCCACCGGAGGTCCGGCAGCGTACAGATGCGTTGGATTCGCTCGGGAATACGACGGCGGCGACGGGAAAGGGCTTTGCGATCGGGTCTGCGGCGATGACGGCGCTGGCCCTGCTGGCGAGTTTCGTTCAGGGCGTGAAGTATTTCATCGTGGCGAACGCGGATCGCCTGCCGATGGAGCGTTTTCATCTTGTGGGCCTGGAAACGGAGGAGATCCGGTTGATGGATTTCTATCCTTTCATGGACCGCCTCGACCTGCACATCGCCAACCCGGCAGTCCTGATGGGTCTCTTCATCGGGGGGATGGCCGCCTTTTACTTTTGCGGACTGACGATGATGGCGGTGGCGCGAGCAGCCGGCGACATGGTGGATGAGGTCCGGCGGCAGTTTAAGGAAAAGCCGGGGATCCTCGAGGGCACGGACCAACCGGACTACAGGCGCTGTGTCTCGATTTCCACCCAGGGTGCGCAGCGCGAAATGCTGATCCCGTCGTTACTGGCGGTGGCTCTACCTGTGGTGGTAGGCCTGGTATTCGGAGTGGGGGGCGTCCTGGGCCTCCTCGCGGGTTCCCTTTCGTCGGGATTCGTCCTGGCGGTCTTCATGGCAAATGCCGGGGGTTCGTGGGATAACGCGAAGAAGTATATTGAAACCGGAAAATTTGGAGGAAAGGGCTCGGAGGCCCACAAGGCGGCGGTAGTCGGCGATACCGTGGGAGACCCGTTCAAGGACACGTCCGGTCCCAGCCTGAACATTCTGATCAAGCTGATGAGTATCGTGGCGATCGTGATGACCGGGGTCACGGTAAGCTTTTCACTGATTTAACCCCCCGCCCGAGAGGAGGAACTAGAGGGAGAGATCGAGGGCGAAGCTTCCGGAAGAAGGTGTATCGATAGAGAGGGCCCGGTGGTGGCTGCCGTGGTGGACGAGACCGGTTTCGAAGAGGACGAGGAGGGCGAGGTCCTGTGCGGCAGAGATGAAACGTCGTGCGCGTGGGTCGAGCATGAGGGGGGTTTCGTCCATGGGCCCGGCGACATTGCGGGTGAAGTCAGCGGAAAACCGCGGAGCGGATCCATTCCGCCTGTTCGCGGGCGGCGGCTGGCAGGTCTTGCATTTCCAGAACGGCTTCGATCCGTTTTTCCCCTTCGTGCCGGTAAGGGGTCTTACTGAGGATGACGGCATAGGCGAGTTGAACGGAGGGATCTTCCTTCAAGAGGTTGGCGCCGGCGGCGAGAAACTCGAGGTCTTCCTGGAATTCAATTTTCATTTTGGAGTAACCGCATGCCTTGATGAGCAGCCGCCAGGCAAGGGTGTTGGTAGGGTCCCAGGAGAGGATCTCGCGGGAAAGCGTGCTGGCCTCAATGACGATATCCTTCGGGAGGGGAGCGCGCGGGTAGGCGGGCATCTGCGCATTGAGGAGCATGGCCATCTGGCGAAGGACGCCGGGGTTTTTGGAGCCGCGTTCATAGGCAAGGCGTGCGTATTTATTGGCCTCCTCGTGATCACCCCACCTCCTGAAGATCATGTGCGCTTCAGCGAAGGGGCGGGGATCGGAGTCCCCGGGGTCGAGATGAGGCGACAACAGTTGGATGGAGCGCTGGGGGTAGGGTTCCTTATTGAGGTCATCGACCCTTGCGAAGGCACCGGCAAAGAGGGTATCGATCTCCGCTTGGGTGGGGGTGCGCGGGGACCGTTCCGGGATTTCCGGAAGGACGTCATAAGGCATCCGGAAGTAATTGAAAGCGGCCTTCTTGAAGTGGCTTCGAATCTTTCGGGTCAGTTTCTTGTAGTCCCATCCGAAATGAGCCTCGAAATCCTTTTCGGTGAAGTCGTGAGCACGGTCGCTGGTGATGAAGCGGAGGTATTTCTCGCGCATTTCCGGACCGAGCTCGGTCATAAAATATTGGGTGAGGATGTAGGCCTGGGGATAGAATTTACTGGTCCACATCTCATTTCCCTCCTGATGAACGGATTTGGCGGAAAAGAATTCCTCCCACGGGAGGAATCCGAGAAGGATGAGCATCTCGACGGCGACGAAATCGGCTTTTCCCTGGTTGATGTACTTGTCGGTGTATTCGATATTCTCGAAGTATTGGGCAATGCCCTCGTTGGCCCATGGGGGAAGGTTATCCCGGTTGAAGAGGCGGTGGGTGTATTCGTGGTAGATGACGTCCCGCAAGTCATTTCCCGAAATGAAATTGTGGTGATTAAGGACGATGAGATCGTAACCGGGCATGTGGACAAAGAAGCCGCCGACCAGCTCACCTTCGATGCCCCGGAGTTCGGAGGCGAGCTGGGAATCGTTCACGACAATGATGCGAATCGGCCAGTTGTTTTCGAGGTCGGTGCCGAGGAAGGCTTCCATCATGTAAGGAAAGAGAAAGACGTCGCGAAAAATCTCCCGGGTGATGGAATCGGACATCTGGCTGAGGATGGAAACATTCTCATGTTCCATGTAGCGCCAGCCCTCGGGACCGATGGCGGGTGCGCTGGTGGAACCCAGCAGAAGGGTGACGGTGGCCGAACCCACCCGGATGACCCAACGCAGATCAATCACAACACCTTGACTGGATATCGAATCCGCGGGCTCAAGGCAATGCGAATCAGGCGTAAAAGGCACCGCCGAGGAGGCGGCTCTTCTCGTAGAAGGCGACGACCTGTCCGGGAGCGAGGGCGCGCTGGGGTTCCTCGAAGTCGATCCGGGCGCGGAGGGGGAATCCGTCCTTATTGCAGGCGAGTGGGGTGTAGGTGATGGGGGTGGAGGGGTCACGGTAACGGGGCTTGGCGAGGAGGGCCATCGGTTCGCGAAGGACGTCTCCGGTAAAACTGAGGTGGAGGACTTCCATGGAGGATTGGTAGAGCCCCTTGGCATCATCCTGATCGAAGGCGACGTGGAGGGCGTTTTTCCGATAGTCCTTGTCGACGACGACGTAGGCCATGTGGTCGGTGTTGCTGGGAACGCCGATACCCTTGCGTTGCCCGAGGGTGTAGTGATGGAGGCCGCGATGGGTGCCGACGGACTCGCCCCGGTGATTGATGATGGGGCCCGGCCGGTCGGGGATGTGTTCGGCGAGGAACTTGTTGATATCGACCTCGCCGAGGAAGCAGATGCCCTGGCTGTCCCTTTTTCCGGCATTGACGAAGCCATGCTCATGAGCGATTTCGCGGATCTGGGGTTTGGTAAACTCGCCGACGGGGAAGAGGGCGCGGGCAATCTGCGGCTGGCGGAGAAGGGCGAGAAAATAGCTTTGGTCCTTGTTCGGATCGCGGCCTTCGAGGAGGGAGGCGGTGCCGTCGGGGAGGTCGCGCCTGCGGCAGTAATGCCCGGTGGCGATGCCCTCAAACCCGTGGCGGAGAGCCCATTGGAGGAAGACGCCGAATTTCATATCGCGGTTGCAGAGCATATCGGGGTTGGGGGTAACGCCATTGCGGTATCCGTCGATGAGGTAATCGACGACGGAGCGGCGGTATTCCCCGATAAGGTTGACGACCTCGAAGGGGATGCCGAGCTGGTCGCAGACGGAACGGGCGTCTTCGATATCCTGCTCGGCGGGGCAGCGGCCGAAGACATCGGATTCATTCATCCAAACCTTGATGTAAGCAGCAGAGACGTCGTACCCCTGTTCCTTGAGCAGGAGGGCGGCGACGGAGCTGTCCACCCCGCCGGACATGGCGACAAGAATCTTTTGCATCGGTTGGTAAATCCGGCTGTTGCCAACGGATGGGTAAACAAAGTAACTTTCCAAGGCTTGGATGCAACCCTGACTGAATTGATGACGGAAAGAACGCGGATACAGAATGCCTATTGGGAGACGGAGCGCCGACTCCTGATTCAGCTGAAAGAGGACTGGGTATCCTTGACGGAGTTGCCGCCGTTGTTTCTCGGTCCGGCCCTGCGTCCGTTCGGGCGACTGGAGCGGGTCCCGATCCGGGAATACGGGAAGATCGCCCATTACTACGTCCTGCCGGAGGACCGGGTTTGTTTTGTCCTGGATGCCGAGAATGTCCCTCAATTGAACCGGGAAGGGCAGTCGGTTTACGTGGCGGGCAGCTTCAATGGCTGGGGGGCGGCGCGCGGGGACCCGAAATGGAAGCTGACGGCCTCGGGGGATACCCTTGAATTAAAAGTGCCGCTGCGTTGGGTGCATCCGTCGAAGGATGGGGTCGGGATTCCCCAGTTCAAGTTTGTCACCGGGGAAGGGCAATGGATCGCGGTTTCTCTGAACGCCACGAACCTGATCTACGATCCGGAGGGGAACGCCAACTACGCGCTGCGTTTGGAGCAGACGGGACGGCACTTATTTTTTGCCACACTGGCGGAGGGGGAGCGCCGCAGCGGCGAGGAGATCCTCGTCTGGGCAGAGAACGGGACGCAAGAAACCTACGAGATTCCGTCGGTTCTGCGTTTGTTGGACTACGACACGGAAGAACGGTTGGGCGCCTGGATCGAATCCGGAGAGACGGTTTTCCGCCTCTTCGCACCGCGGGCCACGCGGGTGGAGGTTCGTGTTTATGAGGAGGTGGAGTCGCCGGTGGAGATCGTGGAGCTTTTTTCGAAGGGATCCGGGCTCTGGGAAGGCCGTGTGGACGGAACCCGCGACGGTCATCTCTACCACTATCACGTGCACGGGGTGAACCGGGACGGGTCGAGCTTCTTTGATCCGACCTTTCGGATCCTAGATCCATATGCGCGCTCGGCCCTGGGTTCCCGCGGGCCGGGGATCATTATCGACGAGGCCCGTTTTCCGGAACCGGATTCGCGTTTCGCCCCGCCCGCGTGGCACGATCTGGTGATCCTGGAGTGCCACTTGGAAGACCTCGTGGCGGAATCCCCACATCGGGAGGATGCAGACGATCGCCCGGGCTACCGTCACCTGGAGGCGATGCTGCGGGACGAGACTTCCTATCTTCGGGCACTCGGGATCAATGCGATCGAGTTGCAACCTCTCCAGCAATCGGACAAGCAAAGCCCGGGGGAATACCACTGGGGCTACATGACAACGAACTTCTTCAGCCTGGAGGGAAGCTACGCGAAGGATCCGCGTGTGGCGAGCCAGATAGAAGAGTTCGGTCGGTTGGTGCAGGCGGCGCATGATGCGGGGATCGCGGTGATCCTCGACGTCGTTTACAACCACGTGGGAGAACCCGCCCATTTGCTTTTCATCGACAAGTATTACTATTTTCGCCTGGACCAGCTGTTGGAATTCGAAAACTGGAGCGGTTGCGGCAACGACCTGCGCTGCGAGGCACCGATGGTTCGGCGCCTGATCCTCGACAGTCTGCTTTACCTGGTGCGGCAGTTCGACTTGGACGGGTTCCGCTTCGACCTTGCGGAGCTGATTGGCAAGGAGGTGCTGGAGGAGATCGCGGAAGGCCTGAAGGCGGAAAAACCTTCGCTCATTTTGATCGCAGAGCCCTGGAGTTTTCGTGGGCATATCGCAATTGAGTTAAAGGAAACGGCCTACAGTTCTTGGAACGACGGCTACCGAAACTTCATCCGCGACTACGTCCGGGGATGGGGAAATTTCGAAGGATTCCGTTACTTCCTGGGTGGATCCCACGAATCGCTGGCGAGTTGGCCGGCTCAGACCGTGAACTATGCGGAGTCCCACGATGACCGTTGCTGGCTGGACATGATCACGGAGAACGCGGAGCACAACGGCTTCCATCCGCAGGAGATCGATCGCCGCCGCACGCACCTGATGGTGTCCCTGCTGCTGATGTCCCTGGGAATCCCCATGCTGGCGGCAGGGCAGGATTTTCTGCGGTCGAAACACGGGGTGAACAACACTTACCAGCGGGGGGATCTCAACGCTTTGGATTACCAGCGGCTGCTCTATTATACAAATTCGCACCGCTATTTCCGGAACTGGATCCGTTTTCGGCAAGGCCCGTGGGGTCGATTGTTACGACTGGCGGAATTTCCATCGGAAGGCTACCTGCAGTTTTTCACGGGGGAGGGCAGCAGCGCGGCGATCGTGATCTACAACGCGGACGGGAGCCTCGGGGACTCCCGGCTCGCCTACGCCATCAACCCGCACCTGGAACCGGTGGAAATCGCCTGCACTACGCTACAGGAAGGCGGTTTCAGGCAGCTCGCGGACACGGAGCGGATCCGTCGTGCAGGGCTGACCAGCGTGCTCCTGGCCCTAAAGGGGGAGAAGGTCCGGATCCCGGGATTGAGCGCCTTTCTCTGGGTCTCGGGTGATCCTGAGGCGGTGGGTCGTGGCAATTGAGTAAAAAGGCGGGCCGGAGTTGTGCCTTTCGGGGGTAAGACCTTGCATTGAAAAAGTCAGCCCTCTAACGTTTTTGCAGTGCGGAACAGCAGACTGAGCGGATTCGCCCTGAACAATCAATCAATCCCGAAAAAGAAAGAGGATCTCACATGCCGACAAAAATCGGAATTAATGGATTCGGCCGGATCGGTCGGATGGTATTCAGAGCACTGGCTGATAAAGGTTTGCTGGGGAGCGAGCTGGAAGTGGTTGCGATCAACGACCTGGTCCCAGCCGACAACCTGGCATACCTTTTAAAGTATGACTCCACGCAGGGCCGATTTTCCGGGACTGTCGAGGTGGACGGTGACGATCTGATCGTCAACGGCAAGCGGATCAAGACGATGGCGAATGCCCAGGGTCCGGCGGCCCTTGGATGGGGTGACCTCGGCGTAGACGTTGTCCTCGAATCGACCGGGCTTTTTGTCCAGGACGAGAAAGCGCAGGGTCATCTCGACGCGGGAGCGAAGAAAGTCATCATATCGGCGCCCGCTAAGGGGAACGTGAAGACGGTGGTCCTGGGGGTCAACGACGACACCTTGACGGCGGACGACTCCATCATTTCGAACGCCTCCTGCACGACGAACTGCCTGGCTCCCTTCACGAAAGTGGTCCTCGACAACTACGGGATCGAAGAGGGACTGATGACGACAGTGCACGCGTATACTGCGACCCAGAAGACGGTGGACGGACCTTCGAAAAAGGCCTTCCGGGATGGTCGCGCGGCGGCGATGAACGTCATCCCGGCCTCGACGGGTGCGGCCAAGGCAGTTGGTCTGGTCCTCCCGGAAGTGCAAGGCAAGTTGACAGGGATGGCCTTCCGTGTGCCGACCCCGACGGTCTCGGTGGTCGACCTCACGGTAAAGCTAAGTAAGGGCGCTTCCTACGAAGACATTTGTGCAAAAATGAAAGCGGCTTCCGAAGGGCCGATGAAAGGGATACTCGCCTACACCGAAGACGCGGTGGTCTCGACAGATTTCATCGGCGACTCGCATTCCTCGATTTTCGACGCGGATGCAGGGATGGCCTTGAACGATACCTTCGTGAAGCTGGTTTCCTGGTATGACAACGAGTGGGGCTACAGCTGCCGCTGCGCCGAGCTTCTGCAAAAGGTTGGCGGCCTGCTCTAACCGCGGAACTGGATTTCCGGACCGGGGCGGTAGCGAATCCCCCGGGCCGCTCCCCCCACCTGAGGGGCGGACTGAAGCCCTGCCGGGCGTCTTCCTGACTCTACTCCGACAACCTTCCTGAACCTTCCGAAAATGACCGAAATTTTAATCGTAAACGATGTAAACCTTGAAGGAAAGCGGGTTTTTGTCCGCTGCGATTTCAACGTACCTCTGGACGAGACCGGTGCGATCTCGGACGACACCCGGATTGAGGCGGCCCTGCCGACGATCCGGCACCTGATCCAATCGAAGGCCCGGTTGATTCTGGCGAGCCACCTGGGTCGGCCGAAAGGGGAAGCCGACGCGAAATACAGCCTCCGGCCAATAGCGGAGTGCCTGAGTGAAAAATTGGGGCAGCCGGTAACTTTTGTCTCGTCCTGTGTCGGCCCCGAGGCGGAAAGCGCGGCGATGGCATTGGAAGACGGGAGCATCCTCCTCCTGGAGAATCTCCGCTTCAATGATGGCGAGACCCAGAACGATGCCGTCTTTTCGGAAGGGCTGGCGAAGCTGGCGGAGGCGTATGTCAACGACGCCTTCGGGACGGCGCACCGGGCCCACGCGTCCACGGAGGGAATCACTCATTTCCTCAGCCCGTGCGTAGCCGGATTCCTGATTGAGCGTGAGCTGGCCTACCTCGGCGAGAAGGTGGCCCAACCGGAGAAGCCGTTTACGGTTATTCTTGGAGGGGCCAAGGTGAGCGATAAGATCACCGTGATCGACGCCCTGTTGGACAAAGCGGATTCGATCCTGATCGGGGGTGCGATGGCCTACACCTTCAACATGGCCCTTGGAAAGACGGTCGGGAACAGCCTCTGCGAGCCGGACCGGGTCTCTCTCGCGCAATCGGCCCTACAGAAGGCGGAGGAAAAAGGGGTTCAATTTCTCCTGCCGCAGGACAATCGGATTACGGACAAACTGGATTTCGAAAACGGTGCAGTCGGTGAAATGAAGACGGTGGAAGGAGATATCCCTGACGGCTGGGAAGGGGTGGACATCGGCCCGAAAACGGTCGAGGCGTATACGGAAGCGATCCGGTCGTCCCGGACGATTTTGTGGAACGGCCCGATGGGGGTTTTCGAAATCAACGATTGTGCGACGGGAACCTTTGCGGTTGCGGATGCGGTGGCGGCGGCCGAGGCGACCAGCATCATCGGCGGTGGGGACTCGGTTGTCGCGATCAAAAGGAGCGGGGTGGCGGACAAGGTCACGTTTATGAGCACGGGAGGCGGCGCCAGCCTGGAGTTTCTCGAAGGGAAAGTATTGCCGGGGGTGGCCGCCCTCGATAGAAAATAGAACAACCTGAACTTTTAATTGTAATGACACAGCCTTTACGGAAATTCCTGATCGCGGGGAACTGGAAGATGAACAAGAACGCGGCGGAAGCGGTGGACCTGGTCAAAGAAATCCAAGACGGGGCCGGCGACGACTTCACGGTATCGATTCTGGTCTGCCCTCCCTTCACGGCGCTGGAGAGCGTGGGGAAAATGATGAGTGGTTCAAGCGTGCAACTGGGGGCGCAGAACATGCACCCGGCGGCCTCCGGGGCCTACACGGGAGAGGTTTCGGCCGAGATGCTCCGGCACCTCTATGTCACGCATTTGATCCTCGGGCATAGTGAGCGCCGAGACTATTTCGAGGAGAGCGACGCTTTTATTAACGAGAAGGTTTTGGCAGCATTGGAAGGATCGCTGAAACCGATTGTTTGCGTAGGTGAAACATTGGAGCAGCGAGAGGCGAACCAGACCCTGGAGGTCGTGAAAACCCAGATCCAGGGTTCCCTCGCGAACGTGCCGGCGGCTAAGGCGGATCAGATTACCGTCGCCTACGAGCCAGTCTGGGCGATAGGAACGGGAAAGACGGCGACGCCGGAAATGGCGCAGGAGGTGCATGCGCTGATCCGAGGCCTGCTGAAAGACCAATTCGGCAAGGCGGCCGCCCAGAAGATCCGCATCCTTTACGGAGGATCGATGAAGCCGGAAAATGCGGAGGAATTACTGAGCCTTCCGGATGTGGACGGAGGACTGATTGGAGGTGCAAGCCTTTCGGGTCGCTCCTTCCTCAAGATCATCGAGACGGCGTCCCGCCTGAGTGGTTAGGGCGTCCTGCTTTTATTTGAGATCCCCCTGAGCTTTAAAAAGGGGGTCTGTTCGGGGCGGTTGTTCCTAAAAACGTTCTGAAAGACGGTCCGTTCAGTGGATGCGGTTTTCCATCCAGCGAATGAGTTCTCGGAGTAAGACAAGGTCACCGGGGAGTTCCTCGCAAGCGATCAGCGCCTGCCGGGAATGTTCACGGGCAAGCTCACGGGTTTTTGCAACACCGAAGAAATGGATGGCGGTGGCGGTGTTATTCTGGTGGTCGATACCGGCGGGTTTCCCGAGCGTTTGAGAATCCTGGGAAACATCGAGGAGGTCATCAATGAGCTGGAAGGCGAGGCCGAGGTGAAGGCCGAGCTCGCCGGCGCGATCTAGATCGTCCGGGCCGACTTCGGCAAGACGGGCGCCGAAGCGCAGGCTGCAGCGGATGAGGGCGGCGGTTTTGCTCCGGTGGATATAGGAGAGGGTTTCTTCTGTGCAGGCGCGGGATCGCTCGGAGAGGAGGTCCTCCATCTGGCCTCCGATGAGGTCCCGGCTCCCCGCGGCGATCGCGAGATCGGCGGACAGCGCGGTGGCGAGGACGGGTTCCTCGGTGTAGGCACAAGCAAGCAGTTGAAAAGCGTATGTGAGGAGGGCATCTCCCGCGAGGATGGCGGTGGCTTCATCGAAGGCCATGTGGCAGGTGGGGGAGCCGCGGCGAAGGTCGCTGTTGTCCATAGCGGGTAAGTCATCGTGGATGAGGCTGTAGGTATGAAGGCACTCGAGGGCGACAGCGGCGGGCTCGGGATCGTGGCCGCCACCACCGAGGCCGTCGTATGCGGCGAGGGCAAGCATCGGGCGGAGTCGCTTGCCACCAGCATTCATGGAGTAGTGCATGGCCTGGTGTAATCGCTCCGGGCGTGCATCGGGTGTGGGCAGTTGCCGAAGGATGGCAGCATTGATCCGTTCCCGGTAGGCGTTCATTTGTTCTTTAAAATCCATCGCAGATTGTCATTTTAAAGGAGGATGCGACCCAATTTTCCAAGCTTAGAAGAAACATTGAAGCGGATGGGGGACGAACCAGGCTGGGGCAGCAAATTCCTTTTAGGCGGCCTGCTTTGTTTCATACCCATACTGCATTTATTCACATTGGGCTACCTTTTGCAATACGCCCGAAGGATTCGCAAGGAGATGGAGCTAACGCTGCCAGAGTGGACCGGTTGGGGGACACTGTTTATGGACGGGCTGCGGATGCTGGTGGTCTGGGTGCTGTTTTTCCTGGTGCCGTGTCTGGCAGGATTTTCTCTATATCGATTATTCTGTATGACGATTCCGGGCCTGCCGTTCGTGGGCAGCATGGCTTGGTTGTTTTTGGCGGCGGGCTGGCTCGCCGGGTGTTATTTTTTCATGGCAGCACTCTACCGTTATGTGGCGTTGGGGACCTTCCGAGCGTTGCTTGACCTGCGGACCCTATGGCGGATGGCCTTCGCAATGCGGTGGCAACTGGCGCTGCCGGTAATGCTTCTGACCGGTATGGTGGCCCTGTTTTTTCCGATTTACGGATTCGCCTTTTTCTTCGGTTACCTGATCATAGTAGCCTACTCTACTCTCAACTACATGCTGATGGAACGCGCCGCCAGCATCCATCAATAACCCAGGCTTTACGATGGCGAAAAAGAAAGCAAAAAACACGGAGCCGACAGGGCCGTTTGGGCCGATTTTTCTCGGACTGGTTGCGGTGGGCCTTGGGGCTTCGCTCGCCTTTTTCCAACTGTTGGGGAAGGATGCCGAGTCCAATAGTTATTTTCTGGAGGTGAGCGGGCAGGAATTCATGGCGGAGGGAATCCCGGAAGAGGGAGCAGCGAGTGAAATTGTTCCCCAAGGGGTCCTGGATCGGAAGCCGCGGATTGTGCCGTATGTGAAAGGGCATTCCCGTGGAGGGGGCGCTTGGGAAGCGAAGCGAACGCAACTGTTGACCGGCAGCGGAGCGTTGTCGGTGACCTTTCCGGAGGTCAACAGCTGGTTGCGGAGGAATTTTCGAATGTCGAATGAAGGACCCGGCGGACTCGCCCTGATTCCGAGCACGCCTCAGATTGGAACGACAGCGGACCTCATCCACATCTACATGCCGGTAACGCTTACCTATTTTGGTCGTGAGACGGAAACGGTTTTGATCTCGCGCGGGCGTCTTTCGGCCGGGGGAAGCGGTTTGGACTATAACCCGAAGGAAACCTACCTGGGGAGCAACCCCGTGCCCTCTGCACTCGGACAGATGCTCAAGGGAAAGATCATGGAGGCCTATCGGAGTTCCGAGGAATATGAAGCGATCGCCGCGGCCCTCGGAGGAATTCAGAGTGTGTCGGTGGATGCGGAGGGTATCACCCTCCAGCGTTAACATCCGGTGATGGGGGGCCGGATAAAGTGGCCGTGCTGGATTGCGTCCGGTTTGATGCTGGTGGCCCTCGTCAGGGTAAACGGATCGGGGTCCGGCGTCCTGCTGGAAACGGACTGGTTCGTGGTCTCGGGTTCACTGGAGGGAATAGAGCGGGTCCGACCGCTGATCCGGCCGCTAGAGAATTGGGCGGGGGAGTATTTTGGCCTTCCGGCGCGTTACCGACCGGCGATCCGGGTGGAGTGGACGGAGCGGGAAGTCGGGACGGGATTTTCCTACCACGTGCAGCGGCGGGGGCCGGAGGAGGTGGAATTGATTTTCGCGAACGGTGGAGGGGCGTCCCTGGAGAGCACGGTGCTCGCTCTGATTGAGGCGGTTTTTCTTCGGAAGAGTCTGGCGAGTCAGGAGGAGGGGGGGGCTTCCCGAATTC
>CAYQKH010000007.1:31566-36392 GCA_964417945.1 uncultured Opitutales bacterium
TCCGGACTGGCTATATTTGTCGGGAGCTTCGGCCTTCGTGGAATCCCTGCGGCCGGGGACCTACAGGGAGGCACCAGCGCCGGAATGGCCGGGAATGGTGGAGGCGATGCGGAAAGAAGTCGTGCGACCGATTCCCGAAGCGGCTTTTCACCAAGGGTATTATTTATGGGAGTTTTGGCGGGAGGTGGCCGGAGGGAGACCAGCTTTTCGTCGTCTTCTCCTGGACGTAAGAAGCGGGCGGTTTGAAGCGATTCCATGGTTGGAGCGTTACGGAATGCCGGTTTTGGGGGAAGCGGAACTCGATCTCGGTTGGCGTACCTGGGCACTGGCGACTTATGAGCGATGGCAGGGGCCGGTGCAATCGCTCAGGCGGAGTCGTCTGCTGACGGAGAACCTTCTGGAGGTTGATCTGGAGATGGAGGGACGCCTGGTTAAGGCGAGCGTCGCCGACCTGTGGGCAAATCGGAGGGACGCCTGGTGGGATCGGCAGCGACAACAACGACTGGAGTGGGTCAAGCGGTCCCTCCCGGAAGTCAACCCTCTTTATTTTAATGCGCTTCACAGCATTGGGTCTGTCCTCGAGTCGATGGAGGGGGATGAACGCGAGCGTTTTGATCTGGGGGTGGAGCGGCTGGCGCGAGATCTCGAGGAAGCCGACGCGGTTTACCGGATTCTTATCGAAAGGGGGTATTGAGACGGTTTTCCAAGAACCACTTTGCGAGAATGAAGATAAAAATAAACTCAGCTTAAAGCCATAACGGAGGATCTCCCTTTCGTGGCAGGAGAATTGGATGTCATCTGGTGGGAGGGCGCGATTGACAGCATCGGTTTTGAGAAAGGCGTCATGGACTGGGACGGTATTTTGAAGCCGTGAGGGATCCTGGTGGTTTCGGAGAACACCTGGATGACGAATGTCCGTCCGGTCGAGCTGCAAGCCCCATGAGAGGGCGAGGCCCTTTCTCAAACGGGGAATGGATTGGTGGAGTCGTTCCGCTGGTCGGGCTGGAAGGCGTCGATAATGCGGTCAAGCTGGATATGGTCGGCAATCAGTTTTTTGATAATGGGGATCTTATCGGTATCGGTGGGCAAGGTTTTGATCGTCATCGAATTGATGCGGGAAGCGACGGAGAAGCTGTCGGTGCCCGTTCTGATCACCGGGATCCGGGAGGTTTCGAGGAGTCGGAGGAGACCGGGATCGGGGAGAATGTTCCGCGTAAGGATAATGCCGGAAACCCGTTTGGCGGGGTTTTCTTCCGCGCTTTGGATGGCGGCGTAGAGGATGTCTTCCCGGTCGCCGGGGGTAATAATGAGGACACCGGGCCGGAGGAATTCCTCGATGCTACGTGCGGTCATGTCACCGACGACGAACTGGTGGATGCGGCGGATCTCCTCCTGCGGGTCGCGGTGAAGCCAGTTTCCGTCAGTGGCATTGACGATCTGGGTGAGGCTGGGGGCCTTGAGGGTGTCATCCTGGGGCACGAGACCGAGCAAGGGAACCCCGTAGCGTTTCAAACCCTTTTCGACGAAGGGCTGGATATTCTCAAGGCGATCTGGCACCACCTTGTTAATGATTGCTCCGATGACCTCGACCCCATGCTTTTCGAAAAGGGCTTTGTTGAGGGCGATTTCATCGACAGGTCGGCCGATGCCCCCGCTGGAGATAAGGATGACCTTGGCACCAAGAAGCCGGGCGGTCTGGGCGTTGGAAAGATCGAAGACGGAGCCGACGCCGGCATGGCCGGAGCCCTCAATGATGACGTAATCCTTCTCGTAGGCGGCGCGGTCGAAAGCGCGGCAAAGCGTGTCGACAAGGTGGGGATACTGTGTGGAGGGATTATTAAGATAATTGCGCGTGAAGGAGCCGTCGATGGCGATCGGGCTCATCGCCTCGATGGGTACTCGGACGTCGAAGATGCGATCAAGGAGGTAGGAGTCCTCGTCGATTTTATGCCCGAAGACCTCGATAAATCGCTGTCCGATGGGCTTGATATAGCCGACGTTGGGGGTGTGGGCGCGAAGGGCAGAAAAGAGGCCGAGGCAACTGGTGGTCTTGCCCTCGTTCATGCGGGTGGCGGCAACGAAGATCCGCTTGGTCGTGCGGTTGAGGGGTTTCGCCATGAGGCCGGGCCCGTCGATACTCGGCTTTTCAGGGGATTTCACTGAGTCAGTCATGTCCGTAGGCAAGGAGGCGGGATCACTCCGTGGGGGCAGGGTTTGCGTGACCGGCGAGGTGAAGGAGTTTGTGGTCAATAGCCTGAGCCCCGACCATGACGGCGGTGCCGAAGAGATCATGTGCGCTGGCGCCGCGACTAATTTCCGCGGCAGGACGGGCAAAACCGGTGAGGATCGAGCCATAGGTCCGGACTCCGGTGAGGACCTGAGCCATCTTGCTGGCGATATTGGCGCTCTGAAGGTCGGGGAAAATCAGAATGTTTGCCCTGCCTGCGACGGGTCCGCCGACGCCCTTGGCTTGAGCGGTATGCAGCTCGAGCGCGGCATCAGCCTGGAGTTCGCCGTCGATCTCCATGGAAACGGGCTGGCTGCGGGCCTTTTCACGGGCGAGGGCGGTGGCCTGTTTCATTTTTTCGACATTGGGGTCCGGGCTGGAGTCGGCTTTCGAGGAGTAGCTCAAGATGGCGATTCGGGGGGTTCGATTGGTCAAATGATAGGCGAGGAGACCGGTGTTGATGGCAATATCGGCGAGTTGCTCGGGGGAGGGATAGGGGACAACGGCACAATCGGCGAGAAAGAGCACGGTTTCGGATCCGCTCCCCAGTTGCTCGAAGTCCAACATCTGAAGGGAGCTGATGGTCGAGACTCCGGGCTGAAACGGCAGGACCTGTAGCATGGGCCGGAGGGCGGAAGAGGCAGATAGGGTGGCTCCGGAAACCATGCCGCTGGCGTTGCCGTTGAGGACCATAAGGCTGGCAAAATAAGCGGGATCCGCGGCCATGGCCTCGATCGCAGCCCGGTCCAGATGTTTGAAGCGTTCCCGGGAGCGCAGATTTTCGACAAATTCGGGAAAATCACTGCTGCGTGAGGGCTCGATCAGACGCATCCCCTCAAGGTTGATGTCGAGGGCCTCCGCGCGTTCCTTAATTAGAGAGCGATCGCCGAGGAGAAGGGGGACGCCAAGTTGGTTATTTACGATGCGGCGAGCCGCCTGAAGGATGCGCGGGTCAGAACCTTCGGGGAAAACGATACGCTTCGGGTGGTTCCGCAGCCGCTCCGATATGGTGTTGATCAAGGGCATGTTGCCGTAAAGGGTGTTGTTTAAAGCCTTCGCTGATTGGGTCTTGCGGGTGGCTTCCCGCTCCCGCTTAAAATTTTTTTCGGAAGCGAGCATTAAAAGGACCGCAAGATTTAATGTCATGTCAAAAAACCTAGGTCATGTCGCCGTGGTGGCAGGGAGCACGATGGGTTCCCGCATCCTTGGGTTATTGCGGGACATGCTGGTTTTTTCGGTATTGGGGGCGAGTCTCTTCAACTCGGCATTCCTGGTCGCCTTCACCTTACCGAACCTGTTCCGGCGATTGCTTGGTGAAGGGGCGTTGACGTCGGCCTTTGTTCCAGTGCTATCGGACGAACTGGAGGGATCGGGGAAGGCGGCGGGATACCGTTTCCTAAATCGCGTGCTGACGCGGCTCTTCCTGTTGTTGTTGGCCTTGACTGTCGTAGGGATGGCGGTTTCGTGGGGCCTGCGGCAATTTGAGGGCCTACCCGTGCGCTGGTATCTGGTCGGCGAGTTGAACCTGATCCTGCTGCCCTACCTGATTCTGATTTGCGTTGCGGCGCTGCTGGGCGCCTGTCTGAACGTGCTTGGGCGTTTCGCGATCCCGGCCCTTTCGCCGATCCTGCTTAACCTGAGCATGCTTTTTTTCCTGGGCGTTCTCGGCTGGTGGTTTTCGGACAGCCTGGCGGTGGCCACGCTTTGGCTGAGCGTGGGGGTTCTGGTCGGCGGTGTGCTTCAATTGTTCTTTCCTGGCTGGGGCCTGCACCGGGAGGGTTGGCGACCCCGCTGGGACCTGAGTCCGGACCCGGCGTTGAAGCAGTTAATGACGATCCTCTTGCCGGGCCTGGCGGGGGCGGCGGTCTTGCAGGTCAACCTTCTGGTGGGGCGGCTGTTGGCCTTTACCCTGGAGGATTCGGCGGTTGCGCTGCTTTACCTGGCCAGCCGCTTGATCGAGCTTCCGCTCGGGGTGTTCGCGATCGCGATCACCACGGTGGTATTCCCAGGATTGGCACGCTGCATCTCGGCTGGGGACGAAAAAGGTTTCGGAGACCGTCTTGAGGAGGGGCTGCGGCTGATTCTGGCGATCAGCGTGCCGGCGGCGATCGGGCTCGTTATCTTGGGAAGTTCCATCCTGAAAGTCCTCTTCCAGTATGGAGCCTTCGGAGCGGGAGAGGTCGGCGAGACCCTGCCGCTCCTCTGGATCTATGCAGCGGGTCTTCCGTTTTACGCCACGACCACCTTTCTGGTGCGTGGGCACCATGCGCGGAAGGATATGAGATCGCCACTGCTGGCGGCGCTCGTCGTTCTTTTCCTAAACCTGATCCTGAGCCTGCTCTTAATGGGTCCGTATGGGGCGGCCGGTCTGGCGCTGGCCAATGTTGTATCGGTTCTGGTACAGACCGTGCTGCTGTTGGGGACGATGACGCGAAAGTGCAGTGGCTGGTCGCCTCTTTCCACCGCCCCGGCCCTCTGGAAGGTCATGGCGGGTGGAGGGGTTCTCGCGGTTGTGTGTCTGGGCGTGCGGTCGATTGTCGGTCTGGCGGGCTTCGGAATGCGGCTGGAAGCGTTGATGGAGGTGTTGGTACTGATTCCG
>CAYQKH010000007.1:36402-51133 GCA_964417945.1 uncultured Opitutales bacterium
GGGGGTGATTGCCTATGGCGCGGTCCTGCTCCTGCTCGGCTTCGACGAGATGGCCGGGCTGCGCCGGTTTTGGCAGCGCTCAACTTCGCGGAACGAAGGTGGCCCGGCATGAAGTTCCTGCGCGGCCTGAACCCATTCCTGATCGGCATCCTCTGCGCCGTCCTGCTGGGGTGGTTCTTCGCCGAGGAAGGTGCGAGCGGGGGGGTGTTTCGAACGGAGATCACCACGAAGCTGGCGGTCTTCCTTATCTTCCTGAGCCAGGGTCTGACCTTACCTACGGAGGAATTAAAGACCGGTCTTCTCCAGTGGCGGTTTCACCTGTTCTGCACGATTTTCATCTTTATCGTCTTTCCGTTGTTCACCTACTTACTCCTCGTGGGTTTCGATCCGTTCTTCGCGGGCCTATCCTGGTGGACGACCGACCTGCAGATGGGTTTTTACTTTCTGGCAATTCTTCCGACCACGATCACGACGGCAGTGGTTTACACAGGGAAGAGTGGAGGAAATGTCAGCTCGGCATTGTTTTCGACCGCCTTCACGAATATCGCGGGAATTTTTATCGTTCCCCTGGCGGCATTCGGGATCGCGACGGGCCTGGGATTTGTTGGTGACGGAAGCGCTTTTTCCCCAGGTCCGACGATTCTGAAGATCCTCTTGTTATTGCTTCTGCCCTTTGTGCTGGGCCAATTGCTCCGACCTGTCCTGAAGCGCGGGGTAGACGGGCACAAGCCGCTGTTCCGAAACGCCAACGTTTACCTGGTTTACTTTATCGTTTTTGCCGCATTCGCGAATTCCTTTCAGAACAATACATGGGCCGATTATCCGGCGGCTTTCCTGCTGATTACCCTTCTCCTGACACTGCTCCTGTTGTTCTTTTTTTCGGGTGCGGCCTGGTTCCTGACCGGATGGTTCGGCTTCACCCGAGGGGACCGGATAGCAGGCTTTTTCTGTGCGTCCCAGAAGACGCTGGCCGCGGGGATACCACTGGCAGGATCGCTTTTCGTCGGAGACCGGCCGGAGATCGGACTGGTGATCCTTCCCTTGATGCTCTACCACCCCCTGCAATTGATCTTCCATGGCTATTTCGTAGGGCGCTGGGAGAAGGCTTTGGGTTGAAATATAAAAATAGCCGTCCCCCGAAAGGGACGGCTATTTGGAAAGAGGGAGCGATCAGCGGCCTCAGCCCTTTGCAGCGGAGTAAAGGGTGTTGACCTGATCCCAATTGATAACGTTGTAGAAAGCGGAGACATAATCCGGGCGCCGGTTCTGGTAATTCAGGTAGTAGGCGTGTTCCCAGACGTCGATCCCGAGGATGGGAGCACCTTCGACCTCGGCGATGCCTTTCATCAGGGGGCTGTCCTGGTTGGGCGTGCTGGTGACGACAAGGGAACCGTCTCCCTTGACGATTAACCAAGCCCAGCCGCTTCCGAAACGGTTGGCGGCAGCGGCGGAGAATTCCTCCTTGAAGGCATCATAGCTACCAAAAGTGGATTGAATTGCCTCACCGACGGGGCCGGTGGGTTTGCCGCCTCCGGTTCCAGAAAGGATCGTCCAGAAAAGTGAGTGATTGGCATGACCCCCACCGTTGTTCCGAACAGCTCCCTGCTTGTCTGCGGGCAGGTTGGGAATGTCGGCGATCAGGTCTTCGATGGAAGTGTCCTCTTTGCCGCTGCCCTCAAGGGCGGTGTTCACTTTCGTAATGTAAGCGTTGTGGTGTTTTGTATGGTGAATCTCCATCGTGCGCGCGTCAATGTGCGGCTCAAGGGCGTCGTAGGAGTAACCGAGTTCAGGTAATGTGTAGGCCATAAGTCTTCGTTGGTTTAGAGGATCGTCTGAGGATGATAAGTATCCGGAGGGTCAACGGCTTCGTCAACGGTTTCTGCTCGATTTATTCTCCTGCGTCGGTTGGCGGGGTCCTTCTTCTGGCCTGGAAAAAAGCCTGCAAGAGCGCCCGGCACTCGTCTTCAAGAACCCCGGCAACCACTTCGAAGCGGTGGTTGAGTCCAGGAACCTCACGTAGGTCGTGGGCGCCGCCAAGGCATCCCATTTTTGGGTCGGGGACGGCATAGACGACCTTTCCGATACGGGCCATGACTGAGGCACCGCTACACATGGGGCAGGGTTCTTTGGTGACATAGAGAATGGCATCATTGAGTCGCCAGTCCTCGATGGCCCGGCTGGCTTGAGTGAAGGCGAGGATTTCAGCATGGGCGGTGGGATCCCCGGTCGATTCCACCTGATTGTGAGCGGAGCCCACAATTTGTCCCTGGTGGACGACAACGGCGCCAACGGGAACCTCGTTTGCTTCCCAGGCGCATATGGCCTGATTGTAGGCGTGGCTCATATAAAAAGAGTCTTCGCGTTCCAATTGGGAGGGGTAGCGCTTGGAAAAGGGGCAGGGGGGCAGAAGTTTTATAGGGCGTGCCATGCTTGCAAGCGGTTACAGCCTATGCTTGACTTTATACTATTAAGCGAACTTAACAAATTTTTCCTAAATCTTTATGGCAAGTGCGAATAGCGACGAATACGTAGAAGTAGAAGGCAAAATCGTTGCCGTCCTTCCGGGAACGATGTTTCGGGTGGAACTCGAAAACGGGCACCAGGTGCTCGCCCATATTTCCGGGAAGCTTCGGAAACACTTCATCAAGATTACGGCCGGGGACACCGTTAAAATGGAGATGACCCCGCACGACCTCGAAAAAGCCCGAATCGTTTACCGGTTGCGCAATGCAAACCAGCAGCGCAATGCTCCAATACGAAGCTACGGTCCACGTCGGCGGCGCTAGGATCGGTCTTTTTTCTTCCACAGGTCGCTCTCGAGATCACCGGTGGCATCCTGTGTGGAGAGGAAAAGGAATCTCGAATGGAGAGACTTGCCAGTGGGAGGAAACGCCGTATTATTGGTTTTTCACCCCATATAGGAAACAAACCCAGACAAATCTTTAGTCATGCTATCATCAAATATACTGAAAACTGTGGGCCGCACCCCGTTAATCAAAGTCAATCGTGTAGCGGAGGACGTTGACGCAGAAATTTACCTGAAGGGAGAATTCTTCAACCCGCTGGCAAGCGTGAAAGACCGGATCGGGGTCGCGATGATCGAGGCGGCGGAACGGGACGGGCACCTGACACCGGAGACCGTTGTCGTGGAGCCGACCTCTGGGAATACAGGCATCGCCCTCGCTTTTGTCTGCGCGGCCAAAGGATACCGTTGCGTATTGACGATGCCGGAAACGATGTCGGTGGAACGGCGTGTGCTGCTAAAGATGTTGGGAGCGGAGATCATTTTGACGCCGGGTGCGAAGGGAATGCCGGGTGCGATCGCGACGGCGAAAGAGGTCCTAAACGACTACGGGATGCATACCTTCATGCCGCAACAATTTGAAAACCCGGCAAATCCGGAGATCCACCGCAAGACAACGGCGGAAGAAATCTGGACGGACATGGAAGGAAACATCGACGCTTTTGTCGCGGGCGTAGGAACCGGCGGAACGATTACCGGTGTATCAGAAGTGATCAAGAGCCGCCGTGATTTGTTTTCGGTGGCGGTGGAACCGGAGTCCAGCGCGGTGATCTCAGGTGGAAACCCGGGCCCGCACAAGATCCAAGGTATTGGCGCGGGATTCATACCAAAGAATTGCAATACCGCGATCATCGATGACGTGATCAAGGTGAGCAACGAAGCGGCATTTGAGACCGCCCGGAAGCTGGCCAGGCAAGACGGCATTTTCGGTGGCATCTCCACCGGTGCGAACGTGTATGCAGCGATGGAGCTGGCGAAACGTGATGGTTTTGCGGGGAAGCGGATTGTCACAATAGGTTGCAGCTTTGGTGAGCGCTACATTTCCACGGCGATGGCGGACGAGGCTCGTGAGAGCGCCTTAAGCGCGACAGCTTCCTGAGGCGGCCCAAGTAGATGCTAAAGGTGCTCGGCTAAATCGGGAAAAGCCCGAAGCGTTTTTGCATTGAGGATAAACTATGACTATGCTGGGCAATGGAGTATGGATCCACCCCTACGCTGGTCTGGTTTCGGCAGGATCTCCGCCTGCAGGACAACTCGGCCCTGCAGGCGGCCCTTGAGCAAAACGGGTCGGTTATCCCGGTTTACATTTGGAGCCCCGAGGAGGAAGGGGATTGGGTGCCGGGCAGCGCCCAGAGATGGTGGCTACATCGAGCCCTGGAGCATTTGAGAAAGAAGCTGGAAGAGCTGAATCAGCAACTGGTGCTTCGGCAGGGGAATGCCCTCGATCAATTATTAGACATTGCGCGGGAAACCGGAGCGGAGCGTGTGGTGTGGAATCGGCGGTATGAGCCGGCGATCACCGCCCGGGATACCCGGGTGAAGGCGGAGCTTCAGGACGCAGGCCTGGCGGCGGAAAGTTATAACGGAAGCCTCCTCTTCGAACCCTGGAAGGTTGCAACGGGTTCCGGCAACCCCTATAAAGTCTACACCCCGTTCTGGCGGAATGTAAAAGAACGGCAAGTGGCCAAGCCCATCGAAACGGACCTTGGCGCTTTGAAGGACCAGGCCTATCCGGAAGCCGTCCGGACGGAGAAGCTGGACTCGCTCGAATTGCTTCCCAAGCTCCGCTGGCATGCGGAGCTGGAGGACTGCTGGACGCCCTCGGAACACTCCGCTCAACAGCGACTAAAGGCCTTCGCCAAAGAGGGGGCGGAAAGCTACGAGGAACGCCGCAATTTTCCCGGAGACACCGGAACCTCGACCCTGTCGCCCTATCTGCACTTTGGACACCTTTCCCCCCGCCAAGTCTGGTGGGAGGTGCTGGAGACCACGGCAGAGGGGGATGGCCGGACTACTTTCCTGAAAGAGATCGTCTGGCGCGAGTTCGCCTACCATGTACTCTTTCATTATCCGGATACGCCGGAATCCCCCCTTCGATCGGAGTTCAAGAACTTTCCCTGGGAGGGGGATGCGGAGGCCCTGGAGCGCTGGCAAAAAGGGCAAACGGGCTATCCGCTGGTAGATGCCGGAATGCGCCAACTCTGGAGAGAGGGCTGGATGCACAACCGCGTCCGGATGGTGGTGGCCTCGCTTCTGGTCAAGCACCTGCTCCAACCCTGGCAAAAGGGTGCGTGCTGGTTCTGGGACACCTTGGTGGACGCAGACCTTGCCAGCAATACGCTGGGTTGGCAATGGGCCGGTGGATGCGGGGCGGATGCCGCTCCCTACTTTCGGGTTTTCAATCCAATCACGCAGAGCGAAAAATTCGATCCTGAAGGGACTTACATCCGCCGTTACGTTCCGGAGTTGGCGCGGCTGGAAGTTCCGCATCTGCATACGCCCTGGGAGGCGCCTCCCCACGTGCTGGAAGCGGCTGGAATCCGGCTTGATGAGGACTACCCGAGGCCGATTATCGAGCACAAGGCGGGACGGCAGCGGGCTCTCGAGGCGTTTGAACACTTAAAGAAAGACCGGTAACGATGCGTAACCTCATTTTAGTATTCGGCGACCAGTTGAACCTGGACAGCAGCGCGTTCGACGGCTTCGACATGGGGCAGGATGCGGTCTGGATGACGGAAGCGGCAGAGGAGTCCCGCTACGCGCCCTCGCACAAGCACCGGATCGTGCTCTTTCTCTCGGCGATGCGCCATTTCCGGGATAAGCTGAGGGAAAAAGGGTATACGGTATATTACCAACAGCTGGACGATGCGGAGCCCTGCACGCGTTTGTCGGAAGGCTTAACACGGGCACTACAGGAGCATCAACCGGAGAAAGTAGTTTTCACTCACCCCGGGGAATACCGCATCCTGCGGGGAGCCCGAGTCGTTTGCGGCCGGGAAAAAATCGACTGTGAGGTGCGACCGGACCGGCATTTTTTTAGCAGCCCGGAAGCCTTCGACGAGTGGGTGGCGGGTCGAAAAACGCTGGTAATGGAATTTTTCTACCGCGACATCCGCAAGCGGGAGGGGATCCTGATGGACGGAAAGAAGCCGGTCGGAGGAAGCTGGAATTTCGACAAGGAAAACAGGGGAAGTTTCGGCAAGGTTGGGCCCGACGGCTTGCCGCATCGTCGCCGATTTCGTCCCGACGCGCTCACCCGCGAAGTGATGGAGCGGGTGGAGGCCGAGTTTGGAGACCACCCGGGAGAACTGGAGACCTTTGACTGGCCGGTAACCCGGGAGGAGGCTTTAAAGGCTCTGAACCACTTTATCGAGGATTGCCTGCCAACCTTTGGAAAATACCAGGACGCAATGTGGACGGAGGAGCCCTGGCTCTATCACAGCTTGATATCCAGTAGTTTAAACCTGAAGCTACTGGATCCGCGAGAGGTCATCAAGAAGGCGGAGGCGGCCTACGCCTCAGGAAAGGCTCCGATCGCGGCGGTGGAAGGGTTCATTCGGCAGATCCTTGGGTGGCGTGAATACATCCGCGGGATCTACTGGCGATACATGCCGGAATACCTGGACATGAATGAGATGAAGGCAGAGGAGCCGCTGCCGGAATTTTACTGGAGTGGCGAAACCGAGCTGTCCTGCCTGCACCATACCATCCGCGACACCTTGCGTAATGGATACGCGCACCACATTCAGCGGTTGATGGTGACGGGTTTATACGCCCTTCTCCTGGGGGTGCGACCCCGCGAAGTGGAAGACTGGTATCTTGGCATCTATGTTGACGCGGTCGAGTGGGTCACCCTGCCCAACACCATCGGAATGTCTCAATTTGCGGACGGCGGGATCATGGGATCGAAGCCATACATCGCGACCGGAAAGTATATCCAGCGCATGAGCAACTACTGCACGAAATGCCCGAAGAACCCGGCACATGCGACGGGGAAGGATGCCTGTCCTTTCACAACGCTTTACTGGGATTACCTTATGCGCCATGAAGACCGCCTGAAGGGCAACCAGCGCATGAGTTTACAATTGCGAAATTTAACGCGGCTCGATTCGGCGGAGCGCGATGCGATTCAGAAGCAGGCGAACGAGGTGAGGAAACATCCGGCGGGAAGTCTGTCCTGATTGATGAACGAAGCCCGTTTTGTGAGGGTTTTAAAGCTGCCGGTCCCGGTGAGGGAGGCCTTTGCGTGGCACGAGCGCCCGGGGGCTTTTCGTCGGCTCCAGCCGCCCTGGGAACCTCTGGAAGTAAAAACCACGGCGAGATCCCTGCTGCCGGGTCAGCGGGTCGAGCTGGTATCCCGCTTGGGGCTGCTCCGGTTGCCAATGGAATTCGAGCACGGCCCCTACGAGCAGAACCAGCTCTTTACTGATAGACAGGTCCGGGGTCCCTTCACCATTTGGGTGCATGAACATCGGTTCCTCGGGGGAAACGATCAGCCGATCCTCGAAGATCATATTCGCTATCGGGTTCCGGGAGGGCGGTTAGGAGAGCTGATCGCTGGCAGAGCGATTCGAAAGCGGATCGAGCGGATGTTTGCCTACCGGCACCAGATTACCTTAAGTGATCTTTCCATGTCACCCGCAACGCCTCAAACCGTTCTCATCACGGGGATTTCCGGCTTCGTCGGAAGTGCCGTAAGCGCCTATTTTTCGACCCGTGGACATACCGTGAAGGGATTGTCCCGACATCCGGAAGGTCCCGAACAGATCGGTTGGGATCCCGAGCGTGGTATCCTGGAGGCAAAAGAGCTGGAAGGCATCGATAGCGTCATCCATCTGGCAGGGGAACCGATCGACCAGCGATGGAAGCCCGCGGCGATGAGCCGGATCCGCAAGAGCCGTAAACTGGGCACCCGTTTGCTCGCGGAACGCCTGGCGAAACTAAAGCATCCTCCAAAAGTCCTGCTCTGCGCGAGCGGAATCAATTACTACGGGGATCGGCGGGATGAGGTATTGGATGAGCGCAGCGATCCGGGGAGCAGTTTTCTCGCCGATGTTTGCGTGGAGTGGGAGGCGGCATGTGAGCCGGCGCAGAAGGCGGGAATCCGAGTGGTGAATATGCGGACGGGGGTGGTCCTCGATCCGCGTGGGGGAGCGCTGAAAAAGTTGCTCCCGATATTTCGGGCGGGCCTTGGGGGTAAGGTGGGCAGCGGGAGGCAACGGATGAGCTGGATCCTGCTGGAAGAATTGCCCTTGATCATGGAGTTTCTCATGGAAAATGAATCCTTGGAGGGGGGGGTCAACCTCGTGGCTCCTCAGGTGGTGACGAACGCTGAATTTTCCAAGACCCTCGGCAAGGTTCTGGGGAAGCCCGCGGCAGTGCCGGTGCCCGCAACAGCGATTCACGTGGTCTACGGTAAAATGGGGAAGGCCACGATCCTCGGAGATCTTGCGGTCACTCCAGGGCGGCTCGATGCGTCCGGATACCGATTCCGACATCCCGACCTTGAAAAGGGGCTGGGATTTATTCTGGGTAAATCCTTGCATGAGGCTGGATAACTGACGATTTTCAGGCAGACTTTGCGTTGAAACGTTTGCTGACCATGCCTGAACCCACCCCAAGTTGTATCATTGTAGGTGCCGGAATCTCCGGATTGCTTGCCGGCAACATTTTGCAAAAGCAGGGGGTGCAGGTCACTATCCTCGATAAGAGCAGGGGAGTCGGCGGGCGCCTCGCGACGCGGCGGATGGATGGAGCCCGGCTCGACCATGGGGCTCAATATTTCACAGTCCGGGATCGAATTTTCGGAGGCTGGTCTGAAGCTTGGGAAAATTCCGGGCTGATCAAAGAATGGTTTCGCCGTTTTCCGGAGGAGAGCAGCGAGGCGGGGCACGTCCGCTTCTGCGGGCGCAAGGGGATGACGGACGTCCCGAAAGCTCTGGCGAGCGAGCTGGACGTGCGCAATAGCACCCGGGTGTTAAAGATTCACTACAAGGATAGCCACTGGTTTGTCACGACCGAGGACGGTAACAAGTTCGACGCGCAATATCTCCTTCTGACGGCCCCGGCCCCGCAGAGCTTGGAGCTCGTTAAATCCAGCAACATCGTGCTGCGTCGCAGCAAGCTTGAGGCCCTGGAAAAGATTCAATACGAGAAGACGATTTCGGTGATGGCCCTACTCGACGGCCCGAGCGGGATAAAAGAACCGGGATGCTGTAAGATCCACGAACCTCCGCTGAGCTGGATCGCGGACAACCAAGTTAAAGGGATATCGGAGTTGCCGGCGATTACCGCCCACAGCACCCATGCCTACGCCAGCGAGCATTGGGACGCGGACGAGGAGACGATCCTCGGACCACTGCTCGAGGCCCTTGCTGGTCATCTGGAGTCGAAAATCGGAAAAGCGACCTTACACAAATGGCGTTACGCATTGCCGGTCTCCCCGTTCGAGGCCCCCTTCTTTTTCAGCCGACGTCATGCCTTGATGCTGGCGGGAGACGCATTTGGCGGTCCCCGGGTTGAGGGTGCCGCGCTTTCCGGGATCGAGGCGGCCGCTCATTTAATTGATTTCCTCTGAGGAAGGCCCTAACGTTTCCCAAATAAGCCGATGGCCGATTACGATGTCATAGTAGTGGGAGCGGGCATGGCCGGTCTGACCTGCGCGCTCCGTCTGCAGGAGGAAGGGCTGCAGGTCAAGGTCCTGGAGTCAAGCAACCGAGTGGGCGGCCGCCTGCGGAGTGATCGTGAGGACGGTTTTATTTTTGATCACGGGTTCCACGTTTTCCAGACCGCGTATCCCGAGTGCCAGCGTTGGGTCGACTACGAAGGGTTGCGGCTGAAGTCCTTTCGGCCGGGGGCCTATGTCCGAGCCCGAAACCGACTGTCCCGGATCGCGGATCCCTGGCGGGACCCAAGTCAGTTTCTTCCGGCCCTTCTCAGTAGTGTGGGGAGCCTGCGGGATAAATTCCTCATCGGGAAATATCGAAAGGACGTGGTCAGCTCCGACCTGAAGCAGATCTATTTTCGGGAAAATATATCCGCGTTCGACGCCTTGTTGGAGCGTGGCTTTTCGCGTCGGATGATTGAACGTTTCTTCCGTCCGTTCTTTTCGGGGATTTTCCTCGAGACGGAGTTGAAGACGAGCCGCCGGGCGATGGATTTCATTTTCAAGATGTTTGCGGAGGGAGAAGCGGCGTTACCAGAACGGGGAATCGCGGCACTTCCTGAGCAATTGGCGGCGCGTTTAAAACCGGATACCCTTTCTCTGGAAACCGAGGTATTTGAAATCGAGCCCGGGCGTGTGGAGTTGTCCCGTGGTGAACGGATGACGGGCGCTAGCATTGCAGTGGCGGTTCCCTTCACGGTGGTCGGCACCCTGATCAAGGGGATGGTTTTTCCCCGCCGGAGTTGGCACGCGACGACCTGCCTCTACTACGAGGCCCCCGAGTCCCCGCTCTCGGAGCCGATGCTGCTTTTGAACGGGGAGGGTGACGGACTGATCAATTCGCTGGCGGTTCCGAGTGATGTTCAGCCTTCCTACGCACCGGAGGGGAAATCCCTGATTTCGGTCTCGCTCGTCGGGGAGTATGCGGATGAGCAGATCCGCCCGCAGGTGGAAAAGGAATTGAAGAACTGGTTTCCGGATGCATTCGAAGATTGGAACCACCTGAGGACTTACACGATTTCGCGGGCGCTGCCCCGGCAATTTGTTTCGGACATGGAGCCGGTGGAGCGGATTGAAGCGCTCGAACCGGGTTTTTATATGTGCGGGGATCATCGGCAAACCTCCTCGATCCAAGGGGCAATGGCCTCGGGGTTGCGGACGGCTGAGGCGTTGATCAAGGAGCGGCGGCTCACCGCCGATTGAGGAAGGCAAGGGCGGGGCCAGCTTCCGCGTATCCTCCCTGCCGGCTCCGTCACGCACTGCATGTGCGCTCCCTCGCCGTTCGGTCGTCAGCCACGAATGCTAGACACCCGCCCTTGCCCTCCTCAATGGCTTTCATTCGGAGAAGGATTCCCCTGAGGTTGCTTAGATTGGAAAGTTGATCAGTTTATCAGAGTGGACTCGTTGCTCAGTGTGGGTCTGCCGTTGGCGGCAGGCTTTATTTTTGCATTGGGAGCTCTTTTTTCAAAACGCGGATTCGAGGAAGGGGTCGGGACTACGCGTACGCTGTTCCTGGGGAACCTCATGATGGGCCTGATCGTGGGGCCGATCGGTTTCTTTGCCGGGGAACCGGCCAACCTCGAAACCTGGTGGGCCCCGCTGACCTGTGCCTTTCTATTCTGGCTCGGCCAGCTGTTTTCCTTCCTCGCGATCCGAATGGGCGATGTTTCGGTAATGACCCCGGTAATGGGAACTAAGGTGGTGATGGTCGCGCTCGGGTCAGCTTTTCTCTTCCGGGTGGAGGTGACCACGATCCAGTGGATGGGAGCCGCCCTTACGGCGGTCGCAATTTTCCTTATGGGAGTCGGCGATTTCGGAAAGTCCAAAGGGACCCTGCCGGCGATCGGATTCGCCCTCCTTGCTTCGGTGACCTACGGGCTGACGGATTCGATGATATCGGTATATGCCCGTGATTTCGGTGAATTGAAATTCCTCAGCTTTATGTTCCTTTATCTGGCGGTTTTTTCTTACGGGCTGGTGCCGCTTTTTCGTGAGCCGTTGAAGGCGATTCGTCCGGCGGCCTGGCCGTGGGTTCTCGGAGGTGCCTTTCTCCTGGCGTTCCAAGCGATGATCATGGGGATCCGCCTCTCCTTCTTCGAGGACGCCACCCTGGCGAACATCTTTTACAGCAGTCGCGGGATATGGAGCCTTGTCCTGGTTTTTGCGGTCGGTGCCTGGTTTGGTTTGAAGGAGGCCCGGAACGGAAAAATGGTCTATCTCTGGCGGGGGAGCGGTGCCCTCCTCTTGACCGCAGCGATCGTCGTGGTTCTGATTGTGAACTGATGCGTGCCGTTTTGCAAAGAGTCCACCGTGCGGAAGTCACGGTGCAGGGGTCGGTGACCGGGTTTATCGGTAAAGGACTGCTGGTTTTTCTTGGTATCCATAAAGCGGATACTCGTGAGGACCTCGATTGGTTGACCGGCAAGCTCCTCGAGGTGCGAATTTTCGAGGACGAGGAGGGGAAGTTAAACCGCTCGCTGATAGAAACCGAAGGAGGGCTGCTGGTGGTGAGCCAATTCACCCTCTTCGGGAATCTGAAAAAGGGGACGCGCCCTTCCTTCAACCGCGCGGCTCCGCCGGAGCAGGCGACGGCCTTCTACGAGGAGGCGGTGAAGCGCTTGTCATTCAAGCTGGGAAGGAGCGTGGGAACAGGACGGTTCGGGGAGCACATGGACATCCATTGTGACCAGGACGGACCGGTCACGCTGATCCTGGACAGCCATGAACGAACCTTCTAGGGCGCCTCTGCCGGAAGACTCCTTCTTCGAAGGGGAGAGCCTTTGCCTCTGCCGGTGGCTGTTAGGGATGGAATTATGCCGCCGCCAAGGGGACGGTTCGGTGGTGCGGATGCCGATCATTGAGGTGGAGGCCTATGACGGGTATCGGGATCGCGCCTCACATGCGCATCGGGGACGGACCCCGCGGAACGCGGCGATGTTCGAGCGGGGTGGTCGTTGGTATGTTTACCTCTGCTACGGGGTGCACTGGTTGCTGAACATCACGGCGGGACCGGAGGGTCATCCGGCGGCGATCCTGCTTCGTGGTGCGGGGTTGATCCAGGGGCCTGGGCGCTTGACGAAAGCCCTCGGGGTGGACGGCTCCTTTGACGGGAAGCCGGTATCTCCGGAGACGGGGCTCTGGCTTGAGCATCAACGGGCGCCCGTGCCGATGCGCTCGATCAGCCGGACGGCGCGAGTCGGAATCGATTCGGCAGGGCCGGTTTGGGCGAAGAAGCCGTGGCGCTTTGTCTGGAAGGACGCGCCGGGAGTGAAGGTGAAAGGATGAGGAAGGAGGGGGGCATACTTCTGTGGGGGACGCTCCTTTTCATGCTTGGAACCGGCTTGCCGGGAAGGAGCTTATCCTGGCTGGGGACGGCGCCGGAATGGGAGCGTTTGTCGGAATTTAACGACACCCTGACCCAGGAAGTCTTCGAGGAGCGGATGAACACGGTCTACGCTCCCCACGCGGATTGGAGGAAGTGGTTTGCGGTTTCGGATGCAGGGGTGGCGGTTGTGATGAAGTCGGGAGATCCTTCCTTCCGCTATTTCATTTCCTTTTCCGAGACGCTTCAAGAGCGCGCCTATTCGCGGGAATTAAAGGGCCTGCATATCGCCCTGGATCCCGGGCACATCGGCGGAGAATGGGCCCGGATGGAGCACCGGTGGTTTCAGATGGGAGAGGATCCGCCGGTGGTGGAAGGCGAACTTGTGCTGAAAGTCGCCGAGCGGTTGAAGGTCGAATTGGAGGTCCGGGGAGCCCGGGTGACCCTGCTTCGGGAGGGCTCTACTCCCGTGACCCCGGCGCGTCCCGAGGATTTCCGAATGGAGGCGGAAACCTGGGTAGCGGAGTCCGATCCCGATCTGGAGGCGGGAACGGAGACCTGGAGGGAGCAGGTGCGGGCAAGGCAGAACCTGCTTTTTTACCGGGTGGCGGAAATCCGGGCCCGAGCGGAGGTCATCAATGACGAGATCCGACCGGACCTCGTGCTGGCCTTGCACATCAATGCGGAGGCCTGGCCGGAGGGAGACACCAAGGTCCTTGTCTCGGACTCCCACTTTCACGTGCTCCTGAACGGTGCCTATATGGAATCGGAGCTGGCGTTGGACGACCTTCGATTCGCCCTGTTGCGGAAGCTTTTCTCGCGTGAATTGGAAGTTGAACGCCTGTGGGCAGAGCCGGTGGTGGAGGCCTTCGTGGAGGTGACGGAGCTGCCTCCTTACACCTATAATGGCACGAATGCGATAGCGATCGGAGAAAGCGGTTACCTCTATGGACGCAACCTCCTGGCAAACCGGCTCTATGAATGCCCGGTCCTGTTCCTAGAGCCCTTCGTCGCGAATAGCGAAACCGACTACGCGCGGATCCAGGCCACGCTGCGGGGGGAAGGGGGCCTGCTTGACGACTATGTCCGCTCGGTGGTCGAAGGGTTGGTCCGGCCCTGATCCGGCGGTTCGTCCCGGCCCTCCATCTCTTCGTAGAGTTTGTATAAAAGGGCCTTAGGCTCGATACCGGCGGGAATGTGCTCGACAGCTTCCTCAGTGACGTGAATGCCGACGGAAAAGGTTGTTGATTGGTCGTTATCTTCTTCGAGGACAAAATGGAGTCCGAGGCCCTCGACGTCATCGCGGAGGAGACCGGGCAGCCAGTGCTGTTCGAGGTAGCGGACGAGTCCGGGAAGGGTGGGCGGGTTCTCGCGGCCGAGGGGAAGGTTGGGGTTTGGGGAGAAATCCGGGTAGGGAGGGAGGTAGGGGGCGTGAAAATGGTCGATGTAATCGGGGAGGCAGTCGAGGTGCTCCACCCGAACGAGATCCTTTAAGACAAGTTCATTGCCCGGGATGGGAATCTCGAAGCCTTGCAGAAAGACGGAAACGATATCTTTTTTTATACGCCCGATGCTTTCCTGAAATTCGGCGAGATTCGGCGAGGACATGAGGAGAGTTCTAATTCCAGGCCAACGCAGGGGTCAATGGAGTTAAGGTAACGATTCCGTTTCTGTTTCAGCGAATTCCGCGAACTTTTGGGATACGAAATTTTCGGATAAGTCTAAATTGTTCGAGAAAAAAAATGAATCACCACGAAGAGCGCGAAGAGCACGAAGGAAATGAATTTGAGCCGCTTTCCCGTCAGGTGATCGGATGCGCGATCAAGGTATATCGTTTTCTTGGTCCGGGCTTGTTGGAATCGTCCTATCAGCGTTGCCTGAGCTGAGAATTGGGGGGGGCGGAGCCTCCTGGGGAGGGGGACGATAGGGTCCAATGTTGCGC
>CAYQKH010000008.1:0-45622 GCA_964417945.1 uncultured Opitutales bacterium
GGGAGCTGGAGGAAAAGGCGGTTGGGGATGAAGAGACGGCCGGCGAAGAGCCGGCAGAACCCGAAAAAAGTGAGAAAGCGGATTGAAACCACGAAGGGGAGTCGTATCCAGAAATAACGGAAGATGTTAGCACGATCTCAACGGGTATTGGTCGAAAAGCTTCACGAGCTAGGGAGTCTGGACGAGGTTCAGATGAAGAAGCTGCTGGCTTCGGAGGGATTGTCCGGAAAGGACATCGATAAAATTTTGTTGGACGAGTATAAGATCCGGTCTTTGCCCCTTCTGTTTGCTCGCGCCTCGGCCTACAACCTGACGCCGTTTAATTTGCAGAACTTCAAGATCAGCGACAACTGCTTCGAGCACCTGGAGGTTGAGTTCTGCAAGGAGAACCGCATCATTCCGCTGGGGATGGTGGGTAGTTACCTTTGCATCGCGACGGCGGATCCCTTGAACCCATCGCTGCGGGCGAAGATCGAAAGCGAGACGAAGAAGCCGTTTTACTTCGTCCTCGTCGACCGCGATGACCTTGAAGCAACGTATGACGAGGACAAGCGCGGAGGCCCAGGTCAGGGGATACACTTCGGTGATGTGGTGCAGTCCCTCGGGCTGGAGTTCGAAATCGATACGGACAGCATCGACGAGGAGGATCTGGAGGACGAGGAGAGTGCGCCGATCGTCCTGCTGACCAACCGAATCATAGAAGATGCCTTTTTTTCAGGAGCAAGTGACATCCACATCGAGCCGCTGGAAAAGAACACACGGGTGCGGGTGCGGGTGGACGGGATCCTGAAGGAGCGGTTGAACATCCCGAACACGGTATGTCGGGGAATCATTTCGCGGCTGAAAGTGATGTGCAATCTGGATATCACGGAGAACCGCCGTCCGCAGGATGGACGAATTGTCTTCAAGCACTACAACCGGAAGGGGATCGATGTTGATCTGCGGATTTCGACCTGTCCGATGGCGAACGGCGAAGGATGCGTCATGCGGTTGCTGGATAAATCGAAATCAACACTACCGCTGCCGGATCTCGGGTTCACGAAAGAGAACCTTGATTGTTATCGCAGGCTGATTAAGCAGCCGCACGGGATGGTCCTGCACTGCGGACCGACCGGATCGGGTAAATCGATGACCTTGTATTCCGCGCTAAACGAAATCAACCGACCTGACGTATGCATCCGCACGGCGGAAGACCCGATCGAGTATACTTTACCGGGGATCATCCAGGTGCAGATGAATCGGAAGATCGGGGTCAGTTTTTCGGAAATCCTACGCTCGTTCCTCCGGCAGGACCCGGACATCATCCTGGTAGGGGAGATTCGGGACCGGGAGACGGCGCAGATCGGAGTGGAAGCTGCGCTCACCGGGCACTTACTTTTCAGCACGGTGCACACGAACGATGCACCTTACACCATTTCGCGACTCCTCGACCTGGAGATCGAACCCTTTATGATTTCTTCGGCTCTGATCTGCGCGGTCGCGCAGCGACTCCTGCGCCGTTTGTGTGAGACCTGCAAGCAGGAGTATACCCCCGAAGGATCGGAAGAGCTCTTATTGCAGCGGGCGATCCACTGGACGGGTCCAATTTACCGGGCGAACGAATTGGGGTGCCCGAATTGCGGACAATCGGGATATCGTGGGCGGACAGGGATTCACGAGATCTTCGAAAACAATGAGGAGGTGACGAGCGCGATCAACCGCGGGTCGGATACAAACCTGCTGAAGGCGATCGGCCTGCGGAACGGGATGAAAACGCTCCACCAGGACAGCATGATGAAGGTCCGGATGGGGATGACCTCAATCGAAGAAGCGGTCATCACGATCCCCCCGGATCGTGAAGACGTGGACGGCATCCTGAGGATGAAAAGCATTCCTCTCGACGACCGGGGCTCCCTGCCTCGAATCGACCCCGAGGAAGTGGTTTCGTCTTCGGATCTGGAGACCGCACGCAGCTGAAGTGGGAAATGGGAGCAATGGAGCCCACCGAAGGGACGGGTCCTTGTCGGAGTTTGGAAGCATCCTTCGCTGGGGATTGGCAATTTTGCTCGGGCTGGGGACCCTGATTTTGATCCCCGGAGGGCCGGACGCTCTGCGGGCCCTCTGGCCGAGCCTCACGGCGTTGGTCCTCGTATTCACCTTCAAGCGAGTGATTATCGGATTACTGGCAGGCGGGTTGGCGGGTGCGCTTCTCCTGACAGGGGGCAACTTGCTGGAGGCGGGAATTCTGATCGGGGGAGACATCCTCATCCCGGCCTTCGGGAGTTCGTGGAAGCTGAGTGCCCTGCTCTTCACCCTTTTGCTGGGTGGCTTGGCGGCGTTATTGGAACGTGGGCGCGGGCTGGAGACGTGGATGGTCCGCAACTTGGTAGCGGGCCGGGGAGATCCGGCGCGAAAGCTTCAACGGTTGTCGATGGGTCTGGGTTTGGTCTGTTTTTTTGACGGACTGGCAAACAGCATCCTCCTGGGGCGGGTGACCCGGAGCCTGGCCCGGACCTGCGGGGTTTCCCGCGAAAAGATGGCCTACCTGGTGGATTCGACGAGTTCCTCGGTAGCCTGCATCGCCTTCATATCGACCTGGATCGCGTTTCAGCTGAGCTTGATCGGGGATGCATTGGAGGCGGCGGGCTACGCGGCAAGCCCGTATCTTCTGTTTTTCTCCTCTATTCCAAAGAATTACTACGCCCTCTATACGCTGGCGTTCCTCTTCATTGTAATCAGCTTTGATTTTCACTTTGGCCCGATGCGCAAGCTGGAAGTAGAGGCCCGAAAAGAGGCCGGAGGATCCTCCGTCGGGCTGGAAGGCGCGGATACAGGTGGTGGCGCGTTCCGCGCCCTGATTCCGCTGGGTGGTCTGGTCGTTTCGATCATAGGGCTATTTTTCTTCCTCTATGCGTTTGAAAACCGGGATGCGGATTGGTCGGAGATCGCGACTTACGGACTGGCCTTCAGCACGGGGTTCGGCGCAGAGGCGATGGTAGGAGGGACTCTGCTGGGGATTGTCCTTGCTTTTTTCTTTTATCCGCATGGACGGGCGGAACCCGCCCTTCGGGTTTTCCTTTCGGGGATCCGCGCCCTTTTGGTGCCGATCCTGATCCTGATTGCGGCGTGGATTCTGGGTGGCGTGCTATCGGGCCTGGGGACGGCGTCAACCCTTACGGGGCTGCTGGAGGGACGGCTTCCACTGGCCTGGGTAAGCGCGGTGGTGTTTATCACAGGAGCTTTGATCAGTTTTTCGACAGGGACTTCCTGGGGAACAATGGCCATCCTCATGCCGCTGGCGATCCCGGCGGTCCTGACACTGGGAGAGGGAACAACAATGCCGGAGGAATTATCGCGGCAGCTGAGCTTGGTGATCGCAGCGGTTTTCAGCGGGGCGGTCTTCGGCGACCATTGTAGTCCTTTCAGTGATACCACGATTGTAAGTTCAATCGCCTGCGGGGTGGAGCCGGAGGAGCATGTCCGAACGCAGCTTCCATTCGCGTTGGTCGCGGCCGGTTTTGCGTTGGTGGTGGGATTTATCCCGGCGGGATTCGGAGTTGCGACGGTGGTGATTCTTCCGGTGGGGCTGATTCTACTGGCAGGCTTGCCATTTGTCTTCCGGGGGGTGCGGGGAGTAGACTAAACTAACTCTTGCCGAGGGCGGAGGGGGTCGAAACGGTTTCGTGGGTGCCACCGATGCGGTAAAATTTCTGAAGGATGGTATCCTGGATCTGGTCGGGCATGAGCGAGAACAGTTTTCGGAGGTCGGCGGGGGAGGAGCCGTGAGGAATAAACTGGTCGGGCCAACCGATATTGAGAACAGGCTTAAGGATATTCATTTCCTGCAAGGCTTCGTTAACGGCGGAACCAAATCCACCTGTTTTGACGTGGTCTTCGAGAGTAACGACCAGCTGGGCTTCACCGGACTGTTGGCGGAGCCGTTCCCGATCGAGCGGCTTTGCGAAGCGGGCATTGACGACGCCGACGGCGATGCCGGTTTTTTCCTCGATGGATTCGGCGATAACGAGGGCATCGTAGACCATCGGGCCGAGGGCCCAGAGAACGATGTCGCCACCGTCTTTTATGATTTCGGCCTCACCGATGGGGAGCGGTTCCGGCTTATTTTTCATAGGGACCCCCTGGGCGTTACCCCGCGGGTAACGAATAAAGGCGGGACCTTTAAACTGCATCCCGGTATGCATCATGTCGACGAGTTCGTCCTCGTTCTTGGGCTGCATGACAATGGTGTTGGGGACACAGCGTAGGTAGGCGATGTCAAAAAGACCGTGGTGGGTGGGGCCGTCATTGGGTGAGAGACCGGCCCGATCCATGCAAAAGAGGATGGGGAGATTCTGGAGGGCGACGTCGTGGATGATCTGGTCATAGGCCCGTTGGAGGAAAGTAGAATAGATCGCTACGACGGGCCGGGCTCCGCGGGTGGCGAGACCGGCGGCAAAAAGGACGGCGTGTTCCTCGGCGATTCCGACATCCACATACTGTCCGGGAAGCTCGTCCCGAAGATAGGACAACCCAGTACCGCTGGGCATGGCGCCGGTGATGCCGACAATTGTGGGATCACTCCGTGCCATATCGAGGAGCTGCCGCCCGAAGACGTCTTGATAGGCTGGAGGGGCGCCGACTTTTTTTGATTTTCCCTGACCGGTCTTTTTATCGTAGGGGCTGAGACCGTGAAATTTTTCAGGTTTGTCGATAGCGACTTGGTAGCCTTTGCCTTTCCGGGTAATGATATGAAGGAGAACCGGTTCTTGTGAAGCCTTGCAGAACTCAAGGTAGCGGTGAAGGGTGGGGAGGTCGTGCCCGTCGATAGGACCGATATAACGAACCCCATACTTCTCAAAGAGGGAGGAGTTGAGGACGAAATCCTTGGTTTCCTCCTTCGCCTTATGCCCGAAACGAAGGAGGGACTCTCCACCGGGAATTTTGTGTAGGAAGGACTCAAGGTCGTCGTGGAGGCGCTTATAGGTGGGGTTGGTAATCAGCTCGTTGAAGTAGTGGGAGATCGCGCCGACGTTTTTGTCGATGGACCACTCATTATCATTAAGCACGACGATGAGCCGACGGGTGGAGGAGGCCATATTATTGAGCGCCTCCATTGTAATCCCGCAAGTAAAAGCAGCATCACCGCAAATGGCGACGACATGATCATCGCCGCCGGTGAGATCTCGCGCGGCGGCCATACCGAGGGCGGCGGAGAGAGCAGTACCGGCGTGACCGGCACCGAAGCAATCGTGGTCGCTCTCCTCCCTGCAAAGGAAGCCGGAGTAGCCGTCGGTCTGACGGATCCTGGAAAACTTTTCGTCGAAGCGATTGGTAAAGAGCTTGTGGACGTAGCCTTGGTGGGAGACATCGAAGACGAAGCGGTCTTGCGGGGAGTCAAAGATGCGGTGCAGGGCAATGGTCAGCTCGACGACTCCAAGGTTGGGCCCGATGTGACCGCCGGTCTTTGAGGTGGTATCAATCAGCACCTCCCGGATTTCTCGGGCGAGGTAAGGCAGGGAGGATTCCGGGAGTTTTTTCAGGTCAACCGGACCATTTATTTTGGCGAGAAGGGATTCCATGGAGAACGACCAGCAGTTACGGGTCTAAATCAAAAGGCTCGAATATGTTTTCCTCCCTGTCGGTTTTCAACTTTTCAATTTTCAGCTCGGCGAGCTGAAGTTGCTGTCGACAAAGGTGAACCAGTTTGGAGCCTTCTTCAAATTTAAGGATTAATTTATCCAACGCGGTCTGGCCTTGCTCCAGTTCATCGACGATGGACTCGAGTTTCTCGAGGGCCTTTTCGAATGAAATGGGGTCTTCCTCGGGAGCGGCGTCCTCGGATTTTTTAGAATCAGACATGAGAATGGAGAAAGGGCCCGTCCTTGACAGGTTGGATGGGGCGAGGGAAAAGTGTTCTTTTAGATATCGATTAAGCTAATAAATTTATCCGGACTCCAATGCAACTGCTTCTACTGGTCTTCCTGATCTTGCTACTGGTGAAGACCCTCTTCGAGTTTTTCCTAAGCATCCTTAACGAGCGCCACGTGGAAGCGCATCGGGGAGCGGTCCCGGAGGCTTACCGGGGAATCCTCGACCCTGAGCGCTACAAAGCATCCGTGGACTACACCCTGGCGAAGCTGCGATTCGGGCGGTGGGAAGCGGGTTTGCAGGCCCTCGTGTTGGCACTGATTTTCGGCACGGGATTCCTCTGGTGGCTGTTTTCCGGGCTGAGCGAATTTTTCGGGACGGGGGTTTGGGGACAGGCGGCGGTTTTGTTTTCAATCGGATTTCTGCTCCATTTGCCACAGTTGCCGTTGGAGTATGTGGAGCAGTTTCGCCTGGAAGAGCGCTTTGGATTTAACAAGAGCACGCGGAAGCTATGGGTGATGGACCAGATAAAAAGCTTAGTGGTGAACGCAATGCTGATTATCCCGTTGTTGGCCTTAATCCTGGCGATCGTCGGCTGGTTTCCGCAGTGGTGGTGGCTGATTGGATTCGGAGTTTTTTTTAGTTTTATGCTCCTGATGATGGTGCTCTACCCGATGTTGATTCTACCGATGTTCAACAAGCTTGAACCCCTGCAGGAGGGAGAATTGAAGGACCGTCTGATGGACTTGTCGGAGCGGGCGAAATTTCAGGCGAAGACGATCCAGGTAATTGATGGGAGCAAACGATCCGCGCACTCGAACGCGTATTTTACAGGCTTTGGGAAGTTCAGGCGGATCGTCTTGTTCGACACCTTGATTGAGCAGATGGAGATCTTGGAGTTGGAGGCGGTCCTCGCCCACGAGATTGGGCACTACCGTCTTGGGCACATCCCGAAGATGCTGGTGTTGAGCGCGCTCTCGGGCCTTGGGGCATTTGCGGTGATCGCCTGGCTGGCGAACCAAGCGTGGTTCCTGACGGGATTCGGATTCGAGGCGGAAGCGGGGATCGCCTCCGTCTTCCTGCTGTTCAGCATGGTGAGCGGAGTAGTCACCTTCTGGCTGACCCCGCTGTTTTCAGTCTGGTCGCGGAAGCATGAATACGAGGCGGATCACTTTGCGCGGGAGACGATCGGCGGACCCGGGCCGATGCTGGCCGCCCTGCGAAAACTATCGGAAAAGAATCTCTCAAACCTGACTCCTCATCCTCTTTACAGTTCGTGGTATTATTCGCATCCGAGTCTCCATGAGCGGGAACAAGCCTTGACCCAGACCTGAGGGTATGTAACCCGATTGATGAAGATGATTATCCCAGAGCCGATTCGACGATTTCCTCTGTTGTTGATCCTTTTTCTTACCGCGGGAAGTCTTCTTTCTGAGGGGGAAGAGGTCCGCATCGCGACCTTCAACCTGAGGAATTACCTACTGGAGGATCGGCGGGTGGAGGGCCGATGGCGCCCGGATTACCCGAAGCCGGAAAAGGAAAAGCGTGCGGTGTGGGAGATCCTGAAGGAAGTGGACCCGGATATTCTGATCCTTCAGGAAATGGGGACGACCCCTTTCCTCGACGAGCTTCGGGCAGACCTTGAGAAAATGGGGATCTCGTATCCCTACGCGGACGTGGTCGATGCCGCAGATGAGAAGCGGCATCTCGCGATCCTCTCCCGGTATCCCTACCGCCTGACGGAGGGTTTCCGCGCGTTGGATTTCCCCTATTTCGGTGAGCGGATACCGGTAAAGCGGGGGCTTTTGGAGGCTCATTTTGAGATCGGGGGATACGCCTTTACGGTATTCGGAGTGCACCTGAAGAGCCGTTATACCGACAATCGTGAGGACCCCGACTCGGTGAAGCGCCGGAGAGGCGAGGCTCGCGTGCTCCGGGACTACATCCGGGACCAGTTTCCGCGGGAAACCAGCCCGGACTACCTCTTGGTGGGGGATTTCAACGATACGCGGCGAAGTAGTACGCTGAATTACTTTCTCACGATCAGCGATCGTGAATTGACTCGGATGGTTCCGGCGACGGACGGCCGCGGGGAGACATGGACTTACTATTACGGTGCGGAGGACGTCTATTCGCGGATTGATTTTATACTGGCGACCCCGTCCCTGCTGAACCGAATCATTGGAGGAAGAGCGCATATCGTGGACAGCGAAGCTGCCCTGACAGCGAGCGACCACCGGATGGTTTACTTGGATCTAGCGATCGGTAAACAAAAGAGCGACTGACTCACGATAGCTCAAAAACTGGTGACGGTGACTGGAACGGTGATTTCGTTCATTCCACCGACAGTAAAGTAAAGGCTTCCCTGTCCGGGTTCTCCGCCTTCAATTGGAACGCTGACCGAGCGAGAGCCCTCGGGGATGACGACTTCCGGCATGATGACACTGCGGGGAACGTCGGTTGTATCATTGATAATCAGTCCGCCGCGGGGGGCCGGGAAATCGATCTGGAAGACGAGGACGGAGCGGCCACCGGATTGGATTACGAGACGCTCGGGGCGGACAATAAGGGAGGCCCCATCGATCCGGAAGTTGCCGATTTCCTGATTGCCGAGCCCGCTTTGCCAGATGACGGGGTAGGAGACACCGGCGGGGAGGGTCGGCACGACAAACTCAAGGAGGTTCTCGGAAACGAACCGGGAATCGGCGACCTGGTTCCCGACTTGAATGCGGTCGGAAGGGGAGAAGCCGCGACCCATGACGGGAACGGTGGACCCGACAGGAGCGCGGTCGGTCTCGAGTTGGACGACATATCGATTGGCAAGGTTGAACTTGAAAAGATCGGATTTAACGCTCTGATCGACCACGCCGGAAACGCCGCTGAACTGGTAGTCGACCTCGAAATAATAGATGCCTTGGGATTGCTCGAGAGGGAGCTCGACATCGGCGGCGAAGAGGGAAGAGCCGGGGGACGTTACCTGCATGGGAATGGTTTGCCCGTTGACCACCACTTTCGGCTGGAGGGTCTCCTCAATGATATTGGTATTATCTTTGCGGATGAGGAGGGTCAGGGTGTAAACGTTGGAAGGATTCTGGGGAATCAGTTGTGGAGTCTGATTCACCAATTTCAGCCCACACCCGGTAGAGAGGAGGGCCAGCATCGCGCCACCGAGAATTGTAGTGAAATTCCTGATATTTTTCATGGAATAGATTACCGTAGGTGAAGGCTTAATGAATCTGCAAGCAAAAGAAAAGAGACAGGAAAGGGGACTGTATGTTCACGTGCCATTTTGCGCATCGACCTGTGATTTCTGCGGATTTTACCAGAAGAAGCCGCACGGGGATGATTTCGGGCGCTATGTGGAGGGGATCCGTCGCGAGCGGGAAGGATACGGTGAGCGAGGAGGAGGATGTTCGACGGTGTTTTGGGGAGGGGGAACGCCGGGTCTGCTGGGGCCGCAGGAGATGCGGAAACTGGCGGAAGCGATTCAGCCTTGGTTGAAAGGGGCGGAGCCGGTGGAGTGGAGTGTGGAGATGGCGCCGGCCTTTGTAACCCGTCGGAAACTGGAGGCACTACTGGAGGCGGGCGTGAACCGGATCTCCCTGGGTGTGCAGAGTTTTTCTGAGCAGACGCTGGAGGGGTTGGGGCGGCAGCATCACCGGGGGCAGATATTCAGCGCGGTGGAGCGGGTGCGCGCATCGGGGTTGAGCAACCTGAACCTCGACCTGATCTTCGGGATTCCCGGGCAGAGGCTCGAGGACTGGCGGGAAGACCTGAACCGTGCGATCGAGCTGGAGCCCGCGCACATCAGCACCTACTGCCTTACTCTGGAGGAAGATACGGCCCTCTGGTTGCGGTTGTCGAAAGGGCGGGTGAGACTGGACCCGGACCGGGAAGCCGCCTTTTACGAGGCGGCCTGGGAGATTCTGGAGGATCATGGCTACGCGCAGTATGAGGTCTCAAATTTCAGTCGATCGGGAGGAGAGTGTCGGCATAACCTTCACACCTGGGATATGCAGGAATGGATCGGACTGGGTCCGGCGGCGGCCTCGCAGTTCGGGTTGTGGCGCTACTCAAATGTGCCGGACTTCGAGAGATGGTTGAAGGGAGTGGAGGGCGGTGAGCCCGAACGGGTGGAGGTGACTGCGGTGGACAGCGTCTTGCTGGCCCAGGATGCGCTCATCTTCGGGATCCGGATGAACCGTGGGGTGGACCTGGAAAACTGGTCCGCGCGTTTTGGTGTGAAGATTTCGAAGGAGCTGCTGGAGCACCTGTTGGTTTGGGAGGAGAGCGGGTTGATCGAATCGGAACTCCCCCGCCGCCTGGTTTTAACGCGAAAAGGGCGACTTCTGGCGGATCGACTGGGGGTGGAGCTGCTCGATTTTTCGCCCATCCTGAAGTCGCCGACAACACTTCAGGAGCCGTTTTTCAAGTAGTCGCGGAGAAAGGCGATTCCTCCGGCTTCGGTATCAAATATTCCTTCCAGTTGGGCCTCAAAACAGGCATCGAGGATGGCTCGAAAAGCGGGAGACGGGACAAGGCCCTCGGCAATAAGGTGGCGACCAAGAACAATGGGTTTTGGGGCCTGTTCGCGGAGTTTCAACTCCTCGGCTGCCCGCAACAGCCATTCCCCTTCGGGAAAAGGCCCTGGCGGCAGGGGTGGTCGGCCCCCCTTATCAGCGCGGGCAACCCGAACGAGCCGGTCGATGCGCTTGACTCGAAGAGCAAGGCGACGGACAGCGGCCGATGAGGCCCGGGCGCGGTAGAACTCGAGAGGGCGGTGATGCTCCTTCACAAGAGGAAGGACTTCCTCGATCAAGCGGCTCTGACCAGTCAGCCGTTCGAGGAAAGTCCGGGCAATCGGAACCCCCGCTTCCGGATGGCCCTTGCTGCGGATGCGCCCGTCGACTTCGAGGGTAGTGGCGGGCTTGCCAATATCATGACAGAGGACAGCGAGGCCAACGATGAGGTCTTCCCAGGGATCCTTAACCCGGTGGAGGGCAAAAGCGTCGAGGCAGTGGCCGACGTGCGTCCAGACATCTCCTTCGGGATGCCATTCCGGGTCCTGGGGGCAGCCCGAGAGAGCTTCCAGCTCGGGAAAATAACGGATCCAGCCGCAGTCCTCAAGGAAACGGAGGCCCTTTGAAATCTGTCGTCCTTGAAGGAGACATTTCTTCCATTCCTCGAAAATCCGCTCCGCAGGGAGGTTTTCCAGCGACATCGCCCGGCAACGCTTGACGGTCTCCGGTTGCGGCGTGAGGTTGAATCGGGCGATAAATTGCGCTGCCCGGAGGACTCTCAAAGGATCCTCGTCGAATTGGGGTCCGCAATGTCTTAAGATTCCGTCCTGGAGGTCATCGATACCTCCGAGGGGATCCTCCATCCGACGTTCGGCAAGATCAAAAAGAATGGCGTTGACGGTAAAATCGCGGCGAGAAGCCGCATCCGCGAGGGTAGCGTCGGGGTCCGCCTCAATGCGAAATCCCCGGTGGCCGCTACCGTATTTTCGCTCGCGGCGGGGAAGGGCGACGTCCACAGTATATCCACGTATCTTGTAAACCCCAAAGGACTTGCCAACGGCGTCCCAACGGCATACCCGGGAGAGGGCGGCTTCCAGTCGTTCCACCCCGATGGAAAAGACCTCAAGGTCCAAATCGACGGAGGGCTCTCCAAGGAAGGCATCCCGAACCGCTCCGCCTACCAGATAAACTCGCCCACCGGATGCGCTAAGCGATCGAACCAAACGGTCGAGAAGCTGGAGAACGTTGGCGGGGAGTTTTTCTAGAATGTGGGAAGGGTTGTGAAGGGAGGTGGACACAAAGAGCGGATTAAAACTTGAGTTTTTTACCTAATGAACCCTATAATAATTGAATGATTATAGAAGACGAGGCGTTCGATTTGGAAGCGGCGAACCGTGAGTTATCGGGAATGGAGAGTCGGGTGCGGGTAGAATGGGCGTATCGGCAATTTGGGAAGGAGTTGGTGATGTCGACAAGTTTCGGGGTCCAGAGCGCGGTATTATTGCACCTGGTGCGAGAAGTTACGCGTGAGATCCCGGTAATCTTCATCGACACGGGTTACCATTTCAAGGAGACGTATGTGTTCGCAGAGGGGTTACGAGAGCAACTGGACCTGAACCTGAAGGTGTATCAGCCGCAGATGACGGCGGCACGGCAGGAAGCATTGTATGGGGAGCGCTGGAAAAAGGGGCTGAGGGGATTAAAATCGTATAATTTCGACAACAAAGTGGAACCGATGAACCGGGCATTGAAAGAGCTTGGAGCAGGTGCGTGGCTATCGGGATTGCGGCGAGACCAGTCGAAAACGCGGGAGGACTTGGGTTATGTGGAACAGCAGCAGAAGACGCTGAAAATTCACCCGATTGTGGACTGGACGGACCGGGACGTCTACACCTACCTACAGGCCCACGACCTGCCGTATCACCCGCTTTGGCACGAGGGGTATATTTCGATTGGAGACTGGCATTCGACGAAGAAGCTGGGAGAGGGAATGGCGATGGAGGAAACCCGATTCGAGGGGATTAAGCGGGAATGCGGCTTGCACGAAGCGAGCGGCAACTTGGATTACCAGATCTGAGGGGGCGGGTCGACGGGACACGGCAAAGGAGTGGAGGTAAAGGCCCCGCCGGGACTGGGGCCTTTTGGGACGCATTGGCAAAGAGGACCCCATTTTCTGTAATTAAACTTTTAAACATTTGATCAGCAACAGTTTAAGGCTGACATCGATTCGTTTAAAAAGCAATTTGGCAAATTGAAAGCGCCTGCTGAAATTGAATTCGAAGTGGACCATGAATACGCCTTATCACCAGAAACCGATCGAAGCGGCCTTTTTATCCCGGTCGAAAAACCTGTATGGACGGTCGATCAACAGCCTTCGCGCACAACTGGGAATTCGGGCCCGATTGCATCCCTACGAGAAAATAAAGGATGTGCAAACGGCGCTGCGCGGTAGACTGGAGCCCCGCCTGGAATTGGCGGTGGTGGACAGCGAGATATTGGAGGGAGAAGAGCGTCTTCCGATGTTCCCGCTGAGAGGAGGGGGACACCTGCCGACGTTGCTGCTCTTGCGAAAGCACGAGATGACGGCGGCGGAGGCAGCTCTGGAAGCGGGTTATAAGGCGCTGCTTTTCGTGGACAGCGATACGGAATTCCGCCAGATGTTTCCGGCGATGGTTCTGCGGATCGTGACGTATTACCGCGGTGAGCTGCAGCGTGCTGAGCGGTTCGGGAATGCGTCGACAACGATGGCGGGCGAGCTGGGGGAAAATGAACAGGCGATGCGTTTATAACCAGAAAACCGAAACGTGGGCATTTTTATCCGATGCGGAAGGTTTCCTGCGAGGCTCAGCTATCGGATTTCTGGTCGTCAAAGAGGAGGCGAAACATTAGGGGAGTCAGGCCGAAGATAGTGAAACCGAGGGTGGAGATGACGAGAGGGCGGGCATCCTCCAGCTCGGGGATGCGGCGTCCGGTCAATGGGGGAAGGCCCAACAAATCGCAGAGGATAACGGCAAAGCCGCTGAAAGCGAGGGTCAGGAAAAAGACGCCGAGCATACCGAGTTGCGCAACGATGCCAGCTAAGGGGTCGGAAATGGGCTTACGGGAATCGGTCACGTCAATTGACGGGTTCGGGTGCGGGTGCGGGAGTGGCGGTTGAGGAGCGGTCGGAAACGGAACTTCTGCGTTTCGCCATAGACTTTCCGTAGTCGCTGAGCCACCATTGATAAGGAGTACTGCCAAGGAGGATGAAGGCGAACTGGGAAGCCCAGAACCCGATGAGGGAGACAAAGGCGCTATCCATGAACCCGTAAGAGTGGAGACCAACACCGAGCATATTCGTCCCAAACCAGGACCAGCTGGTAACAATATTGCCGAAAATGGCGAGGTTCATGATCCCGCGCTCCCGCGAGAGCCCGCCCCAGCGCACATGGAGAAGAATGGCGGCGACAAGGACGATGAGGAGGGCACCGTTCTCCTTGGGATCCCATCCCCAGAAACGGCCCCAGCTCTGGTCGGCCCAGATGCCCCCGAGGATGGTCCCGACGAGGCTGAAGAGGGCGCCGAAGCAGACGACGCCGTAAACCATGGTTTCCATCGAGCGGGCATCCTTCCGAGTAAAGTTGGGTGTAAAGACTGCGCGAAGGATAAAGAAAAGGGCGAGGGCGCCAGCAACAAACATGGCGGAATAACCGAGGGTGATGACGACGACATGGGTGGCGAGCCAGAAGTTGCTGTCGAGGACGGCCCGGACCATCTCAAGGGTGTCCCCGGCAAAAATAGCGAGGTTGTGTGCGACGATGAGGGTGACAATACCGATGAGGGAACCGGCGGCATTGGGGATGCCGTTCTTGAAAATCCGTTCGAAAATGAGGCAGAGGAAGACGGAGCCCCAGCCGACAAAGATGGCGGAAGCATAGAGGTTGGTGACGGGCGGACGTCCCTGGATATACATCCGCGCGAGGAGGCCGAAGGTGTGAAGGAGGAAGGTAAAGAGGACGATCCAGAAGGCGGCCCGCCCGAGGGCGTTGTTGGCGGGTCCGAACCAAGAGAAGGCGGTGAGGACGAAGGCGAGGATGTAAAGGACGATGGAGAGGAGGAAGGGGCTGAAGGAATTGAAGGCTTGTTCGAAGTGCACGCGGGTGACCTGCTCTTCGTATTGATTTTCGAGGGTGCTGACCATGGCCTTGACGGTATCGTTGAAGGCCTCGGGGTTCTGCATGCGAAAGGTCTCGGTGAGGCGGGCGTAGGAGAGGACGTAAGGATCGACCCCGGCCATTTTGGCGCTCTGCATGAGGCTGGTTCCGATATTGGACCAATCCCCGCCGTGGAAGGATTGGGCATCGGGCGGGGGGATCAGACGCATTCGAGCGCTCTCGCTCATCTGCTGAAAGGTGAGGAGATAGGAAAAGAAGCGCTCAAGAGCGACGGTATTAAAGGGTTGTCCGGCCTGTTGGCGCTGGAAGGCGGCCATTCCGGCGGGGACGGCTTGCTCGAAGCCGGTATAGTATTGGATAAGATTATCGAGCCGGTCGAGGGGATGGAAGCTTTGGACAAGTTGCTGGTAGCGTCCGAGGGCGTCGTGAATTTTGATGATCTGCTTCTCGTAGGCGTTTTTGGGTTGGGTGGGTTCGCTGATGGCGGCGTAGGCTTCACGAATCCGATCGATGTAGGGAACAAGCTCGTTGTAGGAATAATACCGCGTGCCTTCCTGCTTGAGCCCCTCGAACCCGAGGTCCTCGGCGAAAACGATTTTGAAGATACGGTAGTCGTTGGCGATTTCGGGACGCATGGTGACATCCATAAACCACTCGGTGGCGCTGAGTTTGCGCCCGTCCTGCCGGGTCATCTTCTCGTTGAGGCTCTGGCGCTCGCTGATCATCATGAGATTCACCCGCGCGACGGTATCCAAAGGTTTAATACGGCCGCCGATCTGGATGGGGAGGAGCCCAAACGCTTCGGTTTCGTAGGCGCGGTAGGCTGAAGGCTTGCGGTTCAAGCCGGTGTAAATCACGGCAGAGCAGACGGCGAGGGCGATCAGTGCCGGGACAAAGCGAACCCAATTCTTTTTTACGCTCATGCGGAGGTCTTCGATTTGCGTTTACGGTTAAAGCGGAGGAGGTGGAAAAGAAATTGGTAGGACATGCCGGCACCCATGAGGAGGACGCTGAAATATGGGAGAAGCCAGCCGGGATTGCGAACGACCTGTAAGATGGTGGCGCGTTCCGTCTCCTCGTCAAAACTGGCCTGGAAAAAAGTGAGTCCGCTGTAGCGGAGCGGGTGATTCATGTAAATCAGAGCGCTCCTCAGACTATCTTCGCGGGGGTCGATTATATTGACCTCGCTGGAGAAGTTTTTGGGGATTTCGGTTCCCGGGTAGCGATCAAAGCGGAAATCGATAAGCTCGAGTCCGAAATTATGGTAATAGCGCTTAAAGCGTAGATCGAGTTCGTAGATTTTGTCCCCGACGGAGAAGGTTTGGGCGGGAAATCGGTCATCAAGAACGTTGGAGACGAGCCAGATTCCGAAGTTTTCGCCCTCGGGAGACTCGAGACGGACGAAAGCGCTGACGGTGTTGATGGTTTCCTCGTCGTATTGAATGGGTTGCCGGGCAATGAGGAGGTCGTCGGGGGTGCCGCGGTTGGCCCCGATTCCCTGGTTGGCGGGTGACTCGGGAAAACCAGTGGCGTTTTGTCGCCGGGCGATTGCGGAATTGGGGAAAAATCGGATGGGATGGATCACAACGGGCAGTTCCGGGCCGCTGATTGGCTTGCCGGATTTGAGGGCGTTCGTGGAAATGGAGTGAACGGTATCGAGTTCGGGGTCGGAGCGATCGATGAGGACCAATTCATTTTTTCGGAAATCCTCGGTGTAGTAGGTCGTGCCGCCCTCGGGAATCATCATGCGGCTTTCGACGGCGAGGACATCGGTCAGCAGTTCACTGACGAGGAGGAGGATGAGCCCGAAGTGGACGAGGTTGATCCCCAGCTTTTTCCAGCTGAGGCTGAAGCGGTAGAGGTGGGCGGCGACAAGGTTGATGAGGAGTGCGAAGCCGATGAGGTAGCCACCGGGCATCGGGATGCGGAGAAAGTAGAGGGACTCAGACCACGGCCACTGCTCGGGGTATTTCCAGACGACGAAAAAGCTCTCGAAATAGCGCCGTTGGGTTTCCCAGATTCCGGTGTGGACCTGATCGAGGGTTCCGAAAAAGACGAGTATCATGCCGAGGCCGAGGAGGATAACCGTGAGGCGGAGAGAAATGATGGTGCGGAGAAAGGCGTTCATGGTGCATCTCCGTTGAAATTCACGGTGGCAAGGAAGCTGCGAAAGATCTCCTCTTCGGATAAGAGGAGGGAACGGGGGCCTGTTAGTTTAAAAAACCAGGTCGTATTATCGACAGGGACGACGGCCGCGAGAATAGCGGTGGCGGCAGGATCCGGCGAATCTACCTCAAGAAAGACCAGTTTTCCGGGTCGGCCGTCAACGGAGTGGGGTGCGGAAAGTTCGGCGATTCGGGAGGGGGAAAGTGGCGGGCGACCGATCTGGCCGAGCCAACGGTTGATGTTGGCATCATAACCCCCTGCGTTTCCACCGAAGGCGGTAATAGAAAGGTCGGCAGGTTGGGTGGGTCCAGGGATGGAAAAACTGCCTTTGCGGGCAGGACGGGGGCTTGTGTCCTGCCAATGAGGGGGAGCGGTCCAGGTGGCATCGGGAATCGCGTCGACGGATTCCTGCATTCCTGGAAGCAATTGCATGCGGCGGGGCCTGGGTGAGGGTTGTGACACCGACGGAATGGACCCCTGGTTGGTATTCATGTCGGCGGTGACGGGTGCCTTGATTTCAGGCTGTGGGGCATCCTCAGCAATATGGAAGCTTGAGACGAAGGCGAGAAATTCTGCCTCTTGAGCCTTGAGCACGGAAAGAGGAGCGGAGAGCTTGAAAAAGTAGGTAAGGCGTGGAAGGCGGACAATGGCGGCGAGGATGGAATTCGCTTCCGGTTGAGCACCGGGCATTTCGTAAACAGTGGCCATGCCCGCACCGGTTTGCCAGAACCTCTGCATGCTTTCCAGCTCCGGCTGGGTGATCGGGTCGCGGTCGACCTGACGGAGCCAACGGTTGACGTTCGCGAGGTCCGAGCTGTCAGGGAGGGCCACGAGCGAGAAGTCGCCGCCCTCGGGAGTCCGATAGCTGGCGAGACGCATGGAGGTTTCAGGTCCGGCTACCCAACCGGACGGGAGCGTCCAGTGTACTCCGTCCGCACCAACGTGGCCGGAGTTGGCGGCGTGGGCCTTGGAATATTTTTTGGGAACCTGATAGGTGCGAACCTCGTCCCGGCCGCAACCGGAGCCCGCCACCGCGAAAAGCAGGCAAGCGAACCAGACCCGTGCTCTGTAGGTGCAATTCATTGTTAGTAACAACCTAAAGATCGGGGTAAGAACGCCCTCGTCAAGAGGAACAGGTCCGTATAGAAAGGGGGCTAACCAGATATATTAGAGGCTAATGCCGAAGGAGCGGTCCGGGTCGGGACCGACCGAGGATGTAGAAAACGGAGACGGAAGCGGGGGCGAAGGGTTCCCTCAGCGGTTAAAGCGGAAGAGAGCGACATCTCCTTCCCGAAAGAAATAGTCTTTTCCTTCGAGACGGTATTTTCCAGCCTCGCGCGCGGCAGCGGTCGAACCGGCGGCGATGAGATCCTCGTAGCTGACGACTTCGGCCTTAATAAAGCCGACTTCGAAATCGGTATGGATCACCCCGGCACATTGAGGTGCCTTCATGCCGAGAGTAAAGGTCCAGGCCCGAACTTCCTTTTCCCCGGCGGTAAAATAGCTGGCAAGGCCGAGGAGGCGGTAGGTCTCGCGGATGAGACGGGAGACGCCGGAGTCTTCGACGCCGAGGTCGCGAAGGTATTCGCGTGCTTCCTCCGAATCGAAGTCAACGAGTTCCTCCTCGACGCGTGCGCTGATAGTACAGGACCCGGCTCCATGGTGGGTGCGGACAAATTCATCCACCTTCCGGACATGGGAGTTGGATTCGATGTTGGCGAGATCCTCCTCCTTGACGTTGCAGGCGTAGAGAGTGGGTTTGGCGGAGAGAAGGTGGAGCGATTTAAGGGTGGCGCGCTCCTCGTCATCCATGTCAAGGGTCAGGGCGGGTTTCATCTCGTTGAGATAGGGGAGGAGGCGCTCAATCAGGGCGACCGCCTTTATGGCTTCCTTATCCTGTCCGCGGGCTTTTTTGACGAGGCGCTCCTTTTGGGCGTCGAGGCTGGTGATATCGGCGAGAATGAGTTCGGTGGCGATGATCTCAATATCGCGGAGGGGGTCGACCGAGCCCATGTTGTGAATAATATCGTCGTCCTCAAAGCATCGGACGACATGGACGACGGCATCGACTTCCCGGATGTTTGCGAGAAACTGGTTGCCAAGACCTTCGCCCTTACTGGCGCCGGCGACGAGGCCGGCGATATCGACCATTTCGATGGCGGCGGGAATGATGGTGTCGGTTTTGGCGATGCGGGCGAGGGGCATCAGACGGTCGTCGGGAACCTGGACAACGCCGACATTAGGATCGATGGTGCAGAACGGATAATTGGCGGCCTCGGCCTTACGCGTCCGGGTAAGAGCATTGAAAAGGGTGCTTTTCCCGACATTGGGAAGTCCGACGATACCGGCTTGGAGCATGGCAATAAAGTTGGTGGTTTCTAGGGTGGCGTTCAACTGCCAATGAAAAAGGGCCTCCAGTTAGTGGAGACCCTTTTTACCAATTCTGATAGAAAGAAAAGACTTCAAGCATTTTTCCGACGGCGGAGGTAAAAGAATCCGCTGAGAATGGCGAGGGCGGACAAGCCCACGGTGGAGGGCTCGGGAATGACGTAATTCGCGTCGGTGTAAGACAGCTCCATCCAGTCGATGCCGGTGTCATCCTGCATGAAAACATCGAGATAGCCCCAGGCATCGATGGTTTCGGCGACCGTCATATTAGCGCCCTTGGACTTGGAGGAGGGGATGGTTAGACCTCTCAAGTCAAATTGGGTGGTGATCCCTAGATGGGCGGTGGACTTGGAACCCGCAATCGCATGATTGGTGTAGAGGGTGTCCAGGGATTGACTGACGCCGAAAGGCGGAAATTTCTTAATAGGAGTGGCAGGAAGATCCGGATCCTGGAGCTGGTAAGCAACGGAATCATTGAAGGGACCGCTGACCCAGCGAACGGTGAGGAGGACGGATTGCGAAAGGTCGATGGAACCGGGGGTGATGCCGGTGAAGGTATGTCCAAATGTGTGGTTGGAGCCAGACTCATCAAATTTTCGGGGCACCTTGCCGTGGTAATCGTGATTATTCGGCTCATATTGAAGGGCGGTCAAAAAGGCCGCCCGGGGAGCGGGATTGTCCGCGGCATCGCCGCCGATGAATCCGTCCTTATCCCCCGCGAGGATCGTGACGACCTGGGCGGAGGCGACGAGGACGGATGCGAAATAGGTGAGAAGAAGTAAGCGAGTCATGATTTTATGAGGGTTTAATTACAGGATCTAGGGTTAAAACTTTAAATATTCATAAAGTGTTCTACTTATTCTTCGTCAATAAATTAAACGAAATGAGCCGGAATTGTAACTTTAAACCCAGGATTTGCGGGAAAGCATTATCCAGGGTATTCATCATAAGCATCTTTTCAGCGCCCCACGGCGGGGCCAGAAAATTCCGCCGAGGATAGTGAGGGCCGACAAGCCGACGGTGGAGGGGAAATTGTTACGTGTAGAAGTCAACCTCCGGCAAAAATTGGGTGAGAAAAACCCTCGCGGATTTTGGAAAGACGAAAAGGGAACTGTTCGATTACCTTGTTGAAAAACAAAGAGGGGAGTAATGGCCGGAAGGTGAGCTTGACAGCGTGGGATGGAATGGGTTTTTTGGATGGTTTATTAAATTTCCTTTTTGAATTGTAACGAATCCATGGCTTTAAAAATCAGACTACAACGTGGCGGGAAGACCCACGCTCCGCGCTACCGCCTGGTGGTAGCAGAATCCTCGGCTCGTCGGGACGGCAAGTTCGTCGAGGTCCTCGGGAATTACAATCCGCAGGCCCGCAAGAATGAAAAAGAATTGGACTTAAAGCTGGACCGCATTGACCACTGGCTAAAGGTGGGGGCGAGGCCAACAGATACGGCGCGGACGATCATTAATCGTGTTCGACGGACGGAAGGGCCGACGGAAGCGCCAGTGGATGGGGAAAAAGTATCCCCGGCGGCGACGGTAGAAGCGGAAGCCGCGGCGGCGGTGGAACCTCAAGCAGGGGCGGCGGCGGTGGAACCTCAAGCGGCGGCGGCGGTGGAATCCAAAGCCCCCGCGATACCGGTGGAACCGGAAGCCGCTCCAGAGGCGGTGGAAGAAGCGTCGGAAAAGCCGGAGGGCTAAAAAGGGAACCCCATCGCCAACGGCTCCGGGAACCGGCAAAGCCGCTATGAAGATTGATGTGCTCACCCTTTTTCCGGACATGCTTACGGGTTACCTGGAAAGCAGCATTCTGGGCCGCGCGCAAAGCCGTGAGCTGTTAGAAGTCCGGCTCCACAACATCCGCGACTGGGCGACGGACAAGCACCACACAACGGATGAGCGACCTTTCGGAGGAGGAGCGGGAATGGTGCTGAAACCAGAGCCGGTATTCGCGGCAGTTGAAGCCCTCCGGGGGGAGGAGACGACGGTCCTCTACCTGACTCCGGATGGCGAGCAACTCGGGACGCCTCTAGTGAAGGAACTGGCATCGGAGGAGCGGCACCTCATTCTCCTCTCTGGGCATTACGATGGGATCGACCAGCGGATCCGGGACGTGCTGGTTGACCGCGAGGTGAGCATCGGGGACTACGTTCTGACGAATGGGACGCTACCGGCGGCGGTCCTGATCGATTGTCTGGCCCGATATATCCCAGGTGTTTTGGGGGATGAAAACTCCTTGACGCACGATTCCTTTGATTCCAATGTTCTCGGTTTCCCTCAATACACAAGGCCGTCTGAATTTCGGGGCATGCCTGTTCCAAAAATTCTCATGAGCGGCAACCACGCCGCCATCGCTGAGTGGAGACAGGAACAACAAATGGAAAAGACCCGCCGACGGCGGCCTGATCTTTAATTTTTATATCCAACATCCTCCAATCAGGGACCTGAATCATGAATGCCACCGTTGAAGAAATCACTAAAGAGCAACTGTTGACCGGCCGCGACCATTTTAAGGTCGGAGACGGGGTTCGTGTGCATACCCGTGTGCGGGAAGGAGAGAAAGAGCGGATCCAGATTTTTAGTGGAATCGTGATCTCACGCAAGGGCGGGGGGATTCAGGAAGCCTTCACGGTGCGCCGGATTGCTTCGGGTGTGGGCGTGGAAAAGGTGTTCCCGGTGCACAGTCCGAACATCGTGGAGATCGAGGTGGATCGTGAATCGATCCCGATGCGAGCCCGCATGTTTTATTTGCGCAACCGGATCGGGAAGGCGGCCAATCAGGTCAAGGAGAAGCGGGTTTACGAGCGTCTCCGGAAGGGGAAGTAAGATCCCCGGAGGGATTTTCTTTTAGGTGTCGCGGGCGACGCGAAAGCCGAGATTTGTCGTTCCGGTGTCCGGGGTGTTACTGGTCCGTGCCCCGACGCGGTAACGGTTACAATAGCTGTCGTGGCAGAGGAAGCTGCCCCCCCGCATGACACGGGCAGTTCCTTCCTGCGAACCTTTGGGGTTAGTCCGGGTTTCCGGTCGGGCGGGGACATGCCAATCGGGGTTGAACCAGTCCCCGCACCACTCCCAGACGTTACCGGAGCAGTTATAAAATCCAAAGTCGTTTGCTTTAAAGCACTTGGCGGGGGCGGTCCAGGCGTAGCCGTCCTCGGCGGTATTCTTTTTGGGGAATTCGCCCTGCCAGATGTTGCAGCGCCACTTTCCTTCGGGTTTAAGAGCATCACCCCAGGGATAGCGTTTTTGTTCGAGACCTCCGCGGGCGGCGAACTCCCATTCTGCCTCGGTGGGAAGGCGATAGCCCGCCCATTCACAGAAGGCCATGGCGTCGTTCCAAGTGACCTGGGTGACAGGGTGGTCCATGCGGCTTTTAATATTGCTGCCGGGGCCCTCGGGTTTCCTCCATGAGGCCTGCTCGACGCCGATCCACCACTGCAGGCCTTCGACGGCTTGACGGCCAGAGCCGGGCTGACGCTTCCCTTTTTTCAACTGCCCGAAAAAGACGTAGCTCCAGCCGAAGCGTTCGGAGTCGGTGACGTATCCGGTGGCCTCGACGAAATCTTTGAACTGAGCGACGGTCACGGTGGTGGCGGAGAGGTAGAAGGGGTTGATTTCCACTTCGCGGACGGGACCTTCGCCGTCGGCGGGCCAACCGTCGTGATCGGCGCAACCCATTTTAAAGGAATCGCCCTGGAGGTAAATCATGCCATCAAGCGAGCCCTCCCGAGCGGCTTCGATCCGGGAGCGGGTGGGAACGGCCTCAATGCTGCTGCCGATTCCAGAGCGGCAGCCGGAGGAGGTTGTTCTCTGCGGAGGGCAGCAACTTTCCGATGATCCGGGAGCGTCCATTTGAACAGTCTTTGAACGGGAGGGTGGTCCGGTCAAGCCCGGTTCGGGCAGGCTTGGCTCAGGGGAGATGGGTGCCCTGGTAGCAAGTGCGGACAAGAAGGTCCCATTTCTTCTCCGGGACGGTGAGAAGGTGGTCGGTGCTGCGAGCCAGCTCATGGTGGCGAGGCAAAAATGAATGAAGGGAGGGGGCGGAGCTTGCGGGGAGGAGGGAAAGTGAGCAGGTTACGAAAATGAAAAGCAGCTTTAAACCGATCCGGGTTTTGGGTGGGGGAATCGTTGGGTTGACGGTTGCGCTGGGGTTGCGATTGAGCGGATACCGTGTGGAGATGGTGTCAAGGGAGTGGGCGGATCTGGAGATGCGGAAGCAACGGCTGGACCGGTCCTCGCTTGCGAGCCTGTATCCGGCCGCGTCGGTTGCCCCGCACAAAGTACGGCTTCAAGAGATGTCGCGCCACCTCGCGACAAGTCAGGACTGTTTTCTGCGCTTCCTCGGGCATGTGCACTGGGGGGTTCGCCGGGAATGGCATTGGGAGGTCTCGGAGATGCCGGAGGTGCCATGGGAGGGTTTGGATGTGATGCAGGACCTCGAATGGTTGCCGGATGACGGAAGCGGGTTGGAGAGCTGCCCGAGGCGGGAAGCGGGCCTCCCGGTATACGGATGGCGGTATTCCGGACTTTTTTTGGAATACCCGCGCTACCTGCTGGCGTTAGGGAGCAGCCTGGAGGCGTTGGGGGTATTGCGTGAGACGCGGGCGCTCGGAGTTGGGGCGGATCGGGATCCGGTTGGGGGACCGGTGATCAACTGCCTGGGGCACGACGGGCCGAAGTGGAGCGAGGATCCGGTTCCGTCGAAGTGGATGCGGGGCCACCTGATCAAGGTGGCGGCAAAGGGGCTCCCATTTGACCGGAGGAGTGGTCGACCTTATTCCTACAACTACCTGCCCCTGCCGACGGAGTATCCGCTGGGAGACGGTAATGGCGGAGGGGTTTACTTCTATCCGCGGCTGGATGGTTGGGTGCTTGGAGGGTCTGCGGAGCCGGGGCCGGTGGGAAGCTCGGACCAGTGGGAGGGACCTGATACGCGAGGAAAGACCGTTGAAATCGATGGCCTTGCGGTGCCAGAGCCGATCTATCGCCTGAACGGGTGCCTGCTAAAAAAACTGACGGGGGTGGATATCGCGACGAGGAAATGCGAAGCCTACGCGGGCTACCGTTTCGTGCGGGATCTGGAAGGCGTCGGAGCTCGGTTGGAAGCGGATGGGGCCGCACCGGAAGCGGTTTTTCACGCGTATGGTTTCGGTGGAGGGGGTCTGACCTTAAGCTGGGCGATCGCACGAGAGGCCTTGGCTTGGGTGCGCGGTCTCCGGGAACCGGACTTGACGGCCTTACCGAATCGGGGCCTCTTTCGGGATTTACAAGTCACCTTAGAGGGATAAAGGCTGGAAACGACCCCAATGAAACACAACTCTGTTTATTAATGAGACGTCCGACCTGGATCGCATTTGATGCCGATGACACCCTCTGGGTGAACGAACCCTTCTTTACGGAGGCGGAAAAGGCCCTCGAACTGCTCCTCGAACCGTATACCGGCCTGAGGGGAAAGGCGTTGACGGAAGCGCTTTATGAGCGGGAAATGCGAAATCTTTCCTTCTTTGGCTATGGGGCGAAGGGTTTCACGCTGTCGATGATCGAAACGGCCATCGAGCTGACGGACGGGAAGGTATCGGGGAAGGAAATCCAGCAGATTCTCGATGAAGGAAAGCGGGTTCTGGATTACCCGATCGAGAAGATGGATGGCGTGCCGGAGGTGTTGAGCCTTCTGAAGAAGCGATACCATTTAATGGTGATTACGAAGGGAGACCTTTTCAACCAGGAAAGCAAGATGGCGCGCTCCGGCCTTGCAGACTATTTTCGCCATGTGGAGATCGTCTCGGAGAAGGTGCCCTCGACCTATCGCCAGATCATGGAGAAATATGGGCTGGAACCCGGGGAGGGCATGATGGTGGGGAATTCGCTGAAGTCAGACATCCTGCCCGCCCTCGAAGTCGGGATGCAGGCGGTGCACATCCAGCAGGATTACGGCTGGGTCCACGAGGCGGTGGAGGCGGAGAGGGGATGCCGATGGATCACGTTGGACGACTTCTGGGAGTTACTTCCGCTGTTAGGGGAAAAACGGGACTGAGATCCGGGCGGTTTTAATTTACCCTCCGCCAAGGAGGGAGGCGACCTGGAATACCCCGACAGCGCACAGCCAGGCTAACGTGGTCATGAAAACGAAGGATCCAATGGCCCAGCGATTGTTCAGCTCACGGGAGATGATGGCGACGGTTGCGCCGCACTGCTGACAAAGGGCAAAAAAGACAAGGATGGAGAAGACGACGGGAAGGCTGTAAACCGCCTGTCCGGCTCGCGGGCTGTCCTCCGGGTAGATCTGAGCGGCCATCGCGCCGCGGAGGTTACCGGACTCCTCGTCGACGTCTCCGCCGAGGGAATAAATTACCCCGAGAGTGGAAATAATGACTTCGCGGGCGGGAAAGCTGGCGACCACCCCGACGGTGATCTTCCAGTCAAAGCCGGCGGGGGCAAAGACGGGTTGGATTGATTTTCCGAGCCTCCCCATCAAGCTCTGCTCGACATATTCGCTATCGATGCGGCGCTGAAGGACCTTGTTCCAATCCGGCAGGGCGGCGGGGTTATTGACGAGGCGCGCCCCTTCCTCCGCGGTCATAAGTCCGTGGGCGACCTTTTCACGGGCGAAATCCTGACGGACTTCAAGAGCAAGACTCTCCGGACGCGGAAAATAGAGCATGGCCCAGATGACAATCGTAATGGAAAAGATTATGGTCCCGGCCTCGACGATAAAGCGCCGGGCCTGGGTGACAATCCGAAGGCAAACATCGACAGGTTGGGGGAGCCGGTAGGAGGGAAGCTCAAGGAGGAAGGGCTGGGACTTTGCCTTGAGGAGGACAGTGTTCATGAACCAGGCGACGGGGAGAGCGACGAGGAGGCCAACGAGGTGCATGCCGAAAAGGGCGAGCCCGGCCCAGAAAGCACCGTAAACCGGCTCGACGAAGGCTCCGATGAGGAGGACGTAGACCGGAAGGCGGGCTGAACAGCTCATGAATGGAGCAATAAAAATCGTCGTGAGCCGCGTCTTGGGGTCCTCGATGGTCCTGGCGGCCATGATTCCGGGGATCGCACAGGCGTAGCTGGAAATAAGAGGGACAAAACTTTTTCCGTTAAGGCCGCACCAGCTGAAGAGCTTGTCCATGAGAAAAGCGGCCCGCGCCATGTAGCCGCTGTCCTCAAGGAGGGCGACGAAAAGGAAGAGGATGAGGATCTGCGGGAGAAAAACGAGAACCGAACCGACGCCCTCGATGATTCCGTCGCTGACCATGCTCTGGATGATGGGGGTAGCCGCGAACCACGGAGAGACAAGGTCCTGCGTCCAGCCCTTAAGGTGCTCCACGGCATCCATGAGGGGCCCGGCCCAGCTGTAAACCGATTGGAAGACGAGGAACAAAATGGAGAAAAAGAGAAGGGAGCCAAAGAAGGGATGGGTGAAGATTCGATCGAGGCTGCGGGAGGTCGGATCACGGAGGCAGGATTCATCGGGGAGGACCTCCGCAAGAATTCTATCGACCTCCTTATTGATGATAACGGCCTCGGCGGCGAGGGGATGGATCGCCTTCTGCTGGAGCTCGTTGCGGATGGACTTGAGAACCCGTTCATCGCGTTCGCTTCTCCAACCGATCCGGTCAGCGACGGCGGGATGAACATCAAAAAGGATCCGCAGAGAATCGGCCCGGGAGAAAGATAGCCCTTCCTCCTTAAGAGCGGAAGCAACCTTGGCGAGTGCTTCCTCGATGGGACGGGACCAGCTGATCTGACGCAGGTGCCGGGGTTCCACGAACGCATTGGCGATGGCCTCGGCGAGGCGATCCATTCCGCTGCCTGAGCTTGCCGCAACGGGAATACAGGGGACCCCCAGTTTGGCTTCCAGTAGCTCAAGGGAAAGGGGCACTTTGCGCCTCTGAACCTGGTCCCAGAAATTAAAGCAGACCACGGAGGGAATCCGCAGTTCGGCCAGCTGGAAGAGCAAAAAAAGGTGACGTCGCAATTGGAGGGGATCCAGAACAAAGAGGACGAGGTCCGGTCGGTCATCCTTCAGCTTCCCTTCCAGGGCGTCGATCACGACGCGCTCATCGGGTGACTGAGCGGAGAGGGAATAAGTCCCGGGAAGGTCAATCCAAGTGCAGTCCAGACCTTCGATGGTGGACTTTCCATAGTGGCGCTCCACGGTAACCCCAGGGTAGTTGGCGACCTTCTGGCGTAGCCCGGTTAAGCGGTTGAAGAGCGTGCTTTTGCCGGTGTTTGGGTTTCCTACAATGGCAATGGTTCGCGTGTGCGGCTCGACACGGACACCAGAGATCGATTCCTCCATGGTCAGGATTCGGGGGAAACGATGATCCGGCGGGCTTCGGCCTTCCGCATGCTAATAACGCGGCTGCCAATTTCCACAAGGAGCGGATCACCGAAAGGCGCACGTTTCAGGAGCCGCAAAACCTGACCAGGTAAAAAGCCAAGCGCCATTAAACGCTGGCCCGACTGAATTTCAGACCCGACGGCGTGGATTGTGCTCTCCTGTCCAGGTTTCATCTCAGCGAGGGTGCGGGGAGGGGAAATCTCGCAGCCAAAGAGGGGTTCGGGATCCATAGTCGAACTGAGATTGTGTCACAGTATTGACGCAGTTCAAGGAGGATCCTATCGTGTTAGGATGCATTTTTTAGAATACCTAGTTGTAGCAGTGACTTTGGTAACCGCGGCTTTTATACTCATCCGACATTTCTGGCGGACGTTTCGTGCGGTTTCCTGCGACGGCAATTCCTGTGGCTGCGTGGAAAAGCCCGGAGGAGGAAAAGATAAGAATAAGGCAACGACAGTTTATGGTTCGTCCTCCGTTTGTCGCTGATTGCGAACCATCGCGGATGGGAGGTTAAGATCAGCTTCCCGGATAAGGCGGTCGATGGCCTTAAAATCGGATTGTGAAAGGCGGATGGCCCCCGCGTGGGCATTTTCGAGGGCCTGTTCGGGTGTGCGGATTCCGTTAAGGAGGTGAGTAACCCCCGGGACGCGGAAGGACCAGGCAAGAACCAGCTGGGGGAGGGTGCAGGATAGGGCTTCGGCGATGGGCTGGAAGTGCTCGAGCAAGCGGAGAATGGCACGCCGGTGCGCGAGTGCAAAGCGCGGACTGTCCCTTCGGAAATCTCCGGGAGGGAAAACCCGGTGCGGGGTAACCTTGCCGGTAAGGAGACCGAGAGCGAGCGAGGAGTAGGCGAGGAGGGAGATCCGCTGCTCCCTGAGGAAGGAGAGGTGGTGTCCGCGGATTCCTTGATCGAGCATGTTAAAAAGTTCCTGGTCGGTATCGAGGGGGCCGACTTCACGGAAGGCGCGCAGCTCGGCGAGGGAGGTATTAGAGGCGCCGATCGCGCGTATTTTTCCTTCCTCTTTGAGTTCGAGGAGGGTGCCCATGGTGTCGGCGATGGGGACGTTCGGGTCGGGCCAGTGGGTCTGGTAGAGGTCGATCACATCGACGCCGAGCCGTTGAAGGCTGTGCTCCACTTCAAAACGAATGCTTTGGGGGTGGAGGCAGCGTTGGATATCCCGACCTTGGTCGTCGGTAAAAAAGTAGGTGCCTCGATTGTTGGGGAGCCGCTCCCAGCGCAAGCCGCATTTCGTCGCAATGAGGACGCGGTCGCGGCGGTCGCGGATCGCGCGGCCGACGATGGACTCGGAATGTCCCATGCCATAGACGGGAGCAGTGTCGATGAGATTGATCCCCGCGTCGATAGCGGCGTGGATGGCGGCGATTGATTCCCCTTCGTTGGAGCCTCCCCACTTCCAGCCGCCGATGGCCCAGGCGCCAAAAGCGATGACGGAGGCCTTGTCTTCGAGGTGGCCGAGTTGCCGATATTGCATGGAAGAAGGCTACGAAGCTTTTGGAGCAGGCTCCAAGGTCGAATTTACCGCATTGCCAAGGCGAAGGAGGAGCTCCAGATTGATTAATCTCTCTTGCTACTCCCCCATGATCTCAGAATCCGTGAGTGAAATTCAAGGGCCGTATGGCCCGATACAGGTATCTGAACGGTTCCTGCAATTGATCTGGTTGCATCGGCGTTACTCGGAGGAGTTTTTGAAAACTGACGCGGGTGAACCGATACGAATTCTGGACCCGGGAGAGTGGAATCATCTTGAGGGCCCGGATTTCCGTGGGGCGCGCTGGGCGGTCGGGGACGTGACGACCACGGGTGATGTGGAAATCCACTTTTACGCGGAAGACTGGTATCGTCATGGTCACGACGGCGATGCGGGATTCGACGGGGTGTCTCTGCATGTAACGCTCTTTCCACCGGAACCGAGGGGGCGGGCGGTCCGGACCGCTTCGGGAAAGGAGCCGGTGTGCCTCTCCCTGTTGAGTGTTCTTGAATCGGACCTAGAGAGCCTTGCGGAAGAGGAGGGCCTGCTACAATTGGAGAGACGTGAAGAGGGGGGCTGGGAACAGCGCTTGCTCCAGGAGCCGCTTGCCGTCCAGCTCGAGGCCTTGGGTAAAGGGGCGCGGCGCCGCTGGTTGCGCAAGGTGTCCGTGGCGGCGCGCCGGTTGGAGCATCTTGGATGGGAGGGGGCCTTACATGCCTCGACCCTGGAGGTTTTGGGCTTCGCCCGAAACCGCGCCCCGATGTTGAAGGTGGCGCGGCATTTTCCACTCGCGACGGTAGCCGCGGGAAAGGTTTCGGTGGAAACCCTTTTTGAAGCGGGAAAACCGGATTGGTCGGCTGGGGGAGCTCGCCCGGCGAATCATCCCCGGCGGCGGCTGAAGCAATATCTCCGGATGGTGGAAGGCCGTCCGGAGTGGGCCGGCATGGTCCTGTTGCGAGCGGAAGGCTTTCGAATGACGCCCTTATCGAGCCCGGAAGCGAACCCGGGTTCCACATCCCTCTTCCGGAAGCAGTATCGGCTGGGAGCGATGCGCCAGAACCTGGAACAGGAAATCCTGCGCGGGGAGATCAGCAGGAGCCGACTATCGGCGTGGGTTACGGATGCGCTGCTCCCACTCTGGGCGGCCCGGGTGGGTGAGGATTGCTTCCCGCTTTGGCACCATTGGTATACAGGGGATTACCCCGATGCCCTTTTGCAGTTATTCCGTCGTCTGGGCGGCCCCGGTGGGCAGCCGCCCACCCAGTCTACGGGCTGGATGCAAGGCTTGTTAGCGTTGGTCATGGAGGTGGATGCGGGTTACGTCCAGATGGATTTTACCGATTTACCGGACGGGTTCATCGGGGATGGGATGGAAGGGTGAGCCGTCGCCTTTCAGGCTGTGGCGGACCGGTGCAGATCATCACCTCTTGGCTTCATGAAAAATCCGGGTTAGGGTAGGAATATGAAGACAGTCATGATAACGGGAACGAATCGGGGCCTCGGACTGGAAATGGTCTGGCATCTGGTTCAGGAAAAAAAAGGGCCGAAGGTCATCGCAACCTGCCGGAACCCGACAGCAGCGGAGACCTTAAACCGGATAAAAGGGGAGCATCCAAAACGCCTGAGCGTTTTTCCCATGGACGTGAAGGATCCGGATTCGGTAGGGAAGGCCTACCGATCGATTGCGGAAGAAGTGGACCAGCTGGACTGGCTGGTGAACAACGCCGGGATTGGAGGATTCCAAGACCTCGAGGAGACTACCCCCGGGGAGTTGAAGGAAGTCTTCGAGGTGAATGCGGTGGGACCTTTTGTAGTAACCCGAACCTTTCGTCCGCTGCTCCAGGCAGCGGAAGCGCCGATGGTTTTCATGGTTTCCTCAAGGATGGGAAGCCTGGACTATGCGGCTGAGGGTGGATTGAACAGTTTTGCCTACCCGGTGAGCAAGGCGGCGATGAACATGGTCGGCCTGCAACTGGCAAAGTTTCTCGAACCAGACGGTATCGGGGTGGTGATGCAGACCCCGGGCTGGGTGCAAACGGATATGGGCGGAAGCGAGGCGAAATACACGCCGACGGAGTCGATCAGCAAAGTGTTAAAGGTCTGGAAAGCGGCGAACCTGAAGGACAGCCGTAAATTCTTCGGCGAGAACGGCGAAACGGTGGCTTGGTAACGAGTTGTCCGGAGCCGAAAGCGGGGGGAGCGGGGAGGATCTTGACAAGGAGTTTGGAGGTCCCTAATTTGTTGTGTTTCAATCCCATAAACTCCTTATCCAAGGCGGGTTTCCACCCGCTTAAATTTTTTACAGACCCAATGAGCAGCGACATCCTAACCGTCCTGGAATACATGGAAAAAGAAAAAGGCATCGAGCGATCCGACATGATCGAAGTGATCGCGAATGCCATCCGGAACGCGGCGCAGCGTGGAGTGAATGCAGGTCAAGAGCTGAAAATTGAGATCAATCCTCGCTCGGGAGCGCTGCAGGCGTGGGCGCTTTTGGAGGTGGTGGATTCGGTAAGTGACCGAAAGACGCAGATCAACCTGGAAAAGGCGCGTGTAATCGAACCGGGTATTGAGCTGGGATCAGTATTAGAAAAAGAAGTGGATCCCTCCTACCTTGGTCGGATTGCGGCGCAGACGGCGCGGCAGGCGATCATGCAGCGGATCCGCCAGTTTGAGAAAGAGCGGATTTTCGACGACTACAAGGATATGGTGGGGGACATTGTAACGGGGACGGTTCGTCGCCGTGAGCGCGGAGACCTGATGGTCGATCTCGGGAAAGCAGAAGCGATCCTGCCTCCGCGCGAGCGGGTTCCGGGCGAGGACTATGCGCCGGGTGAGCGGATTCGCTGCCTGCTTTTGAAGATCGAATCGACGAATCGCGGACCAGATATTATCTTGAGTCGATCGAATATCAACTTCGTGCGACGCCTGTTCGAGCTGGAGGTGGCGGAGATTGCGGACGGGACGGTCTCGATCGAAGGAATGGCTCGGGAGTCCGGATACCGAACAAAGATCACGGTGCGCAGCAAGGACCCGAAGGTGGATCCGGTGGGGGCGTGCGTCGGTTCACGCGGAGCTCGTGTAAAGAGCATCGTACGCGAACTGAACGGCGAGAAGATCGACATTATCAAGTTTGATCCGGACCCGATCCAGCTGTTGAATGAAGCGTTAAAGCCGGCGATTCCAAAAAACATCAAGGTAGATGAGCCAAACCACCGGATTTACTTCGAGGTAGCGGAGTCGGACCTTTCGGTAGCGATCGGGCGGCGCGGGCAGAACGCACGCCTGACGAGCAAGCTGCTCGGTTGGAAACTCGATATTGGAAAAGAGACGAAAGTGGAGGTCGGATTTAAAGAGCGGAAGGAGCGCGCGGTGGAAGGCCTGAACCAGATCCCGGGACTGGATCCGATTTTGGCGGGCCGCCTGGTCGGTTTTGGATTTACTGGAGTGGAGGTTTTCGAAGACGTGACGCTGTCCGACCTGACCTCCTTAAATTTCACAGAGGCGGAAGCGGAATCGATTCTCAAACGGGTCCAGGATTTCCGTTCGCAGCAGGGGTCGGTTTCCTGAACGGCACCCAAACGTTGCAAATAACCCTTACCCAAAACAAGGTTCTTTTAGCTATTTTATGAGTGTTCGTATTCATCAACTTTCCAAAAAGATTGGCATGGAAAACGCGGAAATTCTGGCGTTGCTAAAGGAGCGTGGTTTCGACGTCAAAACAGCTTCGAGCAGCATCGACAATATTTCCGCGGATGCTCTGGTGGAAGAATTTTCGAACAATAACGAGCCGGAAGGAGCCCGCAGCGATCAACCGGAGCCCGTAGAGGAAGCGAGGGTTGCAGATAAGAAGCCGGGCCTACCGGCAGGCGCAATCGTAAAGACGGCGAAAGATCTGGAAAACGAAAAAAAGGCAGCGGAGGCTCCGGCCCCGCCGCCTCCACCTCCCCCCGCGCCGCCGGTGAAAAAATCACCCCCCCCGCCTCCGAAGGCGGCGGGTGCGCCCCCGCCTCCGAGGCCGGGATCGGGAGCCGGAAAGGCGCCGCCTCCGCCTCCGCCGTCACGGATGCCGGGAGCACCGGGTGCCCCAAAACCGCCTCCGCAAGCGATTGTAAAAGAGCCGGAAAACGCCTCGGCAAGCCCGGGGAAGCCGAAGACGCCGCCGCCTCCGGGAGCGGCGAACATGCCGGCACCGCCGAAAAGCGCGACATCGGAAGCAGGGGAAGCCGAAGAACCGCAGGATGGAGCGGGAGAGCTGAAGAAAATCCAGATCAAGCCCCCGATCGTTGTCCGGGATTTCGCGGTCGCGATTGGGCTGAAGCCGTTTCGCCTCATTTCCGAGCTGATGGAAATGGGGATTTTCGCCTCGATGAATCAGGCTCTGGAGGAGGAGTCGGCGATCCGGATCGCGAAGGCGCATGGCTTTGAGCTGGAGGTCCAGCACCGTGGCGAAAGCCAGCAACCGCCCAAGAAAAAGGAAGTGCCGAAGATTGACGAGTCAAAGCTTCTGGAGCCGCGTCCGCCGGTGATTTGCATACTCGGGCACGTGGACCACGGGAAGACCACCTTGTTGGATGAGATTCGGAAGACAAAAGTGGTGGAAGGAGAAGCCGGGGGAATAACCCAGCACATCGGCGCCTACCAGATCGAGCTCGGCGATAAGAAAATGACCTTCCTCGACACCCCGGGCCACGCAGCTTTCTCGAAGATGCGGGAACGCGGTGCCAATGTGACAGATATCGCCATTCTCGTCGTCGCTGCGGATGACGCGTTTATGCCTCAAACGGACGAGGCCTTAAATTTTGCGAACCGCGCGCAGGTTGCGAAAATCGTGGCAGTAAACAAAATAGATCTCCCGGGTGCGGACCTAAACCGGGTGAAAACGCAGATGGGTGAGCGCGGGATCCCGGCCGAAGACTGGGGTGGTGAAACGATCACGGTCCCGATTTCGGCTCTAAAGGGAGAAGGCATTGATGAATTGCTTGAAATGATTCAGCTCCAGGCGGAAATCATGGAGTTGAAGGCCAACCCGAAAGCGGATTCTGAGGGAATCATCATTGAGTCTCAGGTCGAGTTGGGGCGGGGTCCGGTGGCTACGGTCATCGTGCAGCGGGGAACCCTGAAAACCGGGGACACGCTGATCTGCGGCACCGCCTACTGCAAAGTTCGCAGCCTGATGGATGACGCAGGGAAGGCGGTTAAATTGGCCCCCCCCAGCACGCCGGTTCGGGTGATGGGTTGGTCGGGGCCGCCCGAAGTCGGAGCCACCTTTGAGACCCGGAAGAATGAACGTGTGGCCAAGAAGGAGGCGGAAGCATTCGCACACCAGTTGAAATTGATTGGGAGCGCTGAACCGGTCGGTGTCGGTGGCGAAGGCTCCGGACCGAGTATTGAAGACCTCTTCGCGGCGATCGAAAAGCAGGAGAAAAAACACCTTCGCGTGTTACTTCGTGCGGATGTGGCGGGATCACTGGAAGCGCTGTCGGCCAGTCTGAAGAATATCAAGAGCGAGATGGTCGACCTTGAGATCATCCAGGAAGAGGTGGGGCAGATCACGAAGAATGACGTGGAGATGGCCTCAGCGGCAGGGGCGACGATCGTGGGCTTCAATACTCGCCTCGAAAACGGGGTACAGGGCCAGGCCAAGCACCACGGAATCAAGATCTACACCCACAACATCATTTACGAGATCATCGACATCGTGAAGGACGCGATGGCAGATCTTTTGGATCCGGAACTGCGGGAAAAGAAACTTGGTCAAGCCGAAGTGCGCCAGATCTTCTCCATCGGCAAAGGCCGAAACGTAGCGGGTTGCATGGTCACGGAAGGGGTCGTACGGCGGGACGGCAATGCCCGCCTCCTGCGCAAAGGCGAAGTGGTCCACGAAAGACGGATGGACACCCTGAGACGCTTCAAGGACGATGTCTCGGAAGTCCGTGCCGGTTATGAATGCGGGATTCACCTCGTGGATTACGAAGCTTACGAAGAAGGCGATATGATCGAATGTTTCGAAATCGAGAAAATCCGCCCGAGCCTTTGAGGCCAGGGACCGGCCGACGGAGTTGAGCAATGGGGCAGCGAACAATACGAGTCAACGAGCTCCTGCGGCGGGAGATAAACGAATTGCTGCATACCCGCTACCGATCGGAGACGGTTGGAATCACGGTGTTTGAGGTATCGACATCGCCGGATCTCCGCAACGCCTTCGCCTATTATTCGGTGATTGGCGGGGCGTTTGAGCAGGAGGCGGCGCGGCGTTTTTTCGAGAGATATGGCACGGTCCTCCGCCGGGAGGTGGGAAAAGTGGTGATCCTGAAGTATCTACCCAAATTGAAGTTCATTTTTGATGAAAGCATGGCGCGCGGTTCCAGGACTTTGGAGCTGCTCGACACCCTTGATGATGAGAATCCAACTTATGACAACGATTCCGACCACTGATTTTTTCCCGGCCCACCAAGGCGCCTTTGCCGAGGCGCTCGAAAAACTCGAAGGCAAGCGAGTCGCCGTGATTGGGCACATGCGCCCGGACGGGGACTGCATCGGCTCGATAGTGGGAATGACCCGGGTTTTAAATGGGGCAGGATGCGGCATTGACGCGATCGGGGTAAGCCGGGATTTGACACCGCGCAACCTTGAAGGCTTCATCGGGAACACTCCATTCCGGGTGGGAGATCCCGAAGTCCTGAAGAATCGTCTGGTGATTTCGGTGGATTGTGCGGACGAGCGCCGGATGAGTGGTCAGATGCGGGATGCCACCGAAACGGTTTTCCTGAACGTGGACCACCACATCTCCAACCCCGGCTACGCGGAGATCAACATCGTAGAAGGCGCAGCTTCGGCGACGACCGAAATTCTCGCGGGGCTTTTCCTTGAGAACAACCTGCCGATTGATCCGGTGGCGGCCCAGGCGTTGTATGTCGGGATGGCAACGGATACGGGGCAGTTCCGCTTCGCCTCGACCTCGCCGCAGGTTTTTGAAATCTGCTGCCAGCTCTGCTCGAAGGGAGCGGATCCGGCGGCGGCAGCCTTCGCGCTCTACGAAAATGAATCCTTCGCGAAGTTGCTGTTGCTACAGCGTTTCCTCGCCTCGTTGACGCGGGAATTCGAGGGGCGGGTTTGCATTGGACGGCTGAGCAAGCAGGATTTTGAGGAAACGGGGGCCCAATCGGACGATACGGAAGGCCTTGTAGATTACGCGCGTTCTATCGAGGGCGTGGACATCGGGGTGTTGATTGAGGAGCGAGGGGACGGGGTAAAAGGGAGCCTCCGCGCAAAGGATCCGATCTACCAGGTGCAGGAAATCGCCCGGGCGTTCAATGGCGGGGGGCACGCGTGTGCTGCCGGGCTGAATGTCAGGATGTCGATAGACGGATTCAGGGACTCTCTGGTTGAAGCGCTGGGAGAGCACCTTGAAGGGATCGAAAAGGCCTAAATCAGGATGAGTTCCGACCCGGCAGAAGGCGTCCTCCTCATCGACAAGCCGCAAGGGATCACCTCGCACGACGTGGTGGACCGGATCCGGCGGGCGTTTCAAATGAAAAAGGTGGGGCACGCGGGGACACTGGATCCGATGGCGACGGGATTGCTGATCCTCCTTGTGGGCAAGGCGACGAAGGTGAGCCAATTCCTGATGAGCCTAGCGAAGACCTATGAGGGAACAGGCCGGTTTGGCCAGATCACGGACTCGCAAGATGCGGACGGAGACCTCATCGAAGAACGGGAGATCCCGGATGGGCTGGATGCCGATACGGTAAAAGCGGAACTGCGGAGCTTTCTTGGGGACCAGTATCAGACCCCCCCGATGTTTTCGGCGAAGAAAATCAAGGGAGTGCCGCTCTACAAATTGGCCCGCAAGGGAAAGGAGGTGGAACGCGAACCCCGGGTGATCCACGTCGGGAGGTTCGACCTGCTCGACTGGCATCTTCCGGAGTTCGACTTTTCGCTGCACTGCAGCAAGGGGACCTACGTTCGGACGATCATTCACGACCTCGGGGAGAAGATCGGTTGCGGAGCCCACCTGACACGCTTACGCCGGACAGAAATCGAACGCTTCTCGATCGAGGAGGCGACCCCCCTAGAGGAGTTGGAGGCGTGCTCCCATCAGGAAAAGCGCTCGAAACTCATCCCCATCCACCGCGCGGTTCCCAGCCATGTGCTGGGTTGAAATTCTGGCATGCGTGCGGAGACGTTCTCGAGCCTGGCTGACCTCCCGAGGGAGGACCGTCCCCTGCACCTTGCGGTGGGGATGTTCGACGGGGTGCACCGCGGGCATCGGTTGGTGATCGACACGGCGGTTCGGGCGGCACGGGAGGACGGCGGGCGGATCGGGGTGATGACCTTCTGGCCGCATCCCAGCCACTTGTTTCGCCCGGAAGATCCGGTGCCGATGATCAGCAACCCGGAGATCAAACGTTGGCTGCTGGAGGATGCGGGGGTGCATTGGATCATCCAGATTCCCTTTGATGCCGCCTTCGCGGAAATTTCGGCGGACGCCTTCGTCCGGATGATGTTCGAGGCGATGCCCGGCCTGCGAGGGGTTTACATTGGGGAAAATTTTCGATTCGGACGTGGACGGCAGGGAACCCCCTCCAGCTTTCTACCCCTGGAGCAGGAACGGGGAATCGAGGTGGTCAGCGCGGAACGCCTGCGTTTCAATGGCGAGCCGATCAGTAGCACCCGCATCCGTAAATCACTGCAGGAAGGAGGTTTGAGCGAGGCCAACCGGATGTTGGGCTATCCCTATTTTTCCCTCGGCAAGGTCCAGCCGGGCAACCGGATCGGACGGGGACTGGGTATCCCGACCCTGAATCTTCCCTGGAGCCCGGAGTGCCAACCGGCCTTCGGGGTTTACCTTGTCCGTGTCCGCTCCTGGAATCCGGAGGACGACGATCACATGCGCGGGGGCATCCCCGGGGTGGCCAACTATGGTTTTCGTCCGACGGTCGGGGATTTGCAAACCCCGCTGCTCGAGGTCCATTTGCTGGAGGCCGGGACCGAATGGCACGAGGGGTCGACTTTAAAAGTGGAGTGGCTCGACTACCTCCGTCCCGAGCGGAAGTTTGTCTCTGTGGAAGCGCTTCGTGTCCAGATCGAAATGGACCGGAAACAGGCAAAAAATTTTTTTGGGTAATTGAGGAAGATCCTGGAGCGGAATGGAATCGACTACGCCCTGCAAACGCTCAGCACGGTCCTCAAGCGGTGGGTTTTAATCCGCAACGGCCGCTGAAACGCGCCTACGAACAGCGCCCTGCGGAGGTAAAACAATGGATGGAAGAATCTTCCCCGGAAGTGGAAAAGAAAGCGCGCCAGGAAACGCCGAGATCTGGTGGGGCGACGAGACAGCTGTTAAACCGGAGTGTCACCATCATTTACTAAAGAAGTGTCCGGATGAAGTAAAAAAAAGTTGTCCCTGATTATGATTGACTGATTATTTCGTTGATATTTTTACCCAAGAGGCGGTAAAGGAGGGGGATTAAAGTGCTGAGGTAACCGGCGTCGGATTGCTCGCCCTGGACGGGGAGGTGAACAAAGCCGACGGGCGCATCGGTCCGGGAGAGGGTTTGGTAGAAGAGGCGGTTACAGAGGAAGCGACCGGGGTTTTCGGATTGGGCGAAGGGTAGGGGAAGGCCCGTAAACCATTCGCGCTGAAAACTGAGGGAGGTTTTTCGAACGGGAAGTTCGGTGAGAGGAGCAGGGGGAAAGTGTGGTTCCTTGCCGGATTCATCGGTCCCTGCCGCCTCGTTGAGCGCAAACCGTTCGAAGCAGGGGTATTCCTTATTGCCTTCACCGAGGCCGAGAACGAGGACGGGGTCGATGCGTTCCAGGGTTGCCGAGAGCTGGTCCTCAAGTCCTTTCCAAAGGACGGGAAAGATTTCGGAGCAGATCCGGTGCTCGAGAATAACCTTTCCGTCGAGGGCCTCGGCGACGGTCTGGCTACCGTTAACGACCCTGCCCTGGAAGGGGCGGAAACCGGTGATGAGGAGGCTGGGTTCGACTTCGATGGCCACGACTAAATCCAAAAACTGAAATAGAGATAAATGCCAAGCACCAACCCGAGGACGACAACGGTGCCGAGGATATCCCAGAATTCGATACTGTCCCCTTCCTCGGCTTTTTTTTGTTCGGGGGTGACAGAGCGGTAGGTAAGACCGGCGATCCTGGATTCCGGTTGGGGAGGGGTGAGGAAGGACACCCCAAGAATGACCAGCACGCTGATGAGGAGGAGAATACCCGAGGCGTAGAGGAAATTGAATTCCCCGATGGCGATGAGAAAGGAGGGGCCGGTGAGAACATCCGCTCCGACAAGAGCTTGAACCGTAAGCTTGAACATGCCGAGAACGAAGCCGGCGAGAAGGCCGGCAAAGGCGCCGTGAGCGTTGACCCGCTTGAAGCAGAGCCCGAGAAGGAAGACGGCGGTGATGGGAGGTGCGAGATAACCCTGGACGCTCTGCAGGTATTGGTAGAGCCCGCCGTCCGAAATCAGGGGCATGACGGGAATCCAGACGATGCCCAGGAGGACGACGACCCCGGTGGCCATCCGCCCGACACGGACGAGGTGCTTTTCGGGCATGCCGGGGCGGAGTTTTTCGTAAATATCCACGGTGAAGAGAGTGGCGCAAGAGTTGAAGAGGGAGGCGAGCGAACTCATGAGGGCGGAAAGGAGGCTGGCGACGACAAGGCCGCGGAGCCCGAGGGGGAGCAGCTCGGTTACCATTGTGGGAAAGACCATGTCCCCGACGAGCTGTCCGGAAATATCGTCCACGGGTATTCGGATGAGGCCTCGCTGGTGGAGGGCCCAGCCGATGAGGCCGGGGACGAGAAAGATAAAGACCGGCCAGACCTTGAGAAAACCGCCCCAGATGGCCCCGCGTCGCGCGTCTTTCAGGCTTTTGGCGGCAAGGGTGCGCTGGACGATGTACTGGTCGGTGCACCAATACCAGATGCCGACGACGGGCGAAGCGATGAGGATACCGAGCCATGGGAAATCGGGGTCGGATAGTGGCCGCCAGAGGGCGAACTGCTCTTTATTTTCCGCGACCATGGACTGCAGTTCCCCCCAGCCGCCAAGGAGGGAGAGACCGAAGTAGGTGATGAAGCAGGATCCGAGAAGGAGGATTGCGGTCTGGGCCACCTCGGTATAGACGACGGCACGGAGACCGCCGAAGACAGTGTAGATCCCCGTGAGGATGACAGTGGTAAAGGCCCCGATCCAGAAGGCGTTTTCAGGGGATCCAAAGGTGTCGGGAAGAAGGGTTTTAAAAACCAGGGCCCCTGCATAGACGGTGACCGAGACCTTGGTGAAAACGTAGGCAAAAAGACTGACGATGGAGAGGACCCAACGCGTTTTCTCATTGAAGCGTTTTTCGAGAAATTCCGGCATCGTGAAGACATTGGCGCGCCGGTAAAAGGGCACGAAAACCCAGGCGAGGAGGATCATGATCCAGGCATGCAGCTCCCAGTGAGCCATTGCCATCCCACTGCCGGTACCATTCCCTGCAAGACCCACGATGTGCTCCGAACCAATATTGGAGGCAAAGAGAGAGGCGCCGACGGCCCACCACGCGATGTTTCGTCCGGCGAGGAAGTAGTCCTCGGGGGTGTCCTGTTTGCGTGAGGACCACCAGACGATGACGAGGAGAAAGAAGAAGTAGCCGAGGATGATATACCAATCAATGGGGGTCATGGTGTCGGAGTCGGGGTGGGTGTTGGGTAGCGGCGGGGCAGGGCGCGATCAGGACATGGAGTATACTTTCGGTTCAGGGGATTGGATTCACCTGACTCGCCCTTAATGGCTCTCCGACCCCTGAGGGGTAGGGGCGGGGCGAAGGGATGTGGCTGAATCAGCCGCGGGGGGCGACGTTCAGTGGTTGGTGGCGGGGGAGCCAGATGAAAAAGGTCGTTCCGCGGTTTTTAGCGGTCTCAAAACGGATGGTGCCACGGTGGGCCTCGACAATGGACTTTACGATGGCGGTCCCGAGGCCGGTCCCGCTGGATTTCCCGAAGGTGACGAAAGGCTCGAAGAGCCGGTCCCGGATGTTTTCGGGAATGCCGCAGCCGTTATCCTGGATGATGATCTCGACGCCGTCATTTTTCTTGCGTGCGATCATGGAGACGCGGCCCCCGCCTTTTTCCTCGAAGCTGTCGATAGCATTGGAGACGAGATTCTGGAGGACCCGGATGAGTTTGCTTTCCTCGGCCTCGATCGTGAAATCGATGGCCTCAAGCTCGAACTCGACGTCTTCCTTCTGGAAGTAAGGGAAGTTGAGGTCCTTAAAGCGCTGGAAGAGTTTCTTTGTATTGACGGGGGCGAACTCCAGGGATTGCTGGCCGCGGGAGAAGTCGGCGATCTCATTGGCCATGTCGACCATGCGGCGAACCTGTTCCTCGATATTGGTGCAGATCCGCTTGGTTTTTTCGTCCTGATGCGTCTGCATGAGGACCTGAGCCCCGAGGCTGATGAGGGTGAAGGGGTTTTTGAAGTCGTGGATGATGGTGTTCATCATATTCCCGACGACCGCCATCTTTTCGGTTTTGAGCATATCCTCGATATAATGCCGAGTGGTGTGGTGGAGGTGGCCGACAATGCTCTGGAGGATCAGATCGACAGGACCGGGGGTATTACGGATGAAGTCGAGGAGGGCGCCCTTGGGAACAATACCGACCCGTGCGGCCTCAACTGCAACGGCGGAGAGGGCGCGGGATTCTCCGGTAAAGAGGCCGACCTCGCCGAAAAACTCCCCGGGGCCGGCCTTGCTGATGACGGGGGTGCGCCCATCCTGGAGGCGCTTGGTGAAATTGACCTCTCCCGTGAGAACGAGGTAAAGGGCGTCCGAAGTGTCGCCCTCTTCGAAGATGACCTGCTCGGGTCCGAACTCGACGACGGAGGAGACGCGCTTCAGGTTATCCCGTTCCCTGGCTTTAAACTCTTTAAAAAAGGGATGTTGGGTGAGCTCCATTTAGTGTGAGACGGGTTTCAGGTAAGCGGGGCCGTGCTTCATGCAGGAATGGATACTGGAGAAATAAAGTGTTGGGGATCAATGAAATCCAAATCAATCAAAATTCCCGTCAGAGAGGAACATAAAAACACGCTTGGAAGAAAGTCGCCATAAAAAAAAGGCCGCGAAATAGCGGCCTTGGAAATGGAGGGACTGTAGGAAAGATTCAATCACCGGAATTGAAGCGCCGGTCCCAATCCGCCTCGCGATCGAGGACGATGGCCTCAAGGCGGACGGTTCTCCGCTCCAGGGTGTCGGCGGCTTTTTTCAGCCGTTGGAGGGCCAGTTTTCGCGAGCTGACGTAGGAGTCGTAAAACTCTTTGTCCTCCTCATGCTCGAAAGGAAGGACGGGATTGGGTTTCATGAAAATGGCGGCGAAAACGTAGGCGAGGATAGCGGGCCAAAACCCGGTAAAGGTCATAACAACGATAAAGAGGAAGCGGGTCCAGAAGACGGAAAGATTCTGCCACTCGGCAAACCCCTTGAGGACGCCGAAGATAAAGCCCTCCCTTGAGCGGTAAAGGCCGTTACGGCGATGGGTGTCGGACGGAGTCATGTTAATAAGCGGTTTATTTCGGTTTACGTTCCTGTTCGAGGACAATGGTTTCAAGGGCTTCGATGCGCTCGGCGAGCCGGTTGCATTGTTTGTAAAGTTCCTGGATGGTCTGCGCCTCCTCCCTGGATTGCGGGTTGTCCTTCGGGGGGCTTTTCCCTTTCAGGATGGCGGTAATGGCAATCAGGGTACCGCAGATAAACATGACAATGGGGATCATGTTTCCGCTGATGTAGGCAATAGGAATAGGAAAGAGGTCCATGGGAAGGCCGGGGACGAGAGTTCTGGAATTTCCAGTTTACTCCCTTACCGGTGATTTGTCTTTGGTTTTCTGCCGCAGGGCCTCCAGTTCCGATTCGATTTGCTCGTCGAGTTCGAAGCGGTCGAAAGCCTCGTCAAGGGTGACGGTAGTGGGAGGGTTGATGAGGTCGGCATCGGCCTCCATGCGGTCGATGCGGCCCTCGAGAGAGTCGAATTTCCCCATGACATCGGCGGAACGCACCTTGCGGATCTCGGTCTGGGCCTTTTCCTTTTTGCGAGCGTGGATGTGCCGCTGGACGAGGACCCGGTGCTTCTTCTGCGCTTGTTCGAGCTTGGCCTCCAGTTCGGCGATATCGGACTTGTATTGGGAGACAAGCTCATCGAGATGGGTTTCCTCGGAGCGAGTGGCCTCAAGCTCCTGAGCGACGCCACGTTTTTCAAGAAGGGCCTCGCGGGCGAGGTCTTCCCGGTCTTTTTCGATGGCGAGGGCGGCACGCTCTTCCCAGCGGCGAACTTTGGATTCGATGGCTTCCGCCTTACGGGCGGCCTTGCTTCGGGCGGCAATGACCCCCGCGCAGGAGGCCTTCAGCTCGACGAGGGTGTCCTCCATTTCGCGGATCATGAGCTTGATCAGCTTTTCGGGGTCCTCGGCTTTGTCCAGCATCACATTGATGTTGGAGTTCACAATGTCTTTGAATCTAGAGAAAATACCCATGGTTGAATTGGTTGATGTTTCCCAACACATATCAGACTTCGTGCCAAATAGAGGAAGAATTTATTAAAGCATTGATAGAGAATTAGATAAATAATTATTGAAAAATTTTCTCGCGAGAACTTCCAAAAACATTGAAATTTTAATACCAATTTTAATGAAATTTACCACAATGGAAGCGATTGGTGAATCGGAACGATTTTTAGAATTCCAAGAGCGGTTAAGTCGTGTGGCGAAGGTGGACCGGCCAGTATTGATCATCGGAGAGCGAGGAACAGGGAAAGAACTGGCGGCTTCGCGGTTGCATTATTTATCGGGACGGTGGGAAGGCCCGCTGGTGACGGTAAACTGCGCAACGCTGGCGGAGAGCCTGTTGGAATCGGAATTGTTCGGACACGAGGCGGGGGCGTTCACGGGTGCGACCCGGCGGCGGGAAGGGCGCTTTGAAGCGGCAAGTGGGGGGACCTTATTTTTGGATGAGATCGGGCAGATCCCGATGTCGGTGCAGGAGAAGATCCTGCGGGTGGTGGAGTATAGACATTTTGAACGGGTGGGCTCCTCGGAATCGATCGAGGTGGAGACGCGGATCATCGGGGCGACGAATGCGGATCTTCCGGCCCTGGCAAAGGATGGGGAATTCAAGGAGGACCTATTGGATCGGCTTTCGTTCGAGGTTCTCTACCTGCCGCCGTTGCGGGCGCGGATGGAGGACATCGCGCTGTTGGCGCGTCATTTTGCGGCGAGGATGTCGATGGAGATCGGGTTGGAGGAGGTTCCGGAGTTCTCGGAGGGAGCGTTGGTGGCGCTGGAAAGTTATCGATGGCCGGGCAATATCCGGGAATTAAAGAACGTGGTGGAACGGGCGGTGTATGGATGCGGTGACAGGGTGATCCGCGAGGTTTCGTTCGATCCTTTTCTGAACCCGTATTCGGACGGGAGCGTAGCGGAGAAGGTAGAGAATCGGGGCCGGATGGATTATCAATTCCGTGTGGGAAGCGAACCCTTGCGGGAAGCCCAGCAGGAAATGGAGCGGATCTGCCTGGAGCGCGCACTGGAGATGGCGCGCTTCAAGCAGAAGGAAGCGGCGGCAATCCTCGGACTGAACCTGAACCAGTTCAGGGGAATCTACCGGAAGCACGGGCTGGATGGGAAAGGGGGGAAGGGGTAGTATCCGGTTGGTTTCGTGGTTTCCTTTTTAAAACTACGAAATACGCTAAGCACGCGAAAGGGGGATTTTTTAACCGCTTATCTGCGCTGATCGGACGTTGATCGAAGGCGAAATAAGCGTTTGATGAGCGCCTTGCCGCGTCGGAGCGCAAGCGAGGCCGGGGGGATCGGCAGTCGCGGGTGGAGCTGAAAAGCGGACCTTGACCTTGCGTTTTGTTTACCACGGCTGGCACTTAATCGCAGAATTGGACGGGACAAGTTCGGTCAAAGATAATTCCGTCCGCCTTTACGGATGGGGTCTGGATGTATCCGGGACCTATGGAGGAGCAGGGTCCCTCAAGGGGTCAGGGTCCCTCAAGGGGTCATGTCATTACTTTTGGGATTTAGTTTTTTCCTATATTCCTTTTTTATCCTTATCCGTGGCGCGCAGACTACGGATTGAAAAAGAAAATGACGTTTACCACAGCATCAATCGTGGAAATTACAGGCGAGACCTGTTCATCAACGAAGGTGCGCATCTGTTTTTCGACAATTGCTTGGCAGATCGCAAAACAGCGCTTTGGAAAGTTTTGCTTGCTTCTTTGTTAAAGCAAAAAAGCAGAGCCACCCATGTTTGGATAACCCAAAAACTCAACATGGACGTGCCAGATGCAGTCAGCCGATATGTGGCCGAATTCAGGAAAGGAAATGGCCATGAAAGCAACGAATACAGACAACTACCCACAAAAATAATGACATGACCCCTTTTGGCGCCGCAGCGAGTACGTGGGTTACGGGTTATCGGGTATCGCTGAAGGAGCGCCTTTCCTCGAATGGCTGATAATGGCGATATTGGAGATGCATTCGTGTTTGGGCGAAACGTTAACCAACACCCACGGGAATGGCTTTACGGGAAGGGCGGCGGGGTTAAATTTCGGGTAAGCAGTGCTGTCACATGGCAGGATCTTCGACGAGCAACGGGCCCTACGGGTTGGATTGTTTCGGGGGTTAGCTAAGGGGTATGGCGGGGAGGACAAGGGGGATGGGGATGGAGA
>CAYQKH010000009.1:0-40215 GCA_964417945.1 uncultured Opitutales bacterium
CCACATCGCTGAACGCCCCAGTGTCGGAATAGATCGCACCACCAAGAGACAGGTCCAGGGTCGCGGGATGCTGGGCATTCCCCGCATCGACACCCAGGGGTCCGAAGCTCGCGCCGATGAAGAAATCGCTCAGGGCCTCGCCCTTGAACTCCAGTTGGTTGAAGTTGAAATCAAAGGTGATGTCATCGAGCCCGAGATCGCCATCCGTCCGGTCGATGGTCAGGTCGATGCCGAAATCGAGATAGGCCGCAAGGTCGATTTTCAGGTTCACCTCACCGTTCAGTTGGAAACCGGTCGACCCGATTTCATCCCCAAGCGTCAGCAGGAATTCGCGCGCGTATTCCACCAGGCCGGAGAAGTTGAAGTTGAAGCCGACAACCTCGTCATTCGCATCTCGTTCCACCATCCAGCTTAGCATCTTATATTCAAAACCAAGGAGATCCGCGTTCCGCGAGTTGCCTTTCAGCTGATAGGCCGTCCCGCTGCCGCTCAGGATGATTTTCCCCGTGGCAGAATCCAGGCTGGCAGATATTCCGGCGACCCCCGCAGCGTTTAGCTGGCCCTGCAGGTAGGACACCAGCTGGGAGGTGGAGATAAAACTGGTCGTCGCGGCAGCCTGCAGAATCACCTCGATGGTCTGGTTGTCCCCCTGCCCATCTTCATAAGCAAAGCGCAGGACCACATCGTCCTCCAGGACACCGTCCTCGGGAGCAACTGCTTCGGCCTCGATGTTGTAGGTTCCCGCGGCCGGTTCGGTCCGTTTACCCAGATCCTTCGACTGGATGGACGGGATCCAGTAGTCCTTCAGATAGTCCATCAACCCTTCGAAGGTGGGGGGAATATCATCGTCGATCGCCGGCGATTCCGAAACATCCGGAAGGGGGAGTTCCTCGTCCGGTTTGTCCAGTTTCAGGTGCAGGTATTGTTGAATGTATTTTCCAACCGAAAGGTAATCGGTGATCCCCACCACCTCATTAATCGAAAGATTGGTTCCGGGGATTGTCTCGGTCCAGAAACTCGGGTTGAGCAACTCACCGTTTGGTCCATACTGCGGCAGAATGTCACGCCGGAAATCGTTAATTTCTCCCGCTACAAGGTAGAGGGCCTCACCAATTGCATTTTCCAGCAGGCGTTGCGGATCGGTCTCAAAGATCTCGCTGAAATCCGGGAGGACAGCCTTGGCCCCGACCGCGTTATTATAAGCGGCCTCGTCCGTGACCAGCAGCGGATTATCAAAGATGCTCCCGTTCGGATTCGTGCTATCGAACCCAAAGGTCGTGCTGACCCGCAAACTGTCATCGGCGTCGTCAATATTCAGATTGGTCAGTGCTCCAACTAAACCATCGATCACCACATTGTTCGCGGTGCTCAGGATCTCGATATCGTTGATTGCCAGCTCGAGCCCGCCTTCCAAAGTGATCACGAAGTGGTCCAGTAGGTTTGCAACGGTCGAATCCTGGTTCAGCGTAATCGCCAGCGTCGCGTAATCGGAACGATCCGCGGCATCCCCTTGCTCCGGATTGGTCAAGGCATTGCCGTCCTTGTCCAGGGTCACGTTGATGGCCGAGGAGCCGGCCGTCAGGGCATCGAAAAGCGTGAGGTCCAGATCCAGTCCTTCGCCCAGCAATTTGAAGCCGGCCGCCAGGCGGGTGCCTTGGCTGCCATCCCAGGCTAACAACTTGAACGTAGCAGGGTCATTTTCCTGGGCCCCCGGGGCAACCAATACATCCAGGGAGCCTTCAAAGAACCACCCGAAGTCCAAGCTCCCGTCCGCCGAGGCATCAAATATCCGGGAAAGGCCGGACAGTTGGTCTGCGGGAACGCCCAACTCCGCCAGAAGGGAGGCCAGATCCAGGTCGAAGGCGAGTGTTTCCTGCTCCCATTTATCAAAGCCGAAGTGAATCCCGATGCCACCATCTTGCTCGAAGAAACCAAACATCTGGTCCCGCGGATCCAGTTCGTTGTCGTCGTTCAGCCCGAGCGCGTTTTCAATCAGCCCCTCGAGTTCCGATAGCACCACGAACCCGGCTCCATAAAGCGAATCCAATTGTTCCCGGTAACTATCGAGAAAGGCGTAGATCTCTGCCGGGGATTTATCAACCAGCGGCAAAGGTTGCTCCCAGAACGGCTCCGAGCGAAGGGCCCCTTCGAGGAAATCCAGGGCCATAAAGATCCCGTCGAATATATTGTCCGGGGTCAACTTGGCCAGATCGATCAGGTTATCAAAATCCTTGAACTGCACCATTTGCCCGGAAGAACCAGCTGTCGGCGTAGAAAGCAGATCTTCAATGTCAAATATGATCTCCGGGTTCGGATCTCCGCTGATCTCTGTTCCGCCCAAGTAGGAAAAGACCGGTAAGTGGACGTAAAGGGTATTGGTATAATTCTGCGTAGTGTCGAAGCCAAAACCGTCGTTTTCGTTGTAAGAAATCCCCGCCCCGAGGTTCAGGCTCGCTTCGCCTTTTTCAGTTTCGTTTCCGATCTGTAATTCCAGGGTGCTTAAGCCGGCCGTGAACTCCAGATCGCTCGCGTTGGCGGAGGCCTGCACCCCGAGTTGGCCCAGTTCGAACTTGAATCCGTCTCCACCCTCGGAGAAATCCACCGTGGCAGTGAAATCGAGGAAGGTTTCCACGCTTAGATCCAAGGCCCCACTCCCCTCAAGGTTCAGCCCAAGCGGTGCCTCACTCGCAAATGCATCCACGCTGAAATCAACCGTTTTCTGGAAAGCAGTTCCACCGGTGAAGCCCAGCGTTAAAACCCCATCCACCAAGTCAATTGTCAGCGGATTCGCCACCGGGGAACCCTGATCATCCACGAAGGATCCATCGCCCAACGTCGGAATCCAATGGGTCGTCAGGAAGGCCTCCAGTCCGTTCAGGGTGGGTTCCCCGGCCGTGCCCGCATAATCCACCGCTGGAAGGTCCAGCGCGCTGATTGGGTTTTCCGGACGGAAGGCCGGATCAAAGTAGTGCTGGATATAGCGCCCCACGCTCAAATACTGATCAAAGCCGCTGATTTCACTGGCGGAGGCATCCAACCCTGCAATCTTCTCATTGGATTCCGAATTTTCCAACGTCACCAGCAGGTCGTCCATCTTCGCCGCCAGGTAGTCCACCGCCGCGAAGGGCAGAATCGTCGCAAAATCCGGCATCTCATACACCACCGGGTCGAAAGGCCCGGCTTCCGGATCATTCAGCAAGTGCAGGAGCAATTGCTTCAACCCGTCCTTGCCGTAAAGCGGATTGGTGCTGACAGCAAAAGGACTTTGCGAAAGGTCGAGAATCACATCGCCCGCGCCGTCCACCAGCAACAGGGGCAATTCGACATCCAATCCACCTGACTCCCATGTGAATTCAATGTTGTTATGCGTAAACGGAACGTGATTCAGCACATACCCCAGTTGGTCTGCACCCGGTGAATTGTGACGCAGGAAAAATGGCGTCAAACTTTCCAATTTCAACCGGCCATCCTTCAGAACCGCCGTCACCGTATCGACCCCGGAATTTTCAAAAGCTGTATTGATGTCCTCGACAATGTCCTCGGCTTGGGTGTTACCCGCGGTCTCCACCGGAACATCCCGGTTGCGGATCAACCCGTTCCCATCCGTAAATTGCAGTCGCAGAACCGGAACCCCCATCAGTTGGCCGTCCAGCTCAAGGGCTTCGTTGGCCAGCAGGAAAAAGACCCCGCTTTCCTCATCCAGCCAGGTCTCTAAAAATCGGGTCGAGCCCTCCGCCAACTGCGGCGCCCCGTTCTCCAGGACCGGGTGTCCATCCGCATTCAGGAACAGGCGCCGGCCCTGCTCTTCCTTCAGGTCACCGCTCACCACCAGAGGATACCCGTCCGCATCCAGCACAGGCTTGAAGTCGAGGTCGAGATGAAGTTGGGGCTGACTCAAGTCCACCTCCCCATACTTGTCCAGAATGTATCCATCCTGGTCATACTTTACGATATAACCCTCCGCATCGCGCAGGATTGGAATGTTCATGTTGGCCGGGTTGCCCGTGAAAGTCCCTGTGACCGGATTTCCGCTGCTGTCAAAACGTGCCTGCATCGTGCGGTCGACTCCTCGGGGGTAGCCGGACTCCGTCAGGTCGATGAGGTAACCGTCGCGGTCGTAAAGAACCCGGTTGCCGTCCTCATTTTCCAGGACCGGCGCACCGTTTTCAAAGATCGGGTTCTCGTTTTCGTCCACCCGCTGGATGACCCCTTCCGCGACCAGCTTGAGCCCGCTGAAAACATCCGCCCCATCAATGGGATTCACCACATAGAAGACGCCGTCATCGAGAAATCCACTCGGGCTGTCCACCACGAGGGAGAAATTCACGAAGTCCGAACGGTTTGCCGGATCCCCCTCTTCCGGATTCGTCGAGAGATCCCCATCCCCGTCCAGGGTAAATCCGGCCCCGGCTGCGGTGGAGAGATTAAGGATTCCCAGAAGGTCGATGTCCAGGTTGAGGTCCTGTGCCAATTTGAATCCGAAGTCGATCCGCGACCCGGTGTCGTCAATCGTATTAGTGTCCCGTAAGCCGATGATCGGAGCCTGGTTCTCCTCCAGCGGGGCAAAGTCGATGAAGAAATCGAGAGCCGCGTCAAAGTAGGCTTTCAACTCCAGGTTGCTTGGGGTCGCGGCACCCGGGTCGTCAACATTCAAGCCTTCCGGAACGTCGTCCCCGAATAGCCCTTCCAACACCTCAAAGTTGAGGTTCAACGGGAAGGTTTGATCCAGTATTACCTCCCAGTTGAGCTGCACATCGAGGACGGAATCTTTCAGGACCAGGACCAAGTCTTCCGGATTGATTCCGAAGGCGGCCTCCAATTCTTCCTCCAGCTTCTGGATGGTTTCGGGCTCGTTGTTGAGCAGGGCTCCGAGATTTTGGCCCACCGTATCCAGAAAAGTCAGGATATCCTCAGGCGATTTCTGGATCAGCGGGATCTCTTGGGTATAAAAATCAAATTCGCCCAGGCGGTCCTTCAGGTAACGGATCAATTCGATAAAGGCGTTGATGATGTCCTTGATCGAAAGCCCCTCAAAATCGAACAAACCCGACAAATCCGGGTAGACGATCACCAAGCTGTCTTCGGCAATCAGGCCATCCTGCGCCAGTTGCTCCAGATCGATGGGTTCCCCATCGATTTGTTGGATCGTCCGGACGTCGTTCAACTTGGTCAGGTCCTGCACGGTGATCGACAACTCCTTCGCGGGATCGATATTCGCACTGCCGAAGATACTGTCGATCTGCAGGTTGTTCAGTCGCGCCTGAGCGAAACTGTTGATCAACTCAAAATGGAGGCTGTCGAACAATTCTCCGCTGAGCAGGCCACCGATTGTGAAGGCTTGGTCATCGGTCGTGGCGCGGTCCCCGTCGCGGTCCAGATAGATTTGGGCGGCGGCATCAACCACCAGTCCCGAACCGGTCCCTTCTCCCCCCACGGAGGCTTCCAGGAAGTCGAGGTCCACTCCCACGAGGAGGTCTTCGACGTCAATGTTGACCGCCCCGCTCATGCTCGCCCGGTCGACCATGATCTTCGGGCTGGTGTCCGTGGTGTCTCCATCGAGGTCGATCACCAGGTCGAACTGGCCACCCAACTCCACGTTGATTTGTGCCAGCGCCTCCGTGTAAAACTCCATCGGAAACGCGTTCGGCCCGAATTCAAAGCCAAAATCCAGTTCCTGGTTGTAAAGTCCGAAAACGTCGTAGCCGAAGGTGGTCACGTGCTGCGGCTTGATCACCCCGAGCTGAATGTAGTCGTAGATGCTGAGCAGGCCCAGACCCAGCGAATTTAGTCGCGGGTCACCCAAGGTCACCCGTTCCAGGTTACCCAACTCGGCCCGGACAAAAACCCCGGCCTCCAGCAGATCCCGGTAGGTCACCGTGCCCAGAACGCTGACCAGCGTATCCGGATCGACAAAGGCCCCATTGCCAATCGGAACACCGTTCCCATCCACTAGAAGATTGTTAAGCTCGAGATCCGCCTGCGTGACCAGGCCCAGCGTAATCAATTCCGCCGCAGTGGTAAGGGGCAGGTCCGGGACATCCGAGCCATCGAGAAACCCGAGGGTAAACAACCCGGGCAGGGTGACGTATCCCAAATCGATCAGGGTATCCAGATCCACGGAATCCACCGCCGGATCCACCAGCCCGTCATCCACCAACTGCTGGAGCGGGATCTGATTCAGGTTTTTGTTAAAGACAAACGGGATGCGGATCTGCTGCGTCAGCGGATCGTAGGAAATTTCCAAATCATCGGGGAGCACCCCGGAGTCGTTGATCGCCTCGATAAAATCCTGAATAGTCTGCACCCCGCTGAGGTCGATTTTCGAGAAGAACTCATCCGAGAAGACCGTCGCAAAATCCAGAACATCCCCAAAAGTCTTTTTCGTGAAGGGGATCTTCGTCGCCATAAAGGGCTCATCCCGGAACGTTTCCATCCAATCGAGCGTGTTTTGCAGCATGCCGAGGACCTGCCCGATCGACAACTCTCTGAAATCAAAAAGCTTGTCCAGGTTGAAGGTTTCCACCCGCAATTCATCTTCCGGGCTTTCGGGGAAGAGCGAGCCCGTCACCGTCACCCGCGGCTGCCCATTGGCGGCAAAGTCCACGCCGCTGAGAAAGGAATGAATCGGCAGGTCCACATCCAAGCGACCGGGTGCCAGATCAAAATCAAAACCAGTATTGTTCGTGTAGCTGATGATTGCGCCAAAATCCTCCAGTGCGATGTTCCCCTTGGAGGCCAACTCACCCGGTTGCCCGATACTGAGCGACAACGGCCCGAGGAGGGCACCCACATAGAGTTCATCCGTCTCGAGGTCGCCCGTCAGACTCAACTCATTGAGAATAAATTCAAACGGTTCATCGGTTCCGACATCCGGCTTCGTGTCGAAGCGCAATTCAAAATCGAGGATCTGGTTTAGGGTCAGCGCGAGATCCGGCACATCCCCGCGCAACTCCAGCCCAATCGCTTCCACATTCGCCGCAAGGTCAAACGGAAGCATTTTTGTGAAGTCCGCATCATTGCGAAAACCGATCGTGACCACCCCGGTCGGTCCCACGCTCCAATCCAGGACGGCGTTCGACTCGTCCTCCAAGGTCGGGATCCAGTGGGCTTCGAGGTAATCCAAGAGTTCTTCTACGGTCGGAACGCCCTCATTATACACCGGCAACGGGGATGTTCCCGGATAAGGTTCAGCAAGCCCCGGGTTCTGAATCTGGAAATAGGGATGCAGGAACTGCTTCAGGTAGCGCCCGAGGCTGAAATATCCGGGCAGTCCAAAAATCGAAGTGATCGACTCACCCGTCCCCCAGATTTCCCGGAATATGGCCTTGTCTTCAACCAATTCCCCATTGATGTCGTATTCCGGGGTGACGTCTGCTTCGAGCTCGATCAGCTCATCCGCCAGGGCGTCCAGGGTCAGCACGACCGCACCGGTCGCCAGATTTTGCAAGGTATTGCGCAGGCCGAAGAGGGCAAACACCGGATTGAGTTCCTCCGCCTGCTGAAGGGTTTGCGGACTGTTCGGATTCAAGTCCGTTTGCAGGGTGGGTGCTCCCCCACTCAACAAGTCGTTGTCCTGGTAAAGGACTTCCAGCACCGGACCGGGCTCCAGACCGGCCAGTAGGTCGACCCCGGTGTCGAGATAGAACGGGAGGTAGAGCCGGAAATCAAAATTGTCGGCCACCTCCCCTTTGGAGTTCACGTAGTTGCTGTTCCAAACCACCCCGGGCTCAATCCCCTGAGCCGGCTTACCGCTTGTGTAGTAGGCGCCACCACCCAATTCGAGGCGGGCCTGCCCATCCCGAATCGCCACCTCGATCCCTTCGTAGGAAACCGATGTGTCGAGATCTTCGATCTCAACTTCCGCTCCGAAGCTGAAGTCGTTGAATTGAAAATTGACGCTTCCATCAACCGGGTTCTGCGGGTCCGTTTCCGTGTCCCCCAGGACCACATGGATCGTAAAGCCCAACTGCGCAAACAGGTCCAACATCAGCTCGATCTCACCTTCTATATCCACCTCGCTGGAAAGACTGGTGAAGAATGGGACGTCGATTAGCTTGTCAAATTCCCAGTCCTCGTTGAACTCCAGGGTGAATTCCCCGTTGCCCAGGCTAAAGGTAAAGGGATTGGTGCCATCGAAGCCCGGCAGGTTCGCCAGCCAATTGTCCTGTAGGTGGATGATTAGGTTACCGAGGATCAGGCGCCAATCGAGATTCCAGTCCGCCTCCGGCCAATTCAGGATAAACTGGTCGAGGTGGAACGAGAAATCCATAAACCCGTCGAGGCCGCCCTCCCCAAAAAGATCATTCAACGAAAGATTCAGCCCCGGGAATTTGAAATCCGTGTCGATCCCCAGGCCCTGCAGGGTCCCCAGATTCAGGTTCTTCAACGCTAGGGATAGCCCCTGGAGAATGCTTTTAAAGTCTACCTTTAACCCGGAACCCGCACCAAAGGCTCCCGAAATATCAGGTAGGCTAAAGTCGAAACCCCGGAACCAATCCCAGTTGATGCCGCTAAGGTCGGGTAAGTTGATATGCGGCCAGTCGATATTCGACAGGCTACCCAGGTCGAGCTCGCCGAAGGAAAATGTCCCACCCTTGGTCCGGTCGGCATTCCCATCGCCATCACCAAACTTTCCGAGGTCGAGGTTCGGCCAATTGAGATCGAAATTATCAAACAGACTACCAATACCAGAGAGAAGATCACCCAGCCCGAACCCGAAATTGATGTTGAAATTTGGATCGATGTCGAAATCGCTGATCGTCAGATCGAGAGCCGGAATCTCCAGTTCGATTGGCAGGTTGATATTAAATTTCCCAAAGTCGAGGTATCCGGTGTCCCAATTGCCGATGTTTAGCCCGGGAATGCCGCTCAGGTCGTCAAATACCAGTCCGAATTGCAAGTTGCCCAGGTCGCCGTTCAGCAAACCGATCCGAAATTGCATGAAATCCGTCCGGTTCAGCTTATCCAGGTTGGATTCATCCTCAAAAGTGACTTCCGGATCCCATTCCGGATTCGTCAGGGGATCCCCATCCCGGTCGATACTTACCGAGCCATCCACCACGCCCAGACGGGCTGCATTCGGGATGTCGATAAAAGCATCGATATCGTCCGCCAGCATCTTGAATCCTGCCCGGAGCTGCGTCCCGGATCCATCCTCATGGTCATATTCCACCACGCTGATGACCGGTGTTTCCTTCGTGATGTCGATCTCGATGTCGAGGTCCGCCCGGAGGAAAGCCGCCAGCCAGAGCTTGGCGCCCACATCCGCCGTCGTCAGCGAAGTGATGTCCGAGATCTCGGAGGGCAACCCGCCACCTAACCGGTCGAAAAGCGACTGCAGATCCAAGTCGAACTCAATCAGATCTGAAAAATAGAAATCGAGGGCGAAGTGCAGCCCGATTTTACCGGCTTCCTTTTGATAGATGGCGAACAACTGGTCCTGGACCGGGAGCGTGTTGTTGTCATTAATTCCGAGGGCGGTCTCGATCGCGGTCTCGATCCCCTGCAGCGTGTCTGCGCCCTCATTATTTTCAATTGCGGTTATCGCCGCATCCACCTCGTTCCAGAAATCCAACAGATCTTTTAGCGACTTGTTGACTAGCGGAAGCTCCTCCTCGTAAAAAGCAAAGCCGCTCAATGCCCCTTCGATCATGTCCGCACCCAGGCGGATAGCATCGATCAAGCGCCCCTTTGTCAGGTGACTGAAATCGAGGAGATTGCCGAAATTGTTGAATCCCCCGCCGATCTGCGGATCTGTCAGGAATTCCGTAATAGAGAGGGTGATGCTGGGCGGATTCTGCGTATCGGTCAGGTTCTCTCCATTTAACACCGCGAAGACCGGGATATCTACGATCAGGTTGTTCGTGTAGGTGTTGCCGGGGTTGGCCGGGTCATCGATGTTGGCTTGAAAACCGCTCCCCGAGTCATAGGTCAGCCCCGCGCCCAGGTTGAAGGTGACGGACGCTTTGTCCGCCGCATCCGTCGAGATGTTATCCGGTAATCCAAGCGCCAGTCCCAATGTCCCGATCAACGCCTCGAAGGACAGGTCGTCCGCGTCAATAGAGGCCTGGGCACCAAAATCGTGAATATTGAATTCGAAGGCACCGGTCTCAAAATTAAAGTCCAGATCGAAGTGTAGGTTCAGGTCGAAGGCGACCTCCACCGTCCCTTCCCCGCGAATGGAAAACTGCTCCGGAAGCCCTGGGATGCCATCAAAATCGATCCCGACCTCCCGCATGAAGCCGATCGACCCCCCCGTCAGGTTCGCGGTGTTGAAACTCAGTTGGATTCCGTCCTCCGTCAGCCCGAGGCTCAACACTTGGTCATTGTTATCCGTGAAGCCGTAAAGCTCCTGCATCCAGGTGCTTCCCAAATAGTCGAAGAGATTCTGGATGGTGGGCCCTTCTTCGCCATAGGTGGGCGCTGGCAAGTCTGCGTAGGATGGAGCCTCTTCAGCCCGTAGATACGGATCATTGTAACGCTTCACATATTGACCGACCTTTAGATAGAGATCCAAGCCGATCATCTCCGCCACCGAGGAGTCGAAAAACTGGATGTCCTCGGTCAGGAAACCCGCACCGTCGGCGAGGAAGTTTTGGTTCAATTCCTCCACCTTTCCCGCAAAGGCGTCGATCGAGGCAAAGGTCAAGGCCTGAAGCAGGTCCGGCGCTTCCACGATGATTGATGGCTCTGCGTCGTCCCCTTCGAGGACGGCCCGTTCTCCCTCTCCCGCCTCCAGGCCCAAAAGACCCAGATTGCTGCTGGCCGAACTGCCCTCCGGTTTCAGCACCAGATCTTGGTCCGAGCGCAGGACCAGGCGGCCGAGTTGCTCATAGGCTGTTACCGGCAAATTGGCCACCGTCAACGCAACGTTGACCGCACCGGCCAGGGAAGCGGCCGAACCTTTGTCCCCCGCAGCGACGGTCACCAAGGTGTTGATGACCGTCCCCTCTTCATCCGTTGTCTCGATATCAAGGATAACCTCACCGGTTAAGTTGCCGTCTTCCGGCAGCGGGTTGGTCCCCTCCAGAATCGAATCTCCAAGCTGGGGGCCAACGATATCGTAGTAAAGCTCGTTCAGGGCTTCCGTCCCGTAGTATTCATTGTTGGTCTTTACCCGGAGCGGCAAGCCCGTGAGGTCAACATTGATGCCTCCCACGCTCAGCAGGAGGGGCAACTGCACATCGAATCCGCCTTGAACATCAAAATTGGCATTGTTGAAAGCGATCGGATTTCCGCTCGCATCGGCAATCTGCGGGTAACCCGCCGCGTTGATTACCGGGTGCCCGTTAAAAAGAACCAGTCGGTCAGCCGCAGCGTCGATGACCCCGGAGTTCGAGTTGTCGCCCGCGTTGACGAGCAATTGCTGCCCGAAAGCGTTGTAGTAAACAGGCTGCGGACGAAGGGGATCCTCCGGATCGCTGCCATCGCCAAATTCATAACGGTTGCCCTTCCAGAAAACCGGGCGACCCGCCCCTCCGTTCCAGGTATACCAGCCGTCTTCGTCCGGGTCCTCGTAGGCACCGTCGCCATCCACCACCACGATTTCGCCGTTTTCATCCAGAACCGGCCGTATCGTGGGATTATATCGAGAATTGTTATACAACTTCTCCGCATCGCGGAGTCCGAGGTTGTCATTAAGGTAGAATTCGAAGGTGTCGGATTCGTCTCCCGGTCCCTGCAGTTTGTAGAGCACCTTGACAAAATCAGACCGGTTCGAGGGATCATCCTGCTCCGGGTTGGTTCGGGCATTACCGTCCCCGTCAATTGTAATCGCCCCATCCACAACCTCCAACTGGATCGCGCTGAGGTCGATTCCCGCGTTCAGGTTATCCGCCAGCACCTTGAATCCGGCTTGGATAACCGTGCCTTCGCCCGTCGCATCGTTATAATCAAAAAGCTTGACCGTCGGCCCGGCACCTTCGACCCGCGAGGGGCGCAGTTCCACCCCCGCTTTAAAGGTCGCGCTGGCAAACGCGGAAAGCGTCAGATCCGTGGAAAAACCAACCCCGAGCGAGGTGAATTCATCGAAGGTGGTGCTCCCGCCTTCCCCGAGGGCCATATAGTCGCCTAGGCTGAATTCCAGATCCTCAAAGGTCGCGGTTACAAAATATTCATAGAACAATTCGACGACCAGATCGGTGCCGACGATGTTCAGCTTGAAGTTTTCCGTGTTCGTCGGCAGGTAATTTCCGGTCTCCGGATCGGCTTCCAAGCCGAGCTTTTCCAGAACCCAACCAACCAGTGCCTGGATGTCATTTTCCGGGTCCTGCAGGAAGGCCTCCACTTCCTCAATCTTGAAGACAAACCGGTCAAAAATCTCCAGAAGCGCTTTCGGCGTGCGTGGGAAATTCGCGAGGGCGGACGGCATCTCGTCCTCCGCCGGTAAGAGGCCGATCTCGGCCAAGTCCAGCTCATAGAAGGGTGTCTCCGGATCGAATAAGGGGATGCGCTCTACGACCCCCCGGATCTGCGCTTCCATGCTTTCCAGCAGGGCAAATATATCTTCCAGGCGCAGATACTTATAGAACAACCATACCTCCGGCAGATTGTTGATGGCCAGCGACTTCTCCTCCGGTTTTTCCAGATCCGGAACGCCGATTACAACTGAGGCCTTTCCCGCAACGGGCAAGCCGTCCCCTTCGACAAACAAACCAACATCAATCCGAATCCCACGCAAGGTCGCGTTGGCATCACCGCTCAGGTCATAAGTGAAGGCGTCATCCAGGGTCTGGACCTCCGGTTCAGGAGTCCCTGTCTCCGGGTCGTCGATCAGGCGATTGAGGTCGATCGAGCGGTCGTCCTCTGTCTCCAAATCTCCGTCCGCATCGAGAATCGCCGTTAGTGTTGTATCGATTAAAACCTGGCTCTTGATCGGCTCGCCCTGCTCGTTGATCAATCCGGGAACATCGGACAAAGTCACTCCGACAAAGCCCATCCGGGCCTTCGCGTCCATCTCCGATTCATCGAGGTAAATGTCACCGCCGATTTCCGCATTCTCTACCGCCATCTCGATCGTGCTTGCGTCGTCGACGCCATCCAGGTCGATCACCCAATCGAAAATCCCGAAGACGGTTGCCTCCAATTGGCCGAGAATCTTCGTCTTCAACCCGACCAGACTGAAGCGGTCGATTTCGTTGTTCGGGTTGTTTACGTCGTAGTAGCCGTCGACCAGCTCGACGTCTTCAATAAATTCCCCCGTTTCAATCGTCGAACTGAGGTCCAGTTCCAATCCTTTCAGGCCGAAGAAATCAAAGTCGTATCCATCCAGGTCGTGCTTATCGATGAACCCGAGGCTGAGGTATTCCTCGAAGGTCCGGTAATAGGTATTATCCGACTCCGGCGGATTCCAAAGCGAATTCGGGTAATCCAGCAACATATCCAGATCCACTTTCAAGCCGAAAGTCGGATCTTCCAGGAAGCCCTCCTCCGGCATTAAAATCAGCGACTCCGGATCGGTGCTCAAAAGGTCATAGGAGGGATCACTGGTGCGCGGACGATCGACCAGGTCCGACCGCAGCCCGCCCAGGAGATCGACGCTGTCAATATCCAGATACCCCAGATCGTCGAAATCATTTTCCGCGATAAACCCGGCCGCGACCAGTTCCTCCAAGGTCACCAACTCCAGTTGAATCAGTCGCAGCGCATTGACCTGGTTCGGGTTGGGGTTCAACTCGCTGATCTGACCGGAATCCCGCAACTCCTCCTCCGTGACCAATCCCGACTGCACCAGCTTCGGTGCGGACAGCAGGGTCCGGTGCAGGACCGGACGGTTCAATGCCTGGATCTCGGGTTGGTTCGGAGGTTGCAGGTCAACCAAGCGGGATATCGTAAACAACCCGCTGTTCAGCAACTTGCGCAGATCCACTTGCCCGATTTTATCCAGGTCATTTTCCGGAATGATCTCCAGCTCCAGCAAGTCTCCCAATTGAACCAGACCGGCATCCAGCAGGTCTTGAACCACCACCTTTTCGTGCGGGAGCAGAATCCCGGCATCCCGAATCGCCTCTAGAGTCGTTAGACCCGGATTGGTGAAGGCCGCCGCCGGTAGCGTCAGGTGCCGGTAGTTAACCTCCAGCGTTACCAGACCAAGGTTTGCCAGCTGCGACAGCGTCAGACTCTCCAGGTTATCCGAGTTGGTGATAAAACTGTGGTGAATCGTGTTCTTCCCGAGCAGATAACGCTCGTTCAAGACTCCGGCCTCGAAGAACTCCTCCAGCCCCCAACCAGCCCGGTCAACCCCACTGAGATCCATTCCGTTCAGGATATCTGCATTTTGCCCATCGACTTCAATCAGGCCTTCCCCCACCAGAAAAGCCTCATTTACCATCCCAAGCTTATCGAGGTCATCGAGGTGGAAGTCGTGCTGGTTAAATGAAAAATCAAAGGGGATGGTCAGGGCCGCTGCCAGGGGATCATACTCGATGAACTGTTCCTGGGGCAGATCTGCCTGACTCAGAATCCATTCCGTCTTCTCTTCATCCAACTCACGGGCATTCGGCTTCAACACGTTATCCGTGTATTCCCGGACAAAGTCCTGCAGGGTATCGATGCGGTTGGTAAAATCGAGCTTGCTCAAGACCGCCATGTCGAAAGCAATGTCAAAGCGGAAGACTTCCCCGTAGGTCTTGTCCATGAAGGGAACCGGCTTGCTAAAGATTTCGGAATCCGACATCGACACCAGCCATTCGTCCTTCATCGCGAGGAGCTTTTCCCGCATCAGTTCCACCGTGAGCTGCTCGAACTCGTCAAAGCGCTCGAAGAGCAGCTTGTTCACCTGCACCGGCTTGAGCTGAACCAGGTCCAAACGCGGATTCAGGAAGTCGGGCTGCTCGACCACGGTCGAAGCCGGGGTGGGAGCGGTGATATCACCATCGACTTGCAGGCGGGCGGATTCCAGGCCTTCGTTGACCTCCGTCCCGGCCACCGTGGCGTAGAAGGGCAGATCAATCTCCAGATCGGAACGCGATTCCAGGACATGGGTCCCATCGCTGTCGTCCACGATCTGCTCGGCTTCCAGGAGTAACTCGATCGTTCCGAATCCCCGCTCCTCATCGCCCACCCAGGTCTCCAGGTCTTCCAGGATGATATCCTTCCGGTAATCCTCCTTTTTCCCTTCCAGGGTGAAGAGCGCTCGCCAGGTCAGCCCTTCCAGCGCCGGTGCCCCGCCGAAGGCCGACGGTCCATCCAGGTCCGCCTCCAGGTCGATCGACAGATAGAGCGTGCTGTTCAGGGATTGGATCGCATGCAGGAGCAGCTCCTTAAAGTCCTCCGTGAAATGGGGACCGACGTCGAGGTTCAGATTGAGTAGCTCAATAAAATCCAGCTGGAATCCAAGGGGGATCAGGACCGTCTGCTGCACCGGATCGTATTGGACCTGCTCCTCCGGGCGGAGGATTCCCCCACTCGTCACTTCCGCCACGAAGTCCTGCAGCGTCTCGACCGTATTCGGAAAACTGACTTTATCCAGGATATACTGCTTGAACTGGGTATCGAAGTCGGTGACTTCCCCCAGAGTCAGCCCGAGGATCGGGAGCAGGATATCCTTCAGCGGGTCGGCATCGACCCAGCCACCGGCGGTTTCCAGCTTATCAATAAATTTTTCCGTCGTTAGCTCTTCAAAATCCTCATACTGGAACCAGTTTTCCGCATTAAACTCCGCCTGCGAACGGTCAAAAAGATCGAGTTTTTCCAAAGTGACTGCCGCCGTCAGGCCCGGGTTATCGTTTACGTAGGTGCCTGCCAACTTCGCGTAAATTGGCAACCGCAGCTTCATCTTCCCGAACTGATATTCCACCCGGAGCGCCGAATTGTTCCCGTAGGGCCCGATATTCACTGTCACATCGAGGTCGACCTTCCCCTGGTCGAAGTCCTCATCCTCATGGTAGGTCGAGGCATCCAGATCCCAGACCCGTCCATCCAGCTTGATGTCGTCCCGGTGCAGGTTGATGTCGAAATCCAACTGCGAGATGTTAAATCGGTAGTCCGGCACTCCTGCGCCCCAGAGGAATTCCAGCCTGAAATCAAAATCCACATCCACGTCTACCGTGTAACTGTCTTCAAATTGGATGCCGATTTGTTCGGCCTCCTCACCCAGGTCCATCTGCACATCTTCCAGATAGCTGGCACGCCCATTGAAGATCATCCCGAATCCGGTGATCCTGTTGCCCGCACGGTAAAAGGTCAGGGAGAGTGGGTTTCCGTCGACATTGCCGTTGAACAAGTCGGTAAACCAGTTGTCGTCCAGGTAACTCATGATCCCGTTGATGGACGGGCTGGCTTCCGTGCCCACCGGCAGGCCCTGGCGGATATCGGTCCGCTCCTCAAAGTTCGGATCCTGCTTCAACGTCGTTCCCTGCAGGTAGTGGGCGAGGTAATCCCCCAACTCAATGTAGGGGTCGAGGCTGACGATGTCCCCAAAGGTGGCGTTCGTTCCCGCGATCTTAGTATTTACGATGTCCCCGTAGTTGGCGAGGAAGTCCTCCTTCACCGAGATGATTTTGTCGGAGGCCTTTTCGATCGACTCGAGCATCAGGGAATCCACATCGACCCGTCCCGTCCGGTCTTCCGTTCCATAGACATTCAAGTCCACAAATCCGAATTTTGAGGCAATCAGGAGCCCCGGCCCCCATCCACTGGAAAAACTTCCACCCGTAAAACTCGAATCCACCCGACGGGGACTGACCGTCGCAAAAATGGGGTTCGCCTTCGAGGCGTAGACCCGGCTCATGTCCAGGGTCATGAAGCCTTCCGTATCATTCAGTCGGTCATTGCCGGAACTGCTGGAAAAGCGGTAATAATCCCGGTCACCCCCTTCACCCAAGAGCCGGTCCACCCCCATGCCGCCGATTATCCGGTCGCTTCCATCGCCGCCGATCAGAACGTCGTCGCCCTGGCCGCCCCAAAGCTCGTCATCCCCGCTCCCGCCGGTCAGCTTGTCGTCGCCATCTTCTTCCTCCGTAAGCCCATCTCCCATCGGGTTGTCTTCGGTATAACCATAGAGAAAGGACGGTTCCGTCGCCTGCGAGGCGTCAAGGATATCGGAGTCCTTTCCACCGTTCAGGATGCCGCCTCCGGTGCCCGTGATCACCGTGTCCCGGCCCTCCTCACCATAGAACTCAATCGGGATGCCCGTAAGTCCGCGGGCATCCACTTCGTCGTCGCCCTTGCCGCCGTAGGCCACCACCTTCGTTACCCCGCTGAAGGGATTCGCGCTGGTATCCCAGTCCTTGTAGGAAATCGTTACCGCACCCGGGCTGCCGGTCAGAACAAACTTCTCGCCCTGTTCACCATCGACATCGATGTATTCACGCTTGTGGGCGTAGCGGCCCATATTCAAATAGAGCGTGCTTCCCACCATATGCCCAAGCTCCGTTGGCTGCACATCCGGAGCGAGATATTCAAACTCCCAGATATCGAATTCGGCAATGTCCCATTGCTTTGAATCTTTGAAGGCTACTGCGTTATACCCCGCCTCGAGATAAACCCGGGCATTGATGTCGATAACAATATCAAACAGGTTCTCCAGTCCGAATAAATTGTAATCAATCGATCGCGAACTGGTGCTCCCCGGTCGGTAGTTGACCATTGTCTTAAACTCCGAGCCCCGGATTTTCCCATCGTCATTGATGTCGTTGAAGTTGAAGCCGGCGAGGATCTCAATTTCCCCGCCTACTTCCACGTAGGCCACTGCAACGCTGACGCTCGCGCTTAAACCGATTGTTCCCCGAGCCCGAAAATCATGAAGGTCGAACTTCCCGGCGAATTCCCCTTTTTCGACTGGGAAACCGGCATTCTTCAACTCGCCGCCCGGCGGGTCCGAGGGCGGGCTGTCCACAAAATTGTCACTGATGTAAAAACCATCGAATAAGTCCCATGGATTCCCGCTATCCAGTGCCGAGCGGATACCAAAGGTGTCGTATCCGAAACCCATGTCCGCAATAAATTCGAGCGACCCGAAGGCTTCGATCTCGAAGGTGATGACCCCCCAAAACCTGGCTTTGAAAATCGTTGCGTTAAAACCGAAATCCAAATCAAGTCGGGGTAATTCGAATTCAAACAGGGTGGCATCCCCGCCAGTCAGAAGTTTCGCCCAGTTGTCGATGTCCTTGATGTGCTCCCAGAACGTAAACCCCTTCCGCTTCTTTAACGAAACCGAGGTTTTTGCCTGAAAACCGTCGAGTGAGTCATTGCCCTCCCCGTGGGAAAATTTCTCCAGGTCTTCAATGGCGCTCAAAAAGGTGCTGTTCGCTCCACCGGATCCCTGCACTGTCGAGGGCGCACCGCCCAGCATATTTCGGATATCCCCAAGGTTGATCTGGACATTCCCATGCTGAAGCGCGTTCACCTTTTCCACCAATTGGGAGAGGTTATCCACCGCCAGGACCCAACTCCAATCGATTGCGCTTTCTCCGTCGTTGTCCGCAATCACATCGATCAGCTCAATCAGGTTGTCGATATTGATTTCCTTCAGCCCATTCCGCTCCATCGTCAATTCGCGGATGAAGGGCTGAAAGGGCTCAAGCAGGCTTTCGATCCGCTCGGCAATCGGGCGCAGGAACTGGCTGACCAATGACCCCGCATCCATCGTCAAGTTGACTAAGTTGACGGTCGGTTTTCCGGAGGAGCCGCTCACCGGGTCCCAGTCCCAATCCATCTGCAGATTTCCGCTCAAATTCGGTAGGAGCGCCTGATCGCTCAGGGAATTGCGCTCTTCCATGCCGAGGGTCAACGCCAGATCAACTCCTGCCGAGACCTCCATCTCCGGCTGAAAAAAGCGCTCCAGATTCGTCAGGTTTGTAAAGATGTCGTCCGCTGTGATCCGGTTCCCCTCCGCCGCCCGAAAGTCGATGGAAATATTGCCTTCAACTCCGCTGCGCCCCTCCTTCACATCGTTCGCATCCGCCTCAAAGAAAAGTAGATTTCCTTTACCGGAAAAAGTCCCTTCCCCGCTTTCATCGGACAACTTCGCCTCAAACTTCGCGTTGAACTCCGGGTCCGACCCAACGTTGGTCTTCACATAAAAATAGTCCGTATCGCTGATCCCGAACCCAAGGTCGAGATCCCAGCTCATCTCCATCTTGATTCCGGCGTCGAGATTTAACCCGAGTCCGGGCAGGTCGAATCCGAGGGCAAGCGGGATTACCGGCGCTTCTTCAACCCCTCCGAGATTAAGGTCAAACTCCAGCGCGTCCGCGCCCTCCGGAATGTCGCCGTCCTCCTCCCAGGTGCTGATCCGGACACCAGCCGCAGTCACATAGTAGATATCGACTCCACCGATCAGAACCCCGAAGTTGTTCCCGAACACGTCTTCCAGAACCTGCTTGGCGATTGCCACCGGCGAGGGCGCATCTTTTAAGCGCCGCCGTAGATCTTCAATCACCGTTCGGCGCAATTCGCGAATTTCACCGGCCGCATAGGACAGCTTTGAACCGATCAAGGGGAGATCCGAAGCAACGCTGTCTTCGAAAAGATCCTGCACCGCACTCAACACCAAGTCCACCCCCTCGATCAGGAAACTCGGGTCATTGATCAACCGGAGAAGCGAAAAGTCACCTACAATTGAGGTCAGATCCGGGATGCTGATCTCGAATTGGGTGATATCCAGTCCACCCCCCGGGTTTTGCAAATAATCCAGGAAGTCACCCAGCATCGAGCTGCTCCCTCCAGAATCGGGATCAATTCCGAAGGTGAAGTGATCCAAGGTGAATTCCGCCCCGTCGTATTCGAGCGTGATCGGCAGGTCCACATAGAAGGTGCCTTCCAGGTTCGTCACCACCTCGCTGACAAGATCGCTCAGGGGCAGTGGACCCGTCGGGAAATAGAGGTTAAAAATGACCGGCGAATCGCTGCTGCCGTTGGCGATATAGGCCTCTCCTCCCTGCACCCCAATCCGCAATTCCCCGTAGTCAAAGGTTAATTCAAGGTTTTCCCCTTCAACCAGAAACTCCAGGTCGAAGTGGGTTCCAGTTCCCTCCGCTCCACCCCCAAAAAAGAGCAATTCGCCATTATTGGCAAAGTCGATCCCGGCATCGATCATGAAACTGGGCTCAATGCGGTAGCTCAGGTTTCCGCCAGAATTGAGAGAGTCCGAAAACACGTTGAATCCGTCGATCTTGCCCGGATCCACCCCCGCCAACCCGAGGATATCCGATAAATTAAATTTGAAGGCAAACATTCCTTCAAAGATGCGCTCCCAGTTAAATTGGATACGGAGCAAGTCGGGATTCTGATCATCGTATTCGAGAACAAATTCCTCCTCCGCCAGATCAAACTCTTCCTCAATGATCTCCTCAATCGCCTTAATCGCGAGCCCCTCCCATTCATTGTAGTCGAGATTCGCCAATCGCCGACTGAAGTCATTGACAAAACCCATGACCTTCTCCAGCGAAAGGTCGATTACTGGCAAACGTTCCGTGTAGAAAGGCTCTGTCCGGAGAATGTCTTCCAAACTGGCGATGATATCACGCAAAGCATTAAAGATATCTGCCGGGGTTAACTGGCTGAGATCAATATCGAGATCCGGAATCTCGACCGTCAAATAATCCTCCGCATTCAGATCTCGGGTGATGTCCGGAACTTCGATGAGGATCTTATCCGTGCTTTCAAAAAGAGTGGTCGAGGCTCCCGCCGTCACCGACACATTAGCCACCTCCAGCTTTGCTGATCCCGTTATCTGGGCATCGACCAGGCTGGCAAGGTCCCCCTCAAAAAGGGTCCCGATCGGCATCGGTCCATCAACCAGGTCAGGGATCGTAATCGAACCGCCCGCGTTGAAAGTCACTTCCGATCCAGCCCCCGCCTCGAGAGACAACGGACCGAGATTGGCTTCAACCAACGGCAATCCGTTTTCCGGCCCCACCTGGAAGTCCGCCGATGCATTGAAATCGGCTTCCCCGATCAGTAAAACCGGCCCGCCGTCCTGACCGCCATCCAGATCCAGGATCAGTGTAAAATTTCCATCCACCGCCGCATTCAAATCGGCATCCGCGTTAACCTGAATACCGGCCAGCGGCTCATCGCCGAAATCATAACCCGCTCCGATCGATAGGTCCTGATAGACATCGAAGGTGTGGGCCATGCTCAACGGCAATTCCAGGGTCTTCGTTACCGGATTGTAAAGAATGCTGCTGTTCTGTTCTACGATTCCTCCCAGGAGGTCGACAAAATCATTTAGGGTGACCGCTTCGTCCAGAAATTCCTTCAAGGTCGATGCCTCAAGGGAACCCATCTGGCTCTCCAGCTCTTCCACGAACGCCACCCCGAAATCCAGCACCTCGCCCAGACTCTGCCGGAGGAAAGGAATCTCAAGATTCAGCAAATCGCTTTCACTGACATCCGATAGCCAGGTCACGAGACCACGGATCATCCGGGCGAAGTCCGCCACCCGAAAAGTACTGAAGTCTTCGAAATCCTCAAAATTTTCAGTCGTGAATGTCGGCCGGGTGTCATCGAAAAGGTTGTCGTCACTGAATACGATCCGCGCCGGATCAGTCAGGCTGCCCCCGAGTTCCACCCCTGCCAGCGAGGCATAAACCGGGATATCGATGTAGAGTCCGTTGTAGCCATGCTCGTATGTCCCGTTGACCGGACCATTGATCTGGTTCAGGGTCATCGCCCCGGTTTGGCTGTCGTAGTCCAAGCCGAATTGAATCGCCACTTCCGCGCGGGCCTTTTCTCCGGAATTCGAGCCGAGGGAGGCCGCCAGGGGGCCAATCTTCCCGTCCACGACGATGTCGTCCGCTTTGCCCTTCCCTTCAATCATAAAATGGTCCACCGCAAAGGAGACCTCCCCGGTCGCCCAGTTCACATCAATGGTGTATTTTCCGTCGATGTTCAGGTCGAAGAGTAGATCGATATCCCCTTCGAGACCCAATTCACCCGAGGATTCTTTCAGCCCGAGCCGATGGGTCAGCTGAAACGCTGCAAGTGTCTCAAAAGTGAACCGCAGTCCGGTTCCTGTGGTCTCCCATCCCAGGGTGTTCGCTCCGGATACTCCAAACCCGGGTAGGGTCGGTAACCAGTGGTCGAGCAGAAACTGCCCCATCTCCTGCAGTGTCGGGATCGGGTTGCCGACCTCCCAGGTCTCCGGGTTGAACTTCGGCTGATCCAGGTAGGCACCAATGTATTCTGCAATCGTGAAATAATTCGAAAAAGCCGAATCATTGCTGCCCCGGAATAACCCATCCAAACCAAAACCCAGTCCCGCAATTGGGACCGAAAAAAGACCGTCCGTAGCGTTGATCAGGGGATCCAACAATTCGCCGAATTGCTGCCGTAGTTGCTTGAACGCCTCCAATACCTCATTGGCCGGTTCGTTCAGATTGTCCACTAGAGGCTTTACCAGATTCTTCAGCTCTTCCACCCCTTCTTCCACAACAATAGGGGCTAAATCCTCCAGAAAGTCATCGATTTCCTCAAAATCCAGCCGGAGATTGGGGATCACGTCTTCCTGCAGGATGTTGTTAATTTCCTGAATCGGAATGTCGATAAAGGCATCCACCGTCAGGGTCAGTCCCTCTTCGTTGAGCGCTTCACCGAATTCCAATAAGGTGATCTTTCCGTCGTTGTTCGGATCGCTTAGCTCAAGAGCGATATCCGCATCCACCTCGATCGTTGCGCTGTTTGAAGCGGCGGCCATCCCCCCGTAGAAAAAATCAAACGCGTAGCTTCCCGATAAGTCGATTACGGCCTCCACCTCGAAGTTGAAATTCCGAATAAAGAGGCTGTCACCGGAAAGGTTTTCCAAGTCCGAGAGGTCCAGAACCACGTCGAAGCGAACATCCGCCATTACATCGATGTCGACCATTGCTTCTGTATCCAGGCTGACCCCAATTTGTTCCTCCAGAGCACTCAGATTGAGCTGCTTATTGACCGTCTTGTCCGGGGTGTAGAGCAGAGATAAAACCAGTTGATCCGAGCCCCACTCAAACTGCCCGGTAAAGTGCGGGGCTTCCTCCGGGGTGTAGGCAATGGACCCGGAAATATCGAGCCCGGCCCGACGAGCAAATTCCAGATTGAGGAAATGCAGCAATTCATCGAGGGAGGCGGTCGGCGAATTCTCGAAAAAATACTCCACCAGCGGAGCCAGTTCCATCAGGGCAAGGAATCCCCCTTCGAGGTCAAAGAGGTCGCCAACCGAAACCCCCAACCCCGGCAAAGGTTTCGAAAAGGGTGTGACCAGATCGATCGGCGTGGATGAGGTTGAGTTTTCACCTCCACCTTCCCCGGAAATGCCTCCACCCGGGTTTTCCCCTTCCCCGGCTCCCTCTCCACCGGATCCTTCCTCGTTCAAATCCGGACCCGGAGTCGGCCCCGATGGCCCTTCCGGCAGTGGCAGCAATTCGATTACTTCCGGATTGGTTACGAGGCTGAATGCGGTCAGAAATTCCCTCATTGCCTGGTTGACCGACCCCAGGCTATCAAGGGACAGGGTGCCCGATAGACTGTCGATGAATTCTTTGAGATTCGGAACTTGGGCTTCAATCGGAGATGAGCCGGTTCCGCCATATTCCAGGAGATTTTGCAGCCCCGGCTCAGTGGAAAGGTTGGCCGCCAGGGGGTCATACCCCAATGTATGGAAAGCGAGCTTGCCAACGTCTGTCTCCTCGCCGTTGAGGACAAAAATCAAGGGGAGGTCCGCAACCAGGTGTCCATCGAGGACTGCATCAAAGCTGCCCGCAAAACTGCCGCTGGTCGCGTATTGATCCGTCCCGCCAATCCCGCCTGTCTCCGGGAGAATCAGGGTGTTCATCGCATACCCACCAGGGTCGACAAAAGAACCCAGGCGAACAATGGCCCGATCCGTCCGGAAATGCAGTCCATTCGTTTCAAAAAACATGTCGAGGGCACTCCCCGTCACTTTGAGCCCAGCTTCAAACGAACTGCCGTTATCCCCGCCCGTCAACATGACCACCTTGGTGTCAAGATCGACGGTCAGCTCCACCACTGCGTCGAGGTAGGCCTCAAGAAAGAGATTTCCCGCTTTGCTCGAGCTGTCGAAAAGGTCTCCAATTCCTTCCAGGTAGCCCTGTTCCGTCGGCCCGAGCAGCGACTTCAACCAGTCCATATCGAGGTCGAAACTGAAGCGGCGGGCAAAGACCTCCCTCCAGTTCATATCGATCAAGAGCATGGAGGTGTCCGAGGAATCAAAAGCGAATTCCACCGCCGCATCGGTCAGGCCGAAAGCGCTCTCAACCGCAATCTCATAGGCTTCGAGGGTGTCTTCAGCGGGAGCCACGATCGCGTTGAAATCCGCCCGTAATTCGTTCGCCGCATCAAAAATTTCCAGCAGGGTCGTCCGCACCAGTGGAATCTCGGAGTTGTAGAGCCCACTGGACGCCAGCGCATCTTCAACGAAAGAAACCCCTTCATCGAGAGCCGCCTTGATGTCGTTGAAAGTCAGTTTATTGAAATTATCCAGTGCATCCTGCGCGGCCTGTGAAACGCTCAGATCGACCGTCGCTTGCGTCGGATCCGTTAAGTAGGAGTTGTCCAGCGGGATATCAATCGTCAGCGAATCCGTGACGGCAAACAGCGGGTCGTTTCCGCTCAAGCCGGACTTGACCATCAGCGGAGTGAGGAGGGCAATCGCCTGGCTGTTGGGTGAGTTCACCGATACGGTCGGAACCGTTCCGTTCAGCGTATCAACGGCAACCGTTCCGGGGACCGATAGATCCAGCTGCGCGGCTACATCCAGCCGCGTCCCCACTCCCGATGTGATCTCCACCGGGCCGAAAAAGGCATTAAAAATCGACTCCATCCCATAGGCCAGCGGGTGGCCGTTCAGATCGAGCTGGGGTTGCCCGTTCAACAGGACCAATCGACCCGCCTCGGGATCGATATTCCCGTTCCCGTCCAGGATATACCCGTCGGCATCATACGCGATCGGGTTTTCGTCCCCGTCCAGAATCTCCAGCGGATCGAAGTCCCCGTTCGCATCCAGTGCCGCGACATAGCGCAGGTCCGATCGCTTCGGGGGCTCTAGCGAAAAGTTCGCATCATTCGTCATGGAAAATTGATCGATCTCAATGCTGGCCTCCCCAGCTGCGTCAAAATCAATCACGAGGACGAATCCTCCCTCAATCCGCGTGTCCACCCGGGCGGTGGCTGCGGTCTCCACCGTGCTTAAGCCCGTCCCGCTGAAATCCTGGTTGAACACCACCGGCACTTCAGGGATCGAGGCCCCGGGTTCATCTAAGGCAAAAGTGAGCGAAAGCTGCTTTTCCGCGTCGTCCCAGTTCAGGTTCTGAGAAGACCCCGAGTTTTGGAAGGCGGCCAGGAATGCCTCCAGGTTCTGACGGGATTCCACATCAAAATCGCCTGTCACCGCATCCGCAAAGACGGTGCCGAAATGAAAACCCTCTCCAAACTGGAGTTCCAGAAAAGGGAATGGAACCTGCAATTCCGGAACCGCCGAAAATCCGCCAACCCAGCTCTCCAGAGTATTCAGTGCTTCATCCAGCCGGGTTGCATCGAACTGGCTCACGCTCACCAGGCTGCCTAAGTCAATTTCCTGGAAGGTAAAACTGGAGGGATCCAGGGGGTCGCCGGAGAGAATGATTCGCGGGGGATTCCCGGCGCCGTCTCCGCCTAAAGACTGGCCGCCGATTTCCGCATAAAGCGGCAGGTCAACCGTCAGGTCATTGGACCCATCCGGCTGCAGGGCGATCGTATCGTTCGAGAAATCCACATCGAAATTCAGGTCGAAGGCCGCATTGCCGGTTTCGTTCCCGGAGTCCCCGCTTCCAAAGCCGACCAGTAACGGCCCCATCGCTCCCTCTACCGCAATGTCGTTCAGCGTTCCGGTCGCCGAGACGTCAAAAACGCTCGGCGTAAAGCTGAAATTCGGGGAGGTATCATTCCAGTCGACCCCGAAGCTGAACCCCACATCCAGATTTACCGTGTAGTCAAAGTCCAATTCGACATCCAGATTCAGATCATTATCAAACCCCAACGCAAGCTCCCGGGTGCGGTTAAAGGTCTGGGCCGTAGTCATCCCGAAGGTCAGGGTCAGGGCGGTGCCGACTTCCACGAATGACAGCGTCAGGTCCCGCGATTCGCCTGGCAACTGGCTCATCCAGAACAGCTGCAGGTAGTGGACCAGGCCTTCAATCGTTGGAAGCACATCACCGGGGTTTTGGTCCCCGGTAAAAACGTCTTGGTTGAAGTAGTCGGAAATGGTCTGTCCTAACTTCAGAAATGGAGAAATCAGTTCTTCGCGCCCCCCGATCAAGTCCTCCAACGGCAGATCCAGGCCCGGGATGGGATCCCCGATCCCCGAAAGGCCAGCCAGATCCGTATCCAGCCCTTGCAAATAAGCCGCCAGCAATTCCAATTGGGTGATTGCTTCCGGTTCAAAAATGTTGAGCAGATCACGTAAATCACTCATCCCCGCATCCGTCACCACCGCCGTCCCGGTGAAGAGATCATCCATTTCGAAATAGGCCGTGGGCGGCGTCTCCGTCTCAAGGTCATACGACGGATTCCCGTTGATCTGCGTGATCGGGATGATCACCGAGAGGTTGCCGTAATAACTCGATGTCATTCCGCTGAAGGCGGTCGCAAACTCGCTCAAGTAGAGTTTTTCGTCAGCGTTCGGGTCGGTGAACCCAAATGATGCTCCAAACGTCCCGCTCAGCGAAAAACCTTCCGCCAGCCCCTCAAACCCGCCAAAGGTCACATCGAGATCGCCTCCCAGGTCTACGGATCCATCCAATTCCAGCACCAGGCTTTCCATTTCGATCCAGACATCACCGGGATCCAGGTTGTCCAACTCGGAGAGGTCGATCACCGCCGTGAAGCCGATATCCCCATCCAGAACCAGGTCCGCCCGCTCTTGGGTCTGCAGGTCAAACCCGACCTTGTAGCTGATCGGGGTCAGGTCGATGCTGGTCGTTTTGATTCCCTGGATATTAAATTTGTGTTCCAGGATCAACTGGCGTTTATCCCAGTTGAACCCGCCCGTGATGGCGGGTGCAACCGGGACCGCGTCTTGGTTCATCACGGTAGTCTCGTCTTCCAGCAAGACAAGCGCCTGCCCGAGGGTGGTGACAGTCCGGTTGTAGGCGTCGAGGTCGAGGACTTCACTCAGGTCGAAGAGCAGACCGAGACCATTCAAGGGCAGATCGAAGAGGTCGTGCAGACTTTTCCCCAGGATTGGAAAGTCCAGATCCAGATTTGATTCGAGACCCAAAACAGGCTGGAGATCATCCAGTCCAAGGTAGAAAGCCTCCAGCACCTGATCCACCTTGAAGGGGATATCGACGTCCAGTTGCAGCTCCGGTGTCTCCCCCGAAAACAAATTGTCCGAGTAGAATCTTAAAGTGGGGGTTCCCAGCGATTCATACCCGGACAATGGATTGAGCAGCTTAAGGTCGGCGGCCAACAGGCTGCTTGCCTCACTCCCGATGTTGGATACATCCTCCAATGAAAGCAGCTTCTCGAAACTGATCCGGCCGTCGTCATTCGCCAGGCTGGAGAAGTCGAATCGGACCTGCCCGCCGAGGGTAAGATTTGAGGATTCTAACAGGGTGGTGGCAATCACCCCTTCCTTAAACCAGTCCAGCCATTGAACGAAGTCACTTTCCTCGCCCTCGAAGGAGAAGACCGCATCGTTGATCTTCACATAAAAATCATCAGCCGTTCCGTTCAAAACCACCCCGATCGTGAGGCTCAGATCAAAACGGACATCAAGCCCGAAGGTTCCTCCCTCAATAGAGGCCAGACCAAGCCGGTCCCCTTCGCCCGCGTCATCCAGGGTCTGCTTAACTCGGCGTTCTGCCACAAACTGGAAGTCGAACTCAAGCTCCCCGGTGTTCGAATCATAACGGTTCCCTAACGTTTCAATTTCAAAATTCTCAGAACCAATCTCCCCTTCGACTCCTTCGGAAAGCCCCCCCCCTTCATCGAGGGCATCCAACCAATCCGCCAGATCCTGTGCTTTGATCGCTTCGTCCCGGGGGAAGTCATCCAGCTTGTCCGTGACTGCGTCGCCCAAGCGCTGGTGAAAGTTTAAAAGATCTCCGAAGGTATTATTCTCCGCGAAGATCGGGGTATCCGCTGCCAGCGACCCAGACTGATCAATGAGTTCAAAAAGTTTTCCAACTTCGCTCAGACCGCCCTGGACGTGATCCACTACGGTTGCATCGATCGCCGGGTTTTCAAAAGGAGCCCCGGAGAGGAGGATACGTTCCTCCAGTCGATCAAGCACGAAGGGCGTTCGGGTCGATTCACGCCGCCGTCTCGCATCACGGGATGTGTTCTTTTTACGACTGTGGAAGGAGGGGAAACGAAGCCGGTTTAACTTTATTTTCCCGAAGGCACCAGAGGTTTTATTTTTTAGCATGGAGAGAGTAGAGGATGGTAAACAGGGAGGGTGAAAAAGATGCTACTTCAGACTTCAAGCATTAAGCCGAATAGGGGTTAATACCGGGTCCATTAAGAAAAGTGGATGAGTTTGTTTTTTTAGGAGTGACCTGCTCCAGAGGCGAGCGAGTGAGGGATTCAAAAGATCGTTCATGGTTTTATCGAAAGGTTTGTCGGGTGAGAGTTTTTGAAATTCAGTCTGGGAGAGAGATAAACTCCTACTTCGGATTGGATTCACTTTGCCGAACGACGATTCGGAAAAAACACGGATTTTCCGGATCGATGGGGATACGAGCCTCCCACTTTTCTACATTTTGAGAAGCCATGCCGGTTTTCTCTTCGATGAAACCAACCGGCGCTTCTGGGTCGTCGATGTCATACCAGTGAACCAGATCGCAGGAGACCTGCACCCTGAAATAGCTGAGACCGGCTAGGGCTTCATTTCGATGATAAGGCAAAACATAATACCCGTCCTCGGTTTTCACTTGAGGCATTTTGCTGGAATCATTCCGGGTCGGGTCCATTCCATCCGCTTGCCCGGCACCCAGCGCAAATTCCAGTAGTTCAGGAATGGAATCGCCATCGATGTCCACACCGAGGTTGGCCGCCAAGGTGCCAGGAGCGATGCCATTCTTCTCCTCTAGCTCCTCCGCCCAGGTGTTTGGATCAACCGGAACGGTAATCTTTAGAACAGTGGAAACTTCTTCCCCGTCCGCATTGAATCCACTCAAACTCAACTCATATATGCCGGCGTCCCGCGTTAAAGGTGATCCGGTGATTTCTCCCTTGTCGGGATCATAGGCCATCCAGTCCGGTGCAGTCGACCCGTCGACTTGCTTTAATTCAAGTGGACCGGTGGTCGAATTCGGACCAGAGTATGCCTTGCCCGGATGGGATAAAACCTCGTAGGAGCCCACATTGAATTCCGCCGGAGTTTCCAAATTTCCTCCGCCGACACCTAGTCCCGCAAAAATTCGCACCAAAGTCCTCGTAGGAGAGGCGGCGTAGCCCTTGCCATCACTCGCATTCCACGTAAACAAGTCCGTTCCAACAAAAGCACTATCCGGGGTATAAACCAGTTGATCAATCAGGCTGGCGTTGAACTCAAAAGGTACAGTGATACTAGCACCCCCAAAGGTGAGGGTCCCATTGGAGGGGAGGGATCGGATGGTGATGTCCACAACAGCGTCCCCTTCATCCAAGTCGAAGAAGGATCCATTAAAATCGCGTAGACTGAAAGGGTGAGGTGTGTCCGACCAAACGGATAGAGAAGCCAAGCCCAGGGAAGGAAGGTCGTTCTGGTCGATTATCACTAAGTTTACATCCCCTTCGTTCGCGGAGTATTCCTGCCCATCCCACCCTTTCCAGGAAAAAACATCACTACCATTCCGGTTCGGGGATGGCCGGTAGACTAAGTTATTCAGTTCTGAAGGCAGGAGGATTTCACCCAAACCAACAAGAAATCCGTCTACCCGCAATTTCCCTATGGCCGGCAGTCGAGTTATCTCAACCCGTTCAAGCGTGCCAGCACCATCAGGATCTTCAAAAGCGGCGGAGAATTCAGAGGCCGAAAACGCCCGTTCCGAATCCTCGCTTAAGGATACAAAGAAATCTTGTATTGTGGCCACCGCGTTAGTGCTCGATACGGTAATGTCGAATACCTGCTCCACCAAGATTCCCGCTGAATCCTCCGCTCGCAGGGTGACCGAAACAACGCCCAGATCCTCATTAGCAGGTATCCCCGATAGGGATCCCCCGCCTGATCCTTCAACATTCAGGGTGAGCCAATCCGGAAGCGGGGATGAAAAGAGGGTTAGCGGGTCATTGAAATTCGGATCCACCACGACAAAATTGTAAAGGTAAGGTGCTCCCACCTTTGCTTCCGTAACCGGGGTGGTTTCCCAACGGGGTGATTGATTGGCGTTAATGGATTCGTGCCAACCCAACCCACTGTAGGTAGAAACAGGATACGCATCCCACTCGAGCGAGGGGTTAAAAACATCGGTGGATATGGTATCTCCTTGGGATAGGGTGGGCTTTCTCCGAAGGGTGACATCCTGAGTCCCAACACCATCCACCTCCCACTCGCTACCGGGATCAAAATTAAACTGCCCGATCGAATCGACTACGATCCCATCTTTTCGCAGGAGCAACGTATCGTCGCCGTTGTAGAGGAAATTGGGCAGAAGCTGATCAGCCTCAACGAGAACTGTCGCATTGTCCGCACTGGCATTGGCCGCCACATAAACGTCACCGTCCGCCAAAATCCCGGTCAGATCAAAAGTGAAATTTCCGCCTCGGGAGCCATCGTTGAGAAAATTATGCATGGTTACCGAATACTTTTCCGCAGCAAGGTCGATGTCCCGCCCAGTGCCATTAAAAATCTCAACAACCTTATTCGATGAGTCTCCCGAGCCTGGTTCGATGTATTCGGAGAAGATCAATTCCCGTGATGGAGCACTTTCCGGCTGCAAATCGCGAATCCAGATATTGTCGAGAAGCCAACCCTGACTGGCGGTGGCTCCATCCGAGGCAAATCGCCAACGAAATTGAATCGTCTCCCCGGCGACATCCCGGCCTTCAAATAATACAATCACCTCGTTCCAATCGATAAAATCACTCCAAGCGCGGCGGTTGGGTCCGAGGGGATTGTTGGTCGAAAAATTGGTCTCGTGGGTATACCCCCCCTGGCGGAACTCTCCGCCGGCGTCCTCGACATCTTCCCACGTCGTTCCGCTATCAAAACTGACTTCTAAAACACCAACATCCCAGCCGTAAACGGCGTCTTTTTCTTCAAACGACAGCCGGTGGTAAAAGGACAAGAGAATTCCCGGAGATTGAACGCTTACCGTGACCGCCGGGGAAACCAGGCTGCTGTCTGAACCATTTTCTTCCGCGAGCGAAACAAAGCTGTAGACGGATTCAAAACCGGTTTCCGCGACAAACCATTCATCCTGTCCATCAAGCGAATCAGTAGTCCAACCCTGGGGATCACTGGATTCTAAATCCTCAAAAAGCAGGTAATCCGCACTGATGGCGAAGGTTTCCTCCCTGGATGCTCCTGCTGGATCCTCGGCACGCACACGAATGCTGAATACGCGTTCGGATTCCGAGTCGAGGGGGCTGAGCAGAAGAAGGCGATCGCCCACAAGATCAAAAAGGTCGTTATGGTTGTCACCGACGCCGGCAACCAGGGTCAGCGTGTGCGAATCCGTTCCATTGGGATCCGTAACCGTGAAGGTTCCAACGGTTTCGCCGATGCCGAGGGTGTCGCTGATGATAGCTGTGGAAAGCGCTATATCCGTGGGAGCTGCATTCGATGCATTGATCTTTACGTTGATCCGAATGCGGGACTTCGCTCCAACTGGGTCCTTCAAATCGACGAGGAACGTGTCTGTTCCGGTAAAACCAGAATCCGGAGTGTAAGCCACCTCCGCTTGGGCTTCACTGGGGGGAACCGTGGCCTGTCCGTTGACCGGGGGCTGGGCCAAAATCCAGCTTACCGTCTGCCCCTCAGGATCGGAGCCATTTAATTCCAGGTCAAAGGCGACGGGGGAGCCGTCCTTGCTCATGTTCACGGTAATCTCTGTCCCCTCGGAGATAATCGGCGGGCGATTCGCTTTGTAACCGCGATCCCCATTACTGAAAGGGCTCAACCCATCTGCATTTTTTGCTCTGATCCAATAGTGATAAGGGAGTCCGGCGGTTGCCGTGGAGTCGTCGTAGGTCGTGTTGGACGTCATACCTATCTTGGTCGAAGACCCTGATTGGTTCGTTGCGGCGCGATAAACCTCGTATTCTCCCGCCCCGCCAACCGGATCCCAGTTCATCGAAACACGGTCGTTATAGGTTCCATCACTTGCAACCAGGTTGCCGGGACCACTGACCGCCGCGTCCACTTCAAGGGACCAGCTGTTGAGAATACCCGTATCAAAACCCACGTTATCACTCACATTCAAAGTCCATTCTCCGGATGCTGACTCCCCGAGAAAACCGGATACCGGTTCCCGGTCCAAAAAGATATCGTCGGCGCTGCCTCCCTCCCGATCCCGTATAATAACCGTTTTCCCGGAAGGAGCGGTTAAGGTGATTTTCAAGTCGCCAACCCAACTATGAGAAATATCAAGATTGATCCAAAGCCCGGAAATGCTACCACTCACGGCAAAATTCGCTGATAGTCTGACTCCGGATGGATTATCGTCGGGTATAGAAACCCCACCGGACGGATCCGTCGTATCGGTGCCCCCTCCACCAGGGCTGCCTGAATCAATCAGGTAATCCTCTACGCTCGTAAACGCTCCCCAGGGAGTAGCAACCCGGATCGGGCCGTTGGTGGCTCCCGCGGGAACGATTGCAGTGATGGTTCCCGGATTAACGACTTGGAAGCTTTCCGCCCCTAAACCATTGAATTCCACATCCGTGACCCCGGTGAAATTATCACCATTGATTGTAACTAAGGTCCCTTCCGGACCCTCTTCCGGTGAGAAACTGGTTATCCCGGGAGGCCACTCCACAATAAAGGGTTCCACACTGTTAACATTGCCATCTGGATGGAGTACTTTGATCGGCCCGGTAGTCGCACCCAAGGGAACGTTCGTGAGGATCTGCGTATCGGAAACCACTTGAAAAAAGAAGGCCGGACTCTGCCCAAAATCCGCACCTGTCGCTCCGTTAAAACCGGTTCCGGTTATCGTGACGGATGCGCCAATCGCTCCAGTCGAGGGAGCGAATCCGGATAGGGTTGGCGGCGCGACCACCTCAAAAGGCAACCAGGTTTCAAAAGATCCAAAGGATGAAAAAACCGTTATCGGCCCGTCGGTTGCTCCAGCCGGAACCACCGCCCGTATCCGGGTTGAAGAAAGAATGGTGACATCAGTCGTGTCTTTCGTCCCAAAGCGAACCGTGGTCACTCCAGACAGGCCGGATCCAATGATTTCCACTTCGGTTCCAACAGGCCCGCGAAGCGGCGCAAATGCCGCCGCGGTGGGTATCACAACCCCGGAATTGTCGTTTTCCTCAAGAAGAAGATCGGCTACTGCGGTCATCACCGCCTGCATCGAATCCGCCCTTACCCGCTCCACCGGAAAACCGAAATTTAAAATTCGCGTCAGCTGATTATCCGAGAAAAAAACCCCCGCGTAATTATTCCCGCTACTGAAATTTCCTTCGGAGTAACGCAATACTCCCACTGATCCACTGGAAGGTTGTATCACATCCGGATGGTCCACATTGTAGTCTCCCATTACCCCGCTGGTTCCGTCACCGAATCCAAAGGTCAAACCATTAAAAGGCCCGTTCGGAACGCCGGTCACGGAGTGAGAATTCGCGTCGTCCCCAACATAATCCGCCTTCAACGAAAGATTGTAAAATTGTCGATCAGCGTTGCTTTCGGTGTTCGGCCCGTCCAAGTCCCAAGCCAACTCTGAGCCGCTCACAAAGAGGGACCGGCGTCGGTTCGCGTAATAGGAGTTGTTCTCCAGGTAGTCTTCAATAAGGGCCTGTTCTTCGACCGAAAAGGTCTCATCTTCCGTGGATTCTTCGCCCAATAGCCAGATCACTAAGTCGTAATTCTTCAGGTCGACTTCTCCATCGATTATCGCTTCGTTCGTTGTCGAAGTGATCGCGAGGTCCTTGGTCGGGTGGGTGTGGAGCGCCTTTGCTGGCCCGATCACATAGTTGTCTTGGTAACGCTCCAGGGTATTGCTTAAATCATTATCACCGGGCACATTGGTCACTTGATAACGGAACGTCCGGTCGAATCCATTGACGAGAAGCAACCGTTCAGAATTTAACTGTGACGGGGTGCTCACCGCGATACACTCCGATGGAAGTGATTCGCCTCCCGCGTTTGTCGCCGCGATTCGAATGAAAACCAATTCCCCGGGATCCGATGCTAAGGTGATTTCAGTGATGTCCCCGACCTCGGTCCCGTTATCCCAGCCATATCCATTACTCGATCGGTAAATCTTGTATCCGGTGGGAGCCGCCGTCGGCTCCATCGGGTCGTTTACTGGGGTCCAGTTCAATTGATACTGCCCCGGGAAAAGAACGGTCGCCCTCGGCTTTTTCGGCGGTAACGGCACAATCGTTGCGTTGGGATTAAAGCTTCGGGCGATGGCTTTATAGAGGGAGCGCGCGGCGTCATGCCGCCACCGGTCATTTTTCAAAACTTCGACCTCAAATTCGGTATCGTGAAAGAGCATCTCAACTAAGGTGTGCGGCATTTCCGTCCGGACCTTTAATTCGCCAAACCACATCCGATGCGCCCTGAGAAATCCACCATAGTTAGCGTAGGGTCGACCGTCGGGCTCCCAGACCGGCGCACCCGGAACCGATGTATTGTTGTCCGGGTAGGATTCGACTCCCCGCATATCCGTTAAAAATTGCTTTTTGATCAGTTCCCCGAAGGCATCAAATTTCGCCTCCTCTGCATCAGTGTAAGTTTTGGATCCCGTAGACCCCCAAGCCGGCGGGCGGCCGTTGTTATAAACAAAAGTCCCAATGCCTTGGCTGGTATTTGGGTTTTGCGCAGCATTGGTGTGGATGGATAAATAACGCCAATCATCGCGCCAAGTATCATCCACCAACCATGCCGTATAATCGGGCCGGACCGTTACGTCGTTTGTCCAACTTGGGGCTCGGAAACCGAGATGACTGGTGAACCGGTAAGCATCCATCTTCCACATCGGATAGTTGATATTTCCATATGTACCCCCTCCAAAGCGCACGGCATCGGCATGGGTGACCGCCCCGCTCCCTTCCGAGGAAAGACTCACCGATCCGCGGGTCGCATTCCGTCCCGTCTCAAAATAAAATGTGCCAAGATGTCGGAACTGATTCCCATATTCCCGCTGATCGATGGTTACCTCGGTCGAACCTCCAGAATGGTTAATCGTGTAGGTGGCAGTGGGGTTTCGGTTGCTCCCTTTTGCGTAATAGACGTAAACCGGGTAAAAGCCTTCCTCGGGAATCTCCGGTGTCCAGGTCGCCGTGCTGTGCGGCCCGGATGAAGTGCTCGTCGCAATTCGGTAATCCAACCCGTATTGCTGCCCGGCTACGCTGGAATTTGAAGTCTCCCAGCTCCCCGTCTCGGCATATCCCTCGGCGTCCTCGGAATCAATGATGACTTCGTTTTCTTGAAAACTACGTTCCCGAATCGAGAAGGTCTCCAAACCGGCATTCGCTAAATAGCGCTGCAGCCAGATGATGACGAATTCATTGATGTGAAGATCCTCGAACTGCCCAAATAAATATCCCCTCTGGTAGACCCCGTAGGTATCGGCCCCATGCCCCGGCCCCATCATCACATGGTTTCCGGATAGATCGGTGTTTTCGTTCGGCAGAAGGTGAATATCTCCCGGCAACGGCCGGAGTAGGCCGAGACACGAGCACACAAACAGGACGATCAGAATCCGGAGCCGACATGGAAATCGTCCCCTAAGCAGAGAAATTGGTTTCATGTAAAAGAGTAAGCTGTCCTTATCCTATCCAAAATAGCTGGAAATGAACAAGATCAAAAAACCTTTACTCAAAGGTTTTGCCTCATCTTTAACTAATGACATTTAACGATCAAAAAGATCGGCGTCCGGAATCCCGTTCCACCAAAGGCTTCACTTATCAATTCCAGCATCCTGTCCACCTTCCGGAGCAACTGAAGCCCTCCGGCGCTGCTTCCAGGATTTCGAAAAGCAAAACCGTCTGCTCTTCCGAGGAAGGGCTCTGGCCCACTTAACAAACCGTTTCGTTTTCGTAGAGGACGGGATTGAGCTCCGAATCCGCCAAACCCCCGGGTTCACAACCCGGCATCCAGGTATCCAAGTCTGTCTGCTGGTTCTTGTTTTTCGGCTCGGTCACCCGCATTTCCGAATCCATGTAAATGATTGTCATCACCTCCCGGGGCAGCTCCGTCGTATTCGGACCAGCACGGTGAAAGGTATAACCGTAGTGAAAGCTTACTTCTCCCAGGTCGAATGGCGAACGGTCCACCGGCAGATTTTGCCGCTTCAGGTTTGCCCCAATCGCTTGCTCACTTTCATCACTGATACTGAGATCCCGACCAAATCGGATATTCTGGCTACCTACCGAAAACTCCAAGGGACCGCGCTCCATCGGCACTTCGTGCAACGGTACCCAGGCCGTTACCGTGTTGTTGTTCGAAAGCGGCCAGTAATACTGGTCGACATGCCAGGGCGTAAATCCGCCGCTCGGCTCTTTAAACAGAGCCTGGTCATGGTAGAGCCGAACCCCCTTCGTTCCCAACAACTGCGTCGCAATCTCCGCCAGCCGACGCGAAAAAACAAATTCCTGGATCTGCGTGTCGTTCCGCCAGAGATTCATCGCTTGGACGAAGGCTTTGCCATAAGTGTCCCGGTGCTCCATCGGAGGGATCGTCTCCCGTAAGCGTTCTACCTCCCGCGCAATTACCCCTCGGAAATGGTTTAAAGTCGCCTTATTGAATACCGAATTTAATTTCACGTAACCCTTTTCGCGGAAAAACCGGATCTGCTCTTCCGTCAGCTCGTAGTGGGTATCGATATCGATAGGTTCGGGTAGGATCTCGGACATGGTCAGGATTTTTCTGCTTTACGGACTTGCGATCATCTTGCCGAAAAATAGGGGACCAGCAAGACCCTGATTTGGAAAATTAACGGAGCGATTCATCAACCGGTGCAACAACCTTTAATGCGAACTCACTCCAGAAGGCCCGACCCGGCATTTCAACTCCAATGTCTTCTCGGCCGAAATACGATTCCTGCCCGGTAAATCCTGGTGTCAACAACCAGCGAATCTTGTAATGCCCAGCTTCACTCGGCGCTTTGAAACGGATTTCCGTTGATTTTGGTGTCCCGCTTGGACCTGCTGGACCGAGGGGCGTCGCATCCAAGGCTTTGTCCGGAGCCCAATTACCAAACGCGTTTACATAACAAATCGCGTAATCTGGACCCGACGTCTTTTCCCAGATGACTTCCATCACGACGAACTCACCCGCTTCCACAATGCCCGGGTTTTTCACCTTGAGAACTTTAAAATTCAGTGGACCGTCCGACTTGTTATCAACTACACCCGATTTTCGCTCCAGATGAGACCAATCATTTTTGAAGTAATCGAAGACCTCGACCGAATCATTGCCTTCAAGAAGAGAGATACAAAAAATAAAAAAGGTTAAGAGCCGCATATTTTTACACCATTCTATATCAACCCACACCTCAATCTCAAAGATGGGTATTTAGGTAAAAGCTTGTAGACATTCAAGCTTCTGGAATTTGATCTCCTCGACAAAACCCCCTGAAGCGTAAAGAGAGGCAACTCTTCCGCATTTAAATGAGTAAAAAGTTAATCCTCTGGTCTCTTCCTCTGCCAAGGGACTTTCGGAGAAAACGCCCACAAAACCAGCAAAGTTTAGACTGGAAAACAAGTGTCGAGAATAACAATTTTGATCACTCCGACTAAGTTTTTTCTACTTTTTTCTTTTGAACCCGCTTGTTTACTTCAAATTCCTTCCCAGGCCTCTCCTCATCATCGGGTTCGGGGCTCTCTTGATCGGTTCCTTCCTCCATTGGACCCGAACATACAAGCAGGAGGATGACCCCCTCCATTTCGTCACCTTCGCCAATTTCCATTACGATACCTACAAGCCCATCATCGAGGAATGGAACCGCGACCCCGATAACCCGCCCGCCGATATGGACCTGGTTGTCGGAACGGCCGTCCGCCAACTCATGATCAGCTCCTTTTTCTCCGGTAAGGGCTTCACCGATATGGTCGAAATCGAGAGCGGGATGACCCGCCAGATTTTCGCCGCCCCTGTCGAGTCCATCATCCTCAAAGACCTCAAACCCTACCTCGAACGGGAGGGTCTTCTTGACAAAATTAATCCCCCCTCCCTGACGCCCTGGACCCGTTCCGGCCGCATTTTCGGTATCCCCGAGGATGTCCACCCCGTCAGCCTCCTCTACCGTGCCGACCTTGTCGAGGAAGCCGGCCTCTCCCTTGATGGGGTCGAGACCTGGGACCAGTTCTTCGACCGGCTTCGACCCCTCATCCAGGATCTCGATGGCGACGGCGTCATCGACCGCTACCTCATTAATTATTGGCCGACGGTTTCCGGGGACTTCATCGGGATGTTCATTAAACAAGCTTACCCGGAAATCGAAACTCCCGACGGAGCCATCCACCTGGACTCCCCCATTCTCGCCGGCCTTATGGCTGATCTCACCCTCTGGTGTCTCGATTCCCAACGGGTCGCCGGAGAAGTCCCCATGTTTTCCGCTGCTGGTTGGATGCTGCAACGCGAAGGCTATGTTGTCGCCATGCCAGTTGCCGATTGGTTCCTGAAACACCTGAAAACAAATCTGCCGGACATGGCCGGTAAATTCCGCATCATGCCCCTCCCCGCATGGCAGCCGGGCGGACGGAGAACCAGTGTTTACGGTGGGACCTGCATGACCTTTTTTGCCGATTCGCCTCACTTCGAGCACGGATGGGAGCTCGCGAAACGACTTCACTTTTCAAGGGAATCCGTCCGGGCGCGTTTCCGGGATGCCATGATCCTTTCTCCGATAAACGCCTTTTGGGACGACCCCATTTTTTCTAAGCCGGATCCCTACTTCGGCGGCCAGCCCGTGGGGGAATTGCTGATTCAACTGGCTCCCGATGTCCCCCCCCGACACTCCTCGCCATGGCTGACCAACGCCTATCAGCTTATTCAGAATATTCTCATCTCCATCCTGGACTATGCCAACGCACGCGACATCACCGATCGCGAGGAACTGATCCGCGAAATCGAGCCCCGTCTCAAAAATGCTCAACGGCAGATCAATATCCTCATGGATCGGAACCCCTTTTATCCCTGAGCCATGCGGTCCCGTCGCTTTGCCCCCTACTTTTTCCTCGCTCCCTTTCTCCTCACATTCGGGATTTTCAGCGTTTGGCCCCTCTTCCAATCCATCCTCCTCGCCATGCAGCGCACATTCGGGCCGGAGCATACCGAGTTCGTCTTTCTGGAGAATTTCATCTTCCTCCTTCAGGACCCGCTCTTCTGGAAAGCCACCCGGAATACCACTATTTTCACCCTTGGCTCCCTCCTCATCCAGCTCCCGCTCGCCCTCGGCCTCGCCATCCTTCTCAATCAGCCATGGATCAAGGGCCGCAGCGTCCTTCGTCTCATCTTCTTTTCTCCTTCTCTTCTCGGAATGGTCTTCGTCGCCATCCTTTTCCGCCTCATTTTCGAGAAGCGCACCGGCCTTCTCAACGTCTCCATGCAAAATCTCTTCGGCTTCGGGCTCGAGTTTCCCTGGCTCCAGGAATACGTCATGCCCGCGATGATCATCGCCGCTCTCTGGATGTTCACCGGGCACAATATGATCTATTTCCTCGCCGCCCTCCAGACCGTGGACAAAGACCTTGTCGATGCATCCCGGATCGATGGCGCCAACCCCTGGCAGCAGTTCCTGAATGTCACCATTCCCGCCATCCGGCCTGTCGCCGGGTTCATCGTCCTCCTTTCCATGATCGGCAGCTTTCAGCTTTTCGAGCTGCCCTACTTATTGTTCAATCAGACCGGCGGCCCCAACAATCAGGGCCTGACCATCGTCATGTATTTATACCAACAAGGTTTCCAGGTCGGCGACCTTGGTTACGCCAGCGCCGTCGGCTGGATCCTCGCCATGTTCCTCGTATCCATAACATTAATACAAAGGAGGCTATCCCGCGATGAATCCTATTGAGCCAAGTCGTAAAGCCATCCAACTGCTGGGTCGCGTTCTCACCTATGTGATCCTCCTCCTCTTTACCTTCCTTACCCTCGTCCCCCTCGTCTGGATGTTTATCTCCTCCTTTAAATCCGAGGCC
>CAYQKH010000009.1:40225-45231 GCA_964417945.1 uncultured Opitutales bacterium
TCTCCCCGCCGGGGACGGCTTCCTCGGCGTGGCATGGGGGAACCTCACTCTCGATAACTACCGTAAGCTCATCGAAGGAATGCCCTTCGTGCGCTACATGTTCAACTCCTTCTTTATTGCCGGAACCGTCAGTGTCGTCGGCACCCTCTTCGCTGCCATGGGGGGATACGCCCTCGCCAAATTCCGCTTCCCCGGGCAGACCTTCCTTACCGCTGTCGTTCTCGGTGCCCTCATTGTCCCCGGCGTCCTTCTCCTCGCCCCCGGTTATCAGGTGATTTACTTTCTCGGCCTTCTCGATACCCATGCCGGGATCATTCTCCCAATGCTCTCCCCCGCCTTTGGGGTCTTCCTCTTTCGCCAGGCCATGCTCAATGCCATCCCCGGTGACCTCCTCGAAAGCGCTCGTATGGAAGGCTGCAACGAACTCCAGATCTTCTTCCTCGTCGTCCTCCCCCTCGTCCGACCAATGGCCGGCGCCTTCGTCCTCCTTACCTTCCTCGGCGCTTGGAATAACTTCATTACCCCCTCCATTATCCTCCAGTCCGAGGACCTCTACCCCATCTCCCTCGGCATTGTTCACCTCCGCGGCCTCTACGGCGACGAATACGGGGCCATCATGGCCGGAACTGTCATCGCCATCAGCCCCGTCGTCATCCTCTTCTTCTTCCTCCAGAAGGAATTCATCTCCGGCCTCACCAGCGGCGCCGTCAAAGGCTGACCCCCCACCCCGGCAAATCCCGTAGGCCGGTGCTTCAGCCCGGCCCCCCTTTCCATCCAACGTCTACGCAGGACAGGCTTTCCCCGTCTGCAGTCCCCGCCCACCCCACAAATCCCGTAGGCCGGTGCTTCAGCCCGGTCCTCATTTCCAACCAACCCTTATGCAGGAGAGGCTTTCGTGCCCGCCGAAGCCTCGTGCGAAGGTGGGACGCCTCGACCGCATTCATTGTAGGAGAGGCTTTACGCCTCGACCTTTTCTCTAAAAAATAGAGTCCTTCATGCCCAACGATTCCGAAAAACAAGAGCTCGCCCGCATTTACCGGCTGCTCGAAGATGAAAAGGACTGGACGGTCTACCAGGAAATCAAGGACTACTTCCATACCCTCTACACCCGTTCCCAGCTGTTTTTCGGCCTCATCACGATTACCTTGACCATTACCGGTTTCTCAGGACCTTCCATCGCCGCCAGCAATGTCTTCTCCCGTGTCTTCCTCGGTCTGGGCATCTCCTTGGTCCTGTTATCCGCCATTACCTTTGCTATGGGTCCGCTCCGCATCGCCTGGATCATCCAAATCCGAGATGAGAGCCTTGAGGAAGTATTCACCAAAGCCCTCCAGCGGAAAAACAATCGGACCTTTTACTACAAGATCAGCGTCCTCATCCTAACCGCAGGGTTGATTTGTTACGTTGCCTCCCTGGTTGCGTTCCTCATTCTCGGCCATTGAACCTACCGATGCCCCGCCCGGACAACATCCTCTGGATTACCACCGATCACATGCGCTGGGACAATATAGCGGCGCACGGCTTTCCGTTCATGCACACCCCAAATCTCGACCGTCTGGTCGGCCGAGGGGTTACCTTTTCCCGGTGTTTCGCCAATAGTCCGCTCTGCATGCCGAGCCGGTGTTCATTCATGACCGGGTGCTACCCGCCAGCCACCGGCGTGACCCGGAACGGGCAAGAACTGGCACCGGATTTCGAGCCGACCCTTCCCCGGATGATGAACGCAGCCGGTTACCGAACCGTCCAGATCGGGAAGCTGCACTTTCAGGGCCACGAGGACCACGACCTTGATCCAAGGGCCCGTCATGATTACGGCTTTCAAAATTTCCAGGTATCGGAAGAACCCGGCTGCTATGACGATGCCTACCGCACCTGGCTCGGCACCGAACATCCGGAATGGCTGCAGACTTTCACCGTGGGCCGGCCCGGTACTCCCGAGCGGTCCTCGGAAGCCCGCACTCCAAAAGTGCTGGAGGCGCCATGGGAATGTTCCCATTCCGGCTGGGTGGCCCACCAGGGCTGCCATAATCTCAATTCCCGGCCCAAGAACCAATTCATCCACCTCGGGTTTTACGCACCCCACCCCCCCCTCAACCCGACCCGGGAGATGTTTGAACCTTACCGGGATGTCGAAATCCCGCCCCACCACCGGCACCCGGATGACCCGCGCGATCCTCATAAATTTTCCGAGGAGGAATTAGTCGCCTACAAGAAGCATTTCTGTGCCATGGTCACCGGGGTGGACCTGGCCCTCGGAAAAATCCTCCGAAAATTGGAGGAGAACGGCCAGTTGGATAACGCCCTCATCATCTTTGGTTCCGATCATGGCGATGCCTGCGGCGATCACGGGCGGGTAGCCAAAAATCCACAATACTACGAAAGTGTGATGCGACTGCCCCTCGTCCTTCACTGGCCCGATGGGCTCGGGACCGAGCCAAGAACGGAAGATGCCTTGGTCGAAATGGTCGATGTCCTCCCCACCCTTTGTGAAATCGCCGGACAACCGCTCCATCCCGCCTTTCAAGGTCATTCCTACGCCGGTGAACTACTGAACCAGGAACCGGTTCGGGGTCGGGAAGACGTTTACGCGCATCATGGGGACGGGGAAATCATGCTCCGAGGCGACCGCTGGAAATACCTGGCCTACCTGGATAAAGACCCCGTTAAGGAATGCCTTTTCGATCTTGAGGCGGACCCTCACGAATTTGTAAATCTTTCATCTAATCCGGACTTCCGCGAGCAACTCGGCTCCATGCGTTTTCGTGCGCTGCAGCGGCTCGCTCAAGCTTCACGCTCTCCCCGAAACACTCGATTACGCTTTTGACGGCCTTCCCATGTGAGGGTTTTCATTGAAACCACAACGTATTCAATTACCCCTATGAAACCTCGCCCCATCCAGGAACTTGTCGAAGAACTCGGTATCGCTCACGACCAGGTCGAACTCTACGGCCGTGATCGGGCAAAGATCGCCGTTGAAGTCGCCGGATCCCGACCTCCGAGAGGGAAGTTGATCCTGGTCAGTGCGGTGACTCCAACCCCTTCCGGGGAAGGTAAGACCACCACCTCTATCGCGCTTTCCCAGGGCCTGCATCATCAGGGCCATAGTGTCGCCCTGGCTTTACGCGAGCCCTCCATGGGCCCGGTATTCGGCCGAAAGGGAGGCGCCACCGGCGGGGGGCGCATCCACCCTGACTCCTGCGGACCGCATCAATCTCCATTTCAATGGAGACTTCCACGCCATTACCACCGCCCACAACCTGATTTCTGCTTTTATTGATAACCAGCTCCACTTCCGCCAAACCCGACTCGATCCGGGCCGCGTCCTTTGGAAAAGGGTTATGGATTGCAACGACCGCTCCCTTCGCTCGGTGGCAGTCGGTCTGAACGGACAGGGAGTAACCCGGGAAACCGGCTTCGATATTACCGCCGCCAGTGAAATCATGGCCATTCTCTGCTTCGCCGAATCCATGCAGGACCTCCGGGAGCGGATTAACAAAATCCTCCTCGGCTATGATTCCCAATGGAACCCGGTATATGCCGAGGAGTTGAATATCGCGGGGGCACTCCTGGCGGTCATGCGCGACGCGATGAAACCCAATCTCGTCCAAACCGTGGAGGGCGTCCCGGCCCTGGTTCACGGAGGCCCGTTCGCCAACATTGCTCACGGCTGTAATTCCGTCCTCGCCACCCGCACGGGTATCGGCGGCGCCGACTACACAATCACCGAGGCCGGGTTCGCCTTTGACCTTGGAGGTGAGAAGTTCTTCGATATCAAATGTCGTTCCGCCGGATTGGATCCGGCCGCCGTTGTCCTCGTGGTTACGATTCGGGCACTCAAAATGCACGGCGGCGTGCCCCTTAAGGAGTTGACCACTTCCAACACGCAAGCCGTCGAAAAGGGCCTCGCCAACCTGGAAGCGCACCTCGACGGAGCGTCGAACTTCAAGCGGCCCATCGTGGCGGCGATCAACAAATTTGCAGATGACACCGATGAGGAAATTCAAACCGTGAAGCACTTCTGCGAATCGAAATCTGTCCGCTGCGTTGTCTCGGAAGGCTACGCCAGTGGCGGCCCGGGTGCCGCCGAGTTTGCCGATACCGTGGTTGAAGCCGCTAGCCAGGAATCGCCTCCACTTGAATTGCTTTACCCCTCGGACTCACCTTCCGTCGAGGATAAGATCGATGTCATTTCAAAGAAAATATATGGGGCCGACCGCGTCTTATTTACCCCACCGGCGCAACGGAAAATCAAACGGATCGAAAAACTCGGGCTCAACCACCTCCCCATCTGCATGGCCAAAACCCAGAATTCGCTTTCCGATGATCCTCATCTGCTGGGAAGACCGACCGGTTTTGAAATCACCGTTCGAGACCTCGAAATTGCCAGCGGCGCCGGTTTCCTCGTCGCGCTCACCGGCGAACTCCTCCGCATGCCAGCCCTACCCAAACTGCCATCCGCCGAATCCATCGATATCGATGATTCCGGTCATATCAGTGGGCTGGTGGCTGGGTGATGGGTTCAAGTTTGGCGATAACGCCGCACCATCAATCCGACAAAAATCGGCAGAGTCGGGTCAGCAAAACGACTTGCCAGGTAGACCTGTTGGTAGCGGTTGATGTCGGCCGTAAATGGAAAGGAGTTGGATGGAGGCAAGGGCATTCCCCTGGAGGACGTGGAAAGGAATATGAAAGAATGGATTTCCGGGTCATTGTTTCTCCTTAGGCCCGGGAGGATCTCAAAGAGCTGGTCGTAACACTGCCAGTCACTCCGCCTGATGACAAACACGGGGGTCGGCCATCGCGCCTCACGACTGACGTTTTGTGAATAAATGGGAATTACATTCTCTCGAACAGTGAACTTTTGTTCATTATTTATAGGGAATGGGAAAAGGATACCGCTCCCGCCGGGCAAGGAACTCGCCGCTTTGGCAGTGCGTCCAGGCATCGTTTTGGGATTTCATCGAGAACTACCCCGACCGCTACCAGAAGCAACTGGGACCGATCCG
>CAYQKH010000010.1:0-2257 GCA_964417945.1 uncultured Opitutales bacterium
GGGAAGCCAGTGATACAGGTCATTCTCAAGGATAACGACGGCGTCGGGGGGGGAGTCGGCAATGGAATCGATCGCGGACTCGAGATCGGATCCGCCGAGAAGGGCCATGCCGAGGGAGTTGGACTCAGGCACGACATAGGCGAGGGCGGCCTCCTTTTCGGAGCGCTGGAGGGCTTGTGCAACATTGGCGGCGGCCTCGAGGACCTTCGCATTGCCGAGGGTCACGCCGGAAATAACAACCGGTTTTCGGGCTTTTCGGAGGGCCTCGGCGGCCTCGTTGACAAAAGCGGAATCCTCTTCGGAGAGGTCTTCGACGGCCGGCGCCTCGGCGTCGAGGGCGTGGGCGAGGGCGTAGCCGATACGGGCGATGTCGGCAGGGGCTCCATGGTAGCCGCGGGTGACAATATCATCGAGGCGGGTCGCCTTCGGGGTGGCGCTGAAGAAGGGGCCGGACTGGCCGTAGGTGGCGAGCTGGACGGCCTTGTCGCTCCACTCGGGGATGCGCATGGCACCGAGCTGCTTGTTGGGCTCGTTCCGGACGGCCTGGCGAATCGAAAGGGCCATGCGTGGGGCGGTATTGATGACGTCCTCGCCAAGGACGACGACGGCATCGGCAGCTTCGATATCCTCAAGGGAAGCATTTTTGGCGGGGTGGGACTTGCGAATGGAGAGAACTTGCTCGAGGAGCCGGGACTCGGTCCGGATCATCCCATGGCTGAAATTCTCGGGACCGACCATGGCGCGGAGAGCGTAGTTGGACTCGACGGAGGCGCGGGGTGAGCCGATGCCGAGGAGCTTTTTTCCGGGCCCAATCCACTCCTTCAATTTTTCGGAAAGAGCGGATTCGTCGAGTTCCCGGTGCGGGTCGCCGTCGCGGAGGAAGGGAAGCTGGAGGCGGTCCTCGGCATTGACGTATTCATAGCCGAAGCGACCGCGATCGCAGATAAAGTAGCCGTTCAGTTCCCCGTGGTAGCGGTTGAGGACCCGCCGGAGTTTGCCGTAGCGTTCCCCGGCGAGGGTGTTGCAACCGACCCCGCAGCCCTGGCAGATGCTGGGAGCGCTCTGGAGGTCCCATTTCCGCAGGAAGTGCTGCTTGAAGGTCTTATCTGTAAAGACCCCGGTGGGGCAGACCTCGACGAGGTTTCCCGAGAATTCGCTCTCGAGAGTTCCGCTCTCGTGGCGGCCGAAATAGACATGATTGTGTTTTCCGAGGGCCTGAAGGTCCTTGCCGCCGGCGTAGTCGTCGTAGAATCGGACGCAACGGTAGCACGTAATGCACCGGTTCATTTCGTGGTTAATATGGGGTCCGAGATTCTGGTTCTCGTAGGTGCGCTTGGTAAAGCGGTAGGTCCGGTAATTATGGCCGGTCATAACGGTCATGTCTTGGAGGTGGCACTCGCCCCCCTCATCGCAGACCGGGCAATCATGCGGGTGATTGGTCATGAGCCACTCAGTGATGGTCTTGCGGAACTGCGAAATCTCCTCGTCCTCGATAGAAAAGCGGGCACCTTCGGAGCAAGGGACCATGCAGGACATGACGATCATCCCGCGTTGATCATTCTCGTCGCGGTATTGCTTGACCGCGCATTGTCGGCAGGCACCGACGGAGCCGAGGGCGGGATGCCAGCAAAAGTAGGGGATGTCGAGACCGACTTCGAGGCCGGCCTGGAGGAGGTTTTTACCGGGCGAAAGGTCGTATTCTATGCCGTCAATCGTTACGTTGGCCATATTCGTAAAATCAGTTTTTCCCGAGGGAGGTGAGAAGGGCTTGCCGGGCGTGGTTCCGGAGGGAGTGGTCCTCGCTGGATTCGGCCGGGGGGATGGCGTTTTGAAAATCCTCGGGGAAGTGTTTGATTGCGCTTTTAAGGGGCTCGACCGCGCCGGGTGCGAGTGCGCAGAAGGTGCAACCGAGCCAGAGAAAGCGGGAGTGCTTATTGAGGGTGTCGAGGTCGCCGGGCATGCCCTCGCCCTTACGGAGCCCATCCATGATCCGCTCGACCCAGGGGAGGCCGTCACGGCAGGGGGTGCACCACCCGCAGGATTCGTGGGCAAAAAACTGGATCAGGTTATGGACCATGCCGAGGACGCTCGTCTTGTCGTCGAGGATAATAATAGTCCCGGTGCCGAGTCGGCTGCCGGCCTTGGCAACGGAATCGTAGTCCATTTTAATATCGAGGTGCTCGACGGTGAGAAAATCGGTGGAGGCCCCGCCGGGGAGGGCTCCGCGAAAGGTGTAACCCTCGCGCATGCCGCCGGC
>CAYQKH010000010.1:2267-8384 GCA_964417945.1 uncultured Opitutales bacterium
GACCCGGCCGCTGGCACCATAAAGTTTGGTGCCGCCATCATTGGAATTACTCAGTCCATTAAACCACTCGACCCCGTTATTGATGATGTGGGGGACGTTGCTGAGGGTTTCGACATTGTTGACAATGGTGGGCTTTCCCCAGAGGCCGACGGCGGGGGGAAAGGGCGGCTTGGCGCGGGGGTTGGCGCGCTTTCCCTCGAGAGCGTTGAGGAGGGCGGTTTCCTCGCCACAGATATAGCGGCCGGCGCTGGTGTGAAGGTGGAGGTCGAAATCAAAACCGGACCCGAGGATGTTTTTCCCGAGGTAGCCGGCTTCGGAGGCCTCGGCGATGGCTTTTTTGAGGCGCTCCTCGGCGGTGAAGTATTCCCCACGGAGGAAGATGTAGCCGACGGAGGCCTCAATGGCGAAGGCGGCGACGATCATGGCCTCGACGAGCTGGTGGGGTTTCCCTTCCATGAGGAGCCGGTCCTTGAAGGTTCCGGGTTCCATCTCATCGGCATTGCAAACGAGGTATTTTTGTTTGGGTGCGTTTTCGCCTTTGGGAACGAAGCTCCATTTTAAACCGGCGTTAAAGCCGGCTCCACCGCGGCCCCGGAGGTTGGCATCCTTGACGATCTCGACGACCTTGGCGGAGTCGAGATCCTTAAGGGCCTTGCGCACGGACTGGTAACCGCCGATCTGTTCGTAGCCCTTGAGGTCGAGGGGTGCAGCGGGATCGCAAAAGGAGGTGAGCGGCTTGGTTTCAGGTGAATTCATGGCAGTGTGCAGCAATCAGGAGGGTGAATTGAATATGGCATCGACCTTTTCTAGATCCTCTAGGTCGCCATACATTTTTTTCCGGACCATGAGGCAGGGTGCGTGGTCGCACATGCCGAGGCATTGATTGGCGACGAGGGTGTACTGGTTGTCGGGGGTGGACTCCCCGATGCCGATCCGCAGCTTTTCTTTGATCCGGGCGGCGACGGAATCACTGCCCATGATCCAGCAGCTAACGCTGGTGCAGAGGTGGATAATATTTTCGCCGACGGGTTGACGGTAGATAAGGTTGTAAAAGGTGGCGACACTATCGACCTCAGCGGGGTCGCAATCGAGGTATCCGGCGATGTCTTTGACGGCATCGTCAGAGATCCACCCGCGGTGGTTTTGGACGATTTTCAAGGCCTCGATGGTGAGGGCCTGTTTGTGCTCGTAGTGTTCGGCCTCGTGGTCGAGCTCTCGTTTTTCGGCTTCTGAAAGCATATTCGGAAAGGGCGATTAGCGATCGATTTCGGAGAGGAGAAAGTCGGTGCTGGCAATGATGGCGAGGAGGTCCGGAACCATGAACCCCTGGCTGATATCAGGGATGATCTGGACATGGGGAAAGGAGGGGACACGGATCCGGGTGCGGTAGGAGATGGTGTCCTTGTCGCTGATGAGGTAGTATCCTTGGAGACCTTTGGTGCCTTCCACGGGCATCCATACTTCGCCGGCAGGAATAACAGGACCCCAGCTTACAGAGAGAAAGTGGGTGATAAGGGTCTCGATGTCGTGCATGGTGCCGTCCCTTTTTGGGGGGACGGCGAGGGGATGGTCGCTCTTGTGGGAGCCGGCGGGCATATGGTTGAGGCACTGCTCGATAATATTCAGGCTCTGGCGGATTTCCTCGGCCCGGACGACCGCGCGGGTGTAGGAATCGCTGACATCGGCAGTGGGAACCTCGAACTCGAAATTTTCATAGCCGGAGTAGGGACGCGCCTTCCGGAGGTCGAAGTTGACGCCGGCGGCGCGGAGGCTGGCACCGGTGACTCCCCAGTCGATCGCCTGTTCGGCGTTGTAAGAACCAATCCCGCGGGTGCGCCGCTTGAGGAGGCCATTTTCCAGACACATCTTCTGATACTCGTCGAGTTTTGGGCGAAGGTAATCTATCAGCTCTCGAACCAATACGTCCCATCCCTTGGGCAGGTCGGCAGCGAGCCCACCGATGCGAAACCAGTTGGGGTGCATCCGGGCTCCACAGACGGCCTCTATAATCTGCAGGACGCGCTCCCGGTCGTTGAACATGTAAATAACGGGGGAGAACTGTCCGACATCCTGGGTGTAAGTACCGTAGAAGACGAGATGACTGGAAATGCGAAAGAGTTCGCAGAGCATAACGCGAACGGTTTTGACCCGGTCAGGAACCTCGATTCCGGCGAGTTTTTCGACGGCCATGACGTAGGGGAGGTTGTTCATCACCCCTCCGAGGTAGTCCACGCGGTCGGTGTAGGGGATGAAGGAATGCCAGGACTGGCGTTCCCCCATCTTTTCGGCTCCCCGGTGGTGGTAGCCAATATCGACCTTGCTGTCGCGAATGAGTTCGCCGTCAAGTTGAAGCATAAACCGGATAACCCCGTGGGTGCCCGGGTGTTGTGGGCCGATATTGAGAAAGAGGAATTCGGACTCCTCGGATTCCCGCTCCATGCCCCACTCCTCGGGCTTGAACTCGAGGTCCTCTTGAAGAAGGTCCTCCTTTTCGTCCCAGAGCTGGAAGCGGCCCATCTCGGTGGCGCGTGCGGGGTGGTCCTTGCGGAGGGGATGGCCTTCCCAACTGCGCGGCATGAGGATGCGTTGGAGATAGGGGTGGCCATCGAAACGCACCCCAAACATATCGTAGACTTCGCGCTCGTACCAGTTTGCGGAGGACCAGACCCCGACACAGGTGGGGAGGCTGGGTTGCTCTCCTTTAAGGGCGACTTTGATGCGGATTTCCTGGCAGATATCGGGGTTAAAGATCAAGTAGACGACGGTAAAGTCGCTGTCCGGCTGCTGTTGTCGATTTTTCCGCAGGCGCTCGTCGATCGCGGTGAGGTCGAGGAGCATGGGGAAGCGGGTGGTGGCCTCGTGCTTGAAGAAGCGAAGGACCTCCACGATTGTGTTGGCGCTGACCCAAAAGGTGGGCACACCATCCCGGGTCTTTTGTTCGACAACCGCTTCGGGGCCGAAGCGGGCCTGGAGCGCGTCAACGAATGAAGCGGTTTCGATCATCGAGATTGGCTATTTTTCCTACGTTATCGGGCGCTTCGAGGCGGCCGGTGCGCATGCGTTCTTCTCTTTTAGCGTCGCGTTGGCATTCCCTGCCGAGTTTCTGAACCCCTTGTGGCCCCACGGCCCAGCTGAGGGGACGCTTCTCCTTACCGATGGCTTGACTGAGGAGAACTACTCCTTCCAGGAAGGCGTCCGGCCGAGGGGGACAACCGGGGACGTAAACATCGACGGGGATGATTTTATCCACGCCTTGGACGACACTGTAAATATCATACATTCCTCCGCTGTTGGCACAGGAGCCCATGGAAATCACCCACCGTGGTTCCATCATCTGCTCGTAGAGGCGCTTGATGACAGGAGCCATCTTCATAAAGGGGGTTCCGGCAACGACCATGACATCGGCCTCGCGGGGGGTGCCGCGGATGACTTCGGCGCCGAAGCGGGCGACATCATACTTACTGGTAATGGCGGTGGCAAATTCGACAAAACAGCAGGAAAGGCCAAAGTTAAAAGGCCAAACGGAGTGACTGCGACCCCATGCGAGAAGATCCTGAAGCCGACAGAGGGCGAGGATTTTGTTGATCACATTATCGTCCTGGACGGAGCTGGTGGCCGGATCCGTTGAAGGGCCGAGCCGGGGCGGGCCGTCCAGGGGCTCGCCGGGTTTGGTAGTCCAGACTTTCATGTGGAAATAGGTGCGTTGAGGGTGGTATTCGGTTGGGTGCGGGAGGGTGTGGCGTGTTCCTTCGGCGGTTTATTCCAGTCGAGAAACCCCATTTTCCATTCGTAAATTAGGGCGATAATAAGAATCCCGAGAAAAGTGAGGACGGCGAAATAGCCTTCCCAACCCAGCGATTTCATGACGACCGCCCAAGAAAAGACGTAAACCATCTCAAGGTCGAATATGACAAAGAGGATGGCTACGAGATAGAATTTGATGGAAAAGCGGATTCGGGCGGAGCCAGTAGACTGGATGCCCGACTCGTATGGCAGGGCGGTCTGCCGGTCCATATGCCTCTGCCCGAGAAAATATGAAATGCCGAGCATGCCGACGGCGACGCAAACAGCACTTACGGCATATACAACGAATGGCCAGAGAGGGGTGCTTTCCATGAAAAAAAATTACTGATGAGAATTGGGAATTCCTGACACTGAGGAAAGGAAGCAAGCTGGGTCAAGCCAAGCCCAATTACAAAGGGTGCGTGATCTATATATGATAGGCGGACGGGACCGATTTCAAACCGGAGAAGGGGGCGGTGGGGCCGATTAGTATAAGCGGGAATAGGCGATACGAATCCCTCTTATAGCCGATCAGGAGTCGTTCCGTTGGACATCAATCAACTCGGCGTCGAAAATCAAGGTATCGCCGGGGCCGATGGGGGATCCGGCCGGGGGCCGTTTTCCATAACCCAGTTCGCCTGGGATGTAGATGATAACCTTGCCGCCGACCCCGATTTTCTGGAGACCGCGGGAGAAACCGGGGATGACGCCGTTCATAGGGAAATCGACGGGCTCTCCGCGTTCGAATGAACTGTCAAAGACTTCGCCCGAGACAAGGGATCCCTCATAATGGACCGTCACAAGATCGCGGGGACCCGGGGGGCTGCCGACACCGGCGTCGATGATTTTCCAATGAAGGCCATCGCGGTCGAATTGGACGGCGTCCTCCTCGCGCAAGGTTACGAAAAAGGAATATTCATCAGGGGCGACGAGTTGCCCGAGGGCGATGCTAGAAGGCCCCGCGACGGAATCGAGAAAGTCAAAAACCTCGGGCAGGCGGGCGCGCAGGCGGGTGGACATTCCGTCCTGGTCGATGGTTTGATCGAAGCCCCTCGCGATGGCATCGATCTGTTCATCGGTGAGAAGGGAAGGCGGAATGCCGGAAAATCGAGCGGAGAGGAGGCCGACAATGCGGGCAGTTTCGAGGCCGAGAGGTTCCGGTTGCTCATCCTCGATGTCGGAAAGGATCCATTTTTCCCGCATCTGTGCGATCACGGCTTCAAACTCTTCCCCGACTGATTCCGGGGCTTCCTCGAACGAAAACCCTTCTCGCAGGCCGCCATTGAGGGCCTCGCGTTCCTCCGGGGTGACGGAGAGGTCGTGAAGGCGGGGACCGAGGGCGAGGAGTTCGCCGACCAGTTCAAAGGTTTCAAGTGGCTCCGCGCTGGGCGGAACTTCTTCAGCCAGGGAGCCGGAAACGAAGAGAAAAAGGCAAAATAGAACTCCGAGGAGGGAACGGCGACGGGGGAGCAAAACGGCGGGAGGGATCATGCTGCTGAAAAGTGGGCAGGGGCCAGGGTTCGTCAATTTGAAAATAAACTAGCCAGAGAAGGGCAAGGCCAGTTAAGGCTGGGGAATGACTGAAGTTGAGACCGAGTTATGGCACCCGATCGAACCGCTTTTTTCGAAGATTCTCTCCCACCCGTTCCTGACGGGTTTAGGGGAAGGAAATCTGCCGGAGGAAAGCTTCCGGTATTATGTGGAGCAGGACACGGTCTACTTGCGGAGCTTTGCGCGTGGCTTGGCAATGCTTGGGGCGCGTTCGGAATCCGATGACGAGTTGAGTTTATTCTGCAGCCATGCGGGCAACGCGATCGCGATAGAGCGTGAGCTGCACAAGGGCTTTCTTGATGGATGGAAGGCGGACTTTGAGGCGGTTAGGGAAATGGCGCCGGCGCCCAATACCCTTTTATACACCAGCTACCTGCTCCGCGTGGTCAACGAGCGTCCGCACCACGAAGCGCTGGGTGCGTTTTTGCCCTGCTACTGGATCTACCGCGAAGTGGGAAAGGAGCTGGAGAAGAACGGCTCGCCACACCCCCTCTACCAGCGTTGGATCGCCACTTATGGAGGGGAGGAGTTCGGAGCGGTGGTCGACGCCGTTCTACAGATTATGGAGAACGTGTTGAAACGGCTGACCGTGGAACAAAAGGCGGCGGTGCAGCGTCACTTTATACAAACCACAAAATGTGAATACCTCTTTTGGGATATGGGTTACCACCGCCAAACCTGGCCGGTTTAGCCCGATCCAAAGTCGAAATCAACCCGTCCCCCCCCTTCTATGAACCAGTTGAGAACCTTGACCGCCCTGTTGGCGGCACTGACCCTGACCGC
>CAYQKH010000010.1:8484-44439 GCA_964417945.1 uncultured Opitutales bacterium
GATGCCGGAGACGGAAAAGGCTTCGAGCGCCAAGTGAAGGAAGCCTACTGGCAGGACCCGCTGATGGGGGAGTTGATGTCCCAGTGGATATCGGAGTACCGGCAGTCCGAAGTCATGACCGAGATTCGTTTCCCTCTGGAAAGAAAGATTTCGACCTCGCAGGGCGAATTGGTAACCCTGGCGGAACTCCTTGAGGAGAACAAGGCGGTCCTGATCGATTTCTGGGCAACCTGGTGCGGACCGTGTATTGTGAACATGCCGAGATTGATCGAGAAAGAAAAAAAGCTGAAGCCGCAGGGAGTAATCGTGGCAGGCATGAACACGGAGAACGCGGAGAAAGCGGAGACCTTTCGCGAGGAAGAAGGAATTGACATGCTTTGGCTGGTCGAGCCCAGCGATGGTGCCTTTTCAGATCTCCTCATGGTGGACTCGATTCCCCGGATGGTCCTGATCGGCGGCAAGGGTGAAATCCTCTTCAACGGGCACCCATCGGATCCGAGTCTGGGGACCGCACTGGCAGGAGTCGGAGCGAAGCTGTAGAGAGGGGGGCTTTAATCGGATTTCTCGGTGGGCAGAGGCGGAACGTCCTCGCCCGGCGCCCGAAATTGCCGGCGCATTTGGATAGGATCTCGTATTTCCTGACGGTTTTGCCGCTCTTTGCGCAAAGCTTCAAGACGGTCCTTGTTTTCCTCAAGCAAGAGGTCGACAAAAGTCCGGCGCTCGGACTCGTCCTCGATTTGGGAGAGTTTTTCCCGGATTGCTTTCTTTTCCTCCGAGGATGCGGAATAGTAAATAGCGGTGAGACCTCGGCGCTGCTCGCGGTTGAGTCCCTGGAAATTGTGAAAAAACTCCCGGCGTCGCTGGCGGGTCATCTCCTTGAGTTCCTCAATGCGAGCGAGCAATTGATCCTTCTCCCTATCGCTCATATTTTCGACCCGCTCAAGGGCGATTCGGATCTGGGTCAGGCGTTCCCTCGGCATCCGGAGGAATTGTTCGAGGCGGACGAGTTCCCGGGCTTCGGGAGTTTCAAAATCGTCGAAGGGTTCGGCCTTGTCTTCCTGGATCGGATCGGGGGGAGGCTGCATCCGCGGTGGAACGAAATCCGGCGGCAGGGAGGGAGGTTGAATATCCGGAGGGGGAGGCGGAATCATATCCGGGGGCGGCGGAGGTTGGTTCCCCTGGCTCCAGAGGAGGATGGGGAATCCCATCCATCCGAGGAGAGCCCGTGGCTTAAGGAAAGAAGGCTTCATTTCAATTGGGGTTAGATGGGATTAAATGAGGTCGGAAGCGAGCAGGTTCAGAATGGTAAGGTTGTTTTCCTCCAAAAGGACATCCAGCTCCGCGAGGGAATCCTCGAGGGCGTAAAACTCCGCTTCTGAGAGATCGTCCAATGCCGCAGAGGCGGCAGGGGCTTCCCGGGACGGGGGCGGTTCGAAGGCGATCGCGGGAGATAGGGCGGAGGGGCCGGTAGAATCTGGAGCCGGGTTGGCCTCGGGATTCCGGATGAGAAGGAAGGACAGCCCGAAGAGAACCAGAACGGCGGCGGCGAGGCCGATCATCCAGGGTTTGAAGCGAAGGGTCGGTGGGGCAGTGGCCGAACCCCCATCCACGGGTGATTGCGTTTCACGGCGGATGCGCTCTAGGGTGTCCTCGGTAAAGGATGGAGAAGCTTGAACGGGGTGGGATTCCAGCAAACGATCTAGGGTGTCGTCGGGTTTCATGACGGGGAGGGTTTCAAGATTCGAGAAGGACTTTGAGCGAGGCTTTCAATTTCTGACGGGCGCGGAAGATCCAGGTTTTCACCGAACTCTCCGTGGCTCCCATGCTTTCGGCGATTTCCTGATAGCTAAACTCTTGCTGTTTGAAGAGAAGGATGGCTTCCCGGTGGTTATCGGGGAGTTCCCCGAGGGCGAGTTGGAAGGCTTCTTCGATTTCCATAGTCTGAAGGGGTCTTCGGCCTGAAACGGAACCACCGAGGTCTGCGGGGTCCACGGTCTCCAGCGGCTTACGCTGTTGCTTGCGGAATTCGTTAATTAACAGGCGGCGGGCGATGGCGAAAAGGTAGGTCGAAAATTTCGCGGTGGGTTCGTAACGCGGAGCAGCCTGGTAAATTTTGATGAACAGCACCTGAGTCAGGTCCTCAGCGAGAGGCCGGGAATTTACGGAGCGGTAGAAGAAATTGATTAACGGGTTTTGCCATTTTTGAATCAGAATTCGCAATGCGGCCTCGTCTCCGGAAGCCACCGCAAGCATGAGGGAGGCATCTGGATCCGTCTCGGCGGAGGCCGACGCAGCGATGGAGGCGGTTTTTTCCGGTTCGGGCATCAGGGTTGCTCGCTCAAGGTTCCAGAGCGGTCTTTGGACGATGTTTATCTGGGTTTGCACACTAAAGGATTAATGGTCTCTGACAAAGGAAAGTTGCAGGGAAATTTCAGGCGAAACTGTGAATAATAGTGGGAATAACAGGGAATAACTTCCGCTTGCGGGAAAACGGGCAGATTATTAAAACAGATAAATCTTACACAAACCACAGAAACGGAATAACTTCTGGAATGGACCCCATATCTTGTGAAGGGGCTTATAAAAAATCCCATATTTGGTATCTTTTTTTTGACAATCCAATTAAGGGTGTGCAGGTTTGGTCAACTAAATCGGGGTCCCAAATCCACCCAACAACCCCGTATTCTTTAAAAATCTTACTCCTCCCACGTTCATATGGAAAAATCGTATCAAATCGGAAATAAGACCTTTCTCCTCGATCAAGAAAAAGCTGAAGCGGCCTATGCCGCCAAAAGAGTCATTAACGGGCGGGAGACGATGACCTTCAACCTGTTGCCTCTGCGCTACCAATGGGCCTATGATCTTTACAAGACGATGAAGGCGAACCACTGGGAGCCGGAGGATATCCCGATGCAAAAAGACATCGAGCAATGGCGCGACTCCCATGCCCTGACGGAAGTGGACCGTTGGATCATAATGATGGGGATTGGTTACTTTTCGGCGGCGGAAGGAATTGTTGGAGATAACGTTCTACATGTTGTCCGAGAGCTGGCAACGGCACCAGAGCTGAAACTTGTTCTGGGTCGCCACGCGCACGAGGAAAATATTCACGCGGACAGCCTCCTCTACATGATCAGCTCGCTGGGGATCAATCCTCACGAATGTGAAGCAATGTTCGAACAGATCCCTACTATTGTGCGGAAAAACGAGTTTGTGACCCGGACCTCCCACTCCCTTCGACGAGACCTTGATCTGACGGTAACGGAAAACAAGCAACTCCTCGCCAAAAATATTTTCGTATTTGGACAGGTGATGGAAGGGACTCAATTTTACGGACTTTTCGGGATGGTCCTGAGCCTTTACCGCCAAAACAAGTTTCCCGGGATCGGGCAGATGTTTCGATATACTTTGCGCGATGAATCGAACCATATCGAGTTGTTCCGCCATCTCTTCATGGACTTGGTGGAGGAAAACCCGGATATTTGGACAATTGCCTTCAAGCAGGAATTGATCGATACGATGCAGGAAGGGGTCTCCCTAGAGAAGGAATTCATCTCCGATTGCCTTCCGGTGAACAGTGTCGGCCTCAGTAAAGATGAATTCCACCAATATATCGACTATATTGCCGACCGTCGGCTGGAGGGCTGCGGATTGAAAGCGCTCAACCCCGGCATTCAAAATCCCTTCCCCTGGCTCGCCGAAATGATGGATATCAAGAAGGAACAGAACTTTTTCGAAGGCCGCGTAACGGAATACCAGAAGGCGTCCGCCCTGGATGTGGGGGATGACGCCGATCTCTAAGCCTTTTTACGAACGTGCTGAAAAGCTAAGCTGAAAGCGCGGGGTGTGGTGGCCCCGCGCTTTTTCTTTTTGTAAACGAAAGGTTACGAAAACTTGGCATTCAACCCGAACGGTCCGCGTGCGAACAACTGGAAAAAAAAAGAAAAACGAATTCCCAAAAAATCCATTAGCCGACGCTAAAATCTCTATATGTTGGGGTAAACTCATCTAATAGCATCGAAATATTGGGTTCAGACCTCTATTTTCCATTGACTGTGAAGAAAAAATAATAACCATTTCTTCTCACTTCGTTACGCTTTCGTCATCTTTAAGACACTCAAGGCTTACTCCGAAAGCGAAAACAGAAATCCCCGATTTCGCCCTCGTTTCCGTTGCCTTTTCCCCTCCATCCCTGAACTCCCATCCCCGAACTCGAACCTTCCTACTCTGAAACTACTCATGATACGCCAAGTCACCTTTGAAGAAGACCTCGCCCTGAAACGATTCGCCTCGACGCCGGCGAACCTTAAACCGCGCTTCAACTGGAGCGAAACCCTGACCAAAGAAAACCGGGTGCAACCCGGAATCAAAATATCCTCGCAAGGGGATGAGCGAGTTCTCGATCTTGCGGAAATCGCGGAGACGATCGGGAGCGCCTTGACGAACCTGTTATTGGCCCGCCACGAAGAAAACATTTTCACGGAAGACAACTGTAAATTTGTCGCGGCGATCGCCCGAGAGGTCGAGCAGAAGCTGGCAGAGAAGATTCGTGACGGGATCGGGCTGAATTTATCGGAAGGGGACCTCTTTTTATTAATCGAGAAGGCGCTGATTGATCATGACGCCCACGACGTGGCAAAAAGCCTGGTTTTCTTCCGCGCGGAAACGGTGGAAGGAGAGGATCGAGACGAATTGGAGGGAGCCCTTGAAGGCACCCATCCAAAAGTGCGTTTGATCCGGCGGAACCGGCAGGTCGTTCCCTGGAGCCAAGACAAGATCGAGATCGCGATCCGGAAGGCCTTTCTCTCTCTGCAGACGGACAGCACCCCGGCGGTGGGCGTCGCGCAATCGGTGACGCAGCGTGTGATCGAGCGCGGACTGGCCTTTATCAATATTGAAGATGTCCAGGACCTGGTGCAAGAGGAGCTGATGCGGCACGAACATTATAAAGCAGCGGAGGCTTACATTCTGTATCGCGCCCACCGCTCCCGATTGCGTGAGGCGGAAGCGGAGGCAGGCGGTGATGAAAGCAGGCAGGATTCGATGATTGTGATCCGCAAGCCGAACGGCGACACCTTTTTCTGGGACGGGATCGACCTGGATCGCCGGGTGGATTATGCGATGATCGGGCTGGACTTGACAATGACCGCCGAGACGATTGTTCACGAGCTGCGGCGCTCTCTCTTTCCGGAGATGACGGAGGAGGACCTGCGGAAGACGATCATCCTGAACGCGAAGTCGCTGATCGAAAAAGACGCGGACTTTTCCCACTTTGCAGGGCGAATCCTCCTGACCTATATCTACGAGGAAGTTCTGGATTGGGATATCGCACGGGACGGCATCCACGGGCTGAAAGATGCCCACCGCAAGGCCTTCAAGGAAAATCTGAAACGGGGCGTAGAAATCGAGCGCCTGAATCCGGACCTGTTGAATTACGATCTCGGCAAGCTGGCGGATGCGCTGGATCCCTCGGCGGACCTTGATTTTGATTACCTCGGGGTGCAGACCCTCTACGATCGCTATCTGATCATTGATAAGCAGCGGAAGCCGCACCGCCGCCTGGAAGTGCCACAGTTGTTCTGGATGCGAGTTGCGATGGGGCTTTTCCTGGACACCAAAACCGGTCGTGAGGATCGTGTGGTGGAACTCTACAATCTTTACAAGAGCCGCCGTTTCTGTTCCTCGACCCCGACGCTTTTCAATAGCGGAACACTTCATAGCCAGCTTTCCAGCTGCTACCTCTACAAGGTGGACGACCACATCGAGTCGATCATGCTGCGGGGGATCGCGGAGAACGCCTTCCTCTCGAAGTGGGCCGGCGGGCTTGGGGGATCCTGGACAGCGGTTCGGGGAACCGGAAGCTACATTAAGGGGACAAACGGCGAGAGCCAGGGGGTCATTCCCTTCCTCAAATTGCACAATGACCAGCTGGTGGCAGTCAACCAGGGCGGAAAACGCCGTGGATCCGGTTGCGCGTATCTCGAATCCTGGCACAACGACATTTTCGATTTTCTTGAGCTGCGGAAAAACGTGGGGGACGACCGACGCCGTACCCATGATATGAATACGTCAAATTGGATACCGGATCTTCTCATGAAGCGAGTGGAAGCCCGCGAGCAATGGACTTTATTCCGCTCGAACGAGACACCGGACCTTCATGAACTTTATGGAAAAGCCTTCGAGGATCGCTATCTGGAGTACGAGGCGATGGCGGAACGGGGCGAAATTTTCCACCGGAGGGTGGAAGCCCTGGAATTGTGGAAGGGGATGCTGAAGATGCTCTTTGAAACGGGCCACCCCTGGATCACCTTTAAGGATCCTTGCAATATCCGCAGCCCTCAAGACCACGCGGGGGTCATCCACAGCTCGAACCTCTGCACGGAGATCACGCTGAACACGGGAGCCGATGAAACGGCGGTTTGCAATCTCGGCTCGGTAATTCTCGACAACCACCTCGACGAAAACGGGGAGATCGACCACAAGAGGCTAAAGGCGACGATCCAGATCGCGGTTCGTGCGTTGGATAACGTCATTGACATCAATTTTTATCCGACTGCGGCGGCTCGAAATTCGAACCTGCGTCACCGCCCGATCGGTCTCGGGGTCATGGGCCTGCAGTATGCACTGTTTAAAAAAGGATTGTGCTTCGACTCGGAAGAGGCGGTGGACTTCAACGACGAGTTCATGGAGGCGATCGCCTACTACGCCTACGAAGCCTCCAGTGACCTTGCTGCGGAGAAGGGGAGCTACAGCAGTTATGAAGGGTCGAAATGGCAGCGTGGCCTGCTCCCGCCGGATACCCTTGACCTGCTCGAGAAAGAGCGTGGGGAAAGCATCGAGGTATCGCGGAAGCGACGCCTGGATTGGGGCGCACTTCAGAAGAAGATCCAGAACCAGGGCATGCGGAACTCCAACGTCCTGGCAATCGCGCCGACGGCGACGATTTCGAACATCATGGGGACGAGTCCCTGCATTGAGCCGACTTACAAAAACCTCTTCGTGAAAAGCAACCTCTCTGGAGATTTCATTGTTTTGAATTCCTACCTCGTCCGGGACCTGAAGAAAGAGGGATTATGGAATCAGGAAATGGTCGACCAGTTGAAGTATTTCGACGGTGAGCTGAATGATATCCCGGAAATTCCCGAATCCCTAAAGGAGCGCTACAAGACGGCCTTCGGGGTGGGCTATGAGTGGGTTATCGATGCGGCGGCCCATCGCCAGAAGTGGATCGACCAGTCGCAGTCGGTAAACCTCTGGCTTCCGCAGCCAAGCCTGAAAACCCTTTCGCACATGTATCGGCGGGCCTGGCACAAGGGGCTGAAGACCACCTATTACCTGCGGACTCTTCAGGCTTCGAATATCGAAAAGGCCACGATCAAGGTGAAAAAAGAAATGAACCAATCCTTCAATACGGCAGCAGAACAGAAGGAGTATAGCGCGGAAGAGATCCGTGCGTGTTCCTTGGAAGCGAGCCAGAACGGGGAAGAATGCGAGGCCTGCCAATGATTTTCAGGTTCGGGTTCTGGCGATATTGGCCACCTCAACCTGTTTCAGAGTAGCACATATGGGGAGGCAACTCCCCGCCCCAGCAAAGCAGATAAAACCTCGGGCTCTATAAAAGCCCGGGGTTTTTTCATTAAAAAAAGCCGCTCCGAAAAGGAGCGGCTAGGTGTTTACGGAAACGATAATACAAGACAATCATCCCAAATATCGTTCCTGTAAACGTTGGGGGGGCTGGGTTGGGGAAATTTAAAAAACCTGAACAAATAAATGCGGTGTTGTCACGCAAAACATACAGTTTCGTAGCGGTTTTGTCATTTTCAGGCCAAAGTGCTCGGAACTTGATCATCGGTCTGCGGAAGCTTAATAGATAAGGGATGATGACACTCAAAAAGTTGGCCATTTTCTGGACGGGAGTTTTCTTTTTTGCCGGAAAGGCGTTGTTGGGGGAGGAAGCGGGCGACACGCGTGTTCCGCCGACACGCCCGAATCCGCTGAAGGTGGCGGAAGCCGGGAAGCCGGAAAAGCTGGTGGTGGCAGAAGTGGAAAGAACCCGAGCGACGATGACACCGGCGAAAAAAAAGGAGCCAAAACGGATTGGACCGTATCGTGCCTTGACCTTCAAAGAGGACATTCTGCAGGAGGTAGTTTACCGGGAGAGCGACAGGACGGTGTGGTTGCGGCTCCGGCCGGAAAAACGAAACGAGGAGATTGTCGTAAAAATCTCCAACCAAAAGTTTGCGAATTACCGGAAGTGGTTCACGACGGACGACTTCGAACTGGTTTCACCAGCGAACTCCGGGAAGCAGCCAAATGCCCTGACGGATTGGCTGACGACGCAAGCCCGGTTCATTGAATATTACATGAATGGCGACTTGTTCCTGCACCTGGAACGGGTTAAAAATTAAGCTAGGTGGGTGGGAACCGGAAAGCAATGGGTCAGGGTGGAAGCAGAATGAGGCGGAAACGGGTCTCACCGGCGGAGATCTACATGCTGGCGGTAGTGGTCGGCATCGTCCTGGCGGCGGGGGTTCTGCTTTTAATCGAAACGATCGGCAGCGACCGAGGGATAAAGACTCCAGACTTCGGTGCATTTGAATCAGTGGCCGAGCGCAAAGAAGCCTTCTTTCAGTTTCTTTTGCCTTTGGTTCACAAAGAGAATCGCGAGTTGATGGAGATGCGGACTCGGGTTCTGGAGCTGCAGGAACGCCACGAAGCGGGAAAGCGATTGAGCGGGAAACAGCGGAAATGGCTGGAGCGGGTCAATGAAGAGATGGGGTTCGAAGACGGGGGCGTTGAGGGGCCTGATTTCTTTGATTACCTCTTGACGCGAATGGACGCAATTCCTCCCTCCCTCGCCCTTGCTCAGGCAGCAAATGAAAGTGCCTGGGGGACCTCACGGTTTGCGCGAGAGGGCAACAACTTCTACGGGATCTGGTGCTATGAGCCCGGATGCGGATTGGTTCCAAGGCGGCGACCCGCGGGAGCGATCTACGAGGTCCGGCGCTATCAAAACCCCGGGGAGTCGGTGGAGGATTATTTTCACAACCTAAATACAGGAAGGCCTTACATCGGGTTGCGATTGATTCGAAAGCGACTGCGCGAGAAAGGGTCGCCGATCGACGGGGTCTCCCTCGCGAACGGATTAGAACGCTACTCGGAGCGGGGCATGGCCTACGTTGCGGATATCCAGAGCCTGATCCGATCGAATAACCTTCAGCAATACGATCGCTGAGGGTGAGGTCACTACCCTAATCCAATTTTAGAACAGGAGGGGGTTTTGTTACACGTTCCTCCTCTAATGTTACGGAAATATAAAATCGGTCAGAGGGGTTCCGAGGGAGATTGACAATTGCAGGGTGGATATTGCGTTGGTTTTCAGAAGCTTGCTTCTACGACTGACACAAAACCTCACTCAAACTTAAACTGACATGAAAAATTCCCTTTTCACGAAGGCTACCTTGTTCTTCGTGCTTTCCTTAATGAGCAACGCGCTCCTGCTAAACGGGCAGGGCGTCACTTCGGCGGCAATCAGCGGCCAAGTCACCTCCGGAGGCGGAACCCCGATCGCGGGTGCCGTCGTCAAGGCCATCCACCTCCCGACGGGCACGGTCTATAATGCGGTCACCCGTGAAGGCGGGTATTACGGCATCATTGGTGTCCGCGTCGGCGGCCCCTACTCAATCACGGTGACGGAAGAGCCTTTTTCTCCGGCTTCCGCGACGGACGTTTACACGGAACTGGGGAAGACCCGAGAAGTGGACTTCGCGATGCTGTCGGCCGCAGAGCTTCAGGAACTGGAAGCCTTCACGATTACGGGCGACGATGTGAGCCTGATCCTGAATTCCAACACGACGGGAGCGAAATCAACACTAGATAATGAGTCGATTGAAACGGTTCCGCAGGTAAGACGTTCGTTGAACGACTTTGCGAAATTCAATCCATACGCGTCGATCACGGAAGACGACCGCAATGAGCTGACCGTTGCGGGCCAAAACAACCGCTACAACAACGTGCAGATCGATGGAGTGCGGACGAATGACCAGTTTGGCTTGAATTCGAATGGAGTTGGATCCTTCAACAACCCGGTTGCCTCCGACGCGATCGAGCAGATCACGGTGGAAGTTTCGCCTTACACAGTGACGCAAAGCGGCTTCACCGGCGGGTCAATCAATGCGGTGACGAAGAGCGGAACCAACCGTTTTAGTGGAAGCGTCTACACTTATTACACGGACGATAACTATCGCGGAGACGATCCGACCGACGGCTCGAACTCCCTTTTCCGTGAGTGGACCTGGGGGGCGACTCTGGGGGGACCGATCATCAAGGATAAGTTATTCTATTTCATCAGCTACGAGGAATTTGAGCGCACGGAAGCTCCGAGCTCACCCGGATTCCTCCCGGACTTGGCGGCGGTCCAGCAGGTGATCGACTACGGAACTAATACCCTCGGAGTGGACCTCGGATCATTTGCCCCGCCCGCAGCATTCGTGGAAACAGACGAAAAGGTTCTCGCAAAAGTCGACTGGAACTTCAACGACAACCACCGGGCGAACTTCACCTACCGGAAGACAGAAGGGCAAAATCCCAATTTCGGGAACTTCGATGATTTCGGCGAAACCGCGCTGAGCACAAATTTCTACCGCCAGCTCCGGGACGAAACGTCTTACTCTGCCCAGTTGTTCTCGACCTGGACGCCGGATTTCCAGACGGAAATCCGGGTGGCCTACAGCGAGTTCCGCCAGCCGACGGTTTTTGATGCGGCACTTCCGGAAATTGAAATCGATGCTTTCCCGGGCGCGGATGGCGACCCCGATGCCGGTGAGTTATTCTTCGGAACGGAACGTTTCCGCCACCAAAACAATCTGGATTGGGACACTTTGCAGATCGCGGCGATTGGAACTTATTTTAGGGATGACTTCAAAATCACTTTCGGTTTCGACATGGAGTCGACCGAATACGCTAACCTCTTCTTGGAAAGCTCGTTCGGACGTTGGACCTTTAATACACTGGCGGACTTTCTGAGTGACACCCCGGCCTTCGACGGAACCCGCTCCACAGGAATCCAAGGACAAAATCCGGTCGCGGAGCCGGAAATCACGGTAACCGGTTTATTTGTGGAGAATGAATGGTATGTGAACAATCGGTTGACTCTGATGGGCGGTTTGCGGATCGATACGATCACATCTGATACCGTACCCCCTGCGGCCCAAGGATTCGAAGCGGATTTTGGCTTTCCGAATAACGGGGACATCGACGGTCAGACGTTGGTTGCTCCTCGCTTCAGCTTCAACTACGCGCTGAATGACGATCGCACCGTCCAAGTTCGTGGGGGGATCGGGCTTTTCCAAGGCCGAGCCCCGGCGGTCTGGGTGGCAAACGCCTTTACAAATAACGGTGAAACCTCCGGGCGGATCGATCTGACCAACGGCCTCGTTGACTACATGCAGAACGATTTCGATCCGAATGATCCGGTTGTCTTCATTCCCCGGCAAGACAGCACACCTGAGGTGAATGCGACGGAGGAAGACCTCAAGTTTCCTTCGGTCTGGCGTTACAACCTGGCCCTCGACTGGGAATTGAACGCGGACTGGATTGTCACGGCGGAGGTGTTGATCACGGACGCGGAAGACGCGATCTGGTATGAAAACGCCAATCAACCGATAATCGGGCAAGGTCCGGACGGGCGCGATCTTTACGATGACGGCGGTCTTTCGAGTGAATTCCGGGACGTTTTCGTGCTTCGGAACACGGAAGTGGGCAAAGCGGAGAACTTTTCGCTGCAGATCCAAAAGCGGAATCGCGGCAAGGGCTTTTTCGGAAGCGCTTCCTGGACCTACGGAAAGTCCGAGGACGTGAATCCGTTCACTTCGAGCCGCGCAGTCTCGAACTGGCGAAATCGTGCTGGTTTCAACTTCAACCGTCCGGAGGCTGGCACTTCGAACTTTGAAGTGAAGCATCGCTTTCTCGCGACCCTTGGCTACACACACGAGTGGACGGAAAACATACGGACGACAGCGATCCTTGTTTATGAAGGTCGCGAAGGCCGGCCCTACAGCTACGCCTTCGATGATGATGTCAACGGCGACGGGGAGTTCGGAAACGATCTCTTCTACGTGCCGAGCGGTCCGACCGACCCGCTCGTAACCTTTGACCCGGCCTTCCCGGTCAACGACTTCTTCAACTATCTTGATGCAAATGGGCTTTCGCAATACGCGGGCGGGGCGGTTCCGCGGAACAGCCATGCCAGTCCCTGGGTTCATACTTTTGATTTGAAGGTGGTTCAGGAGCTGCCGGTCTGGAACAACATTCGTGCGGAATTATTCTTCGACTTCAAGAACCTCGGCAATTGGATCAACGACGACTGGGGTCTGGTATCCGAAGCCGGTTTTCCATTCATTCTCGAGGTGGCGGATGCGGAAGTGGTCGGAAATCAGTATAACTTCACGGATTTCGATCCGGAAGAGATTCAAACCCGAGTCGGACGTTATCGCTCCCGGTGGAATTTCCAAGTCGGGGCGAAGATTAAGTGGTAACCGCGTAAACCCAAAACCTTCCTTTATCTCAGCGGCCGGTTCCAAGCGAACCGGCCGCTTTTTTTTAGACGGCTGAATTCCCGTTCTTGAAGCGGTGGCCTTCCTTGGTATGCTAAAACGTTTAGGCGTGGCGCGGCGCGTTAGCGACGTTGTCCGAGCCTGGTTGGCCTTCTCTTTTGGACTCACGCAAAGACCCAAAGACCCCAAGATTCTCATCGTCGAGTCCGTAGACCATCCTTTTGATTCCATTTGCTCGAATGACTTTAGTTCCGGGATCACTTTTTCTTCAATGATGAGGTCCGCCCGAAAGCCCTCATCGAACTTCATGCCTTCAAATTCGATAAGTACCACAACCTGCCGGGCGACCAATAAGCCTCTTCGCTCTAATTCTTTCGCAAGCACCGCTTTGTATACCGATTCAAGCAAACCCGGCCCAAGTGCTGAATGAACTTTCACCGCAGCATCCACGACAATCTTACCTATTTAATTCTCTTCCATCTTGGGGGCTTCGGGTCTTGAGCTTAGCGGGCGTGAGATTCATTCTTACCTCGCCAATCGTTTTAAAATGAAAGAAATTAGTGAAACCCCTCACAAGAGAGATGAATCCGGGATCTTGGTTGATCCGGGTTCGGAAGACCATGATCCCGACCTTTACGCTACCTCGGTGTTTGCGCAGAAGCTCGACGGCTGGGAATCCTTGACGGACGAGCACATGGACTTCTACGAACAGGAAGGTTACCTCGCGATCGAAAACGCCTTCACGGAAGAAGAGGTAGAGACCGCCAAGGCGGGCCTGCTGGACCTGATCCTGGGAAAGCGACCGGATTTCGACGGGATATTGTTCGAGGCAAAGGCCCGCGCGCGGCTCGATGAGCTGTCGATTGAGGAGCGGCAGGATGCGGTTCGAAAACTGATGGCGTTTTGCGATTTCGACGAGCGATTGAAAGCACTGGCTGAACATCCCCGGCTCCTGAAGGTGGTGGAACGTCTCCTGAGCGAGCCCTCAACCTGTTTTCAGGAAATGGCGCTGCTGAAGCCGCCCCATCTGGGCAGGGAAAAGCCCTGGCACCAGGATAAGGCCTATTTCCGATATCCTGTCGAAACCAAAGTGGTCGGGGTGTGGATCGCCCTGGACGAGGCATCGGTGGCGAACGGGTGCATGCACGTGCGGCCCCGTGGCCACCGCGAAGGACCCCTCCTGCATTTCAAGCGGCGGGACTGGCAGATTTGTGACACGGAAGTGATGGGCAAGCCTTGCGTTGCGGTTCCCCTCAAGCCTGGAGGCGTGCTCTTATTCGACGGCCTCCTCCCTCACGGGACTCCGACGAACCACTCCGAACATCGCCGAAAGGCGCTGCAATATCATTACGCGGGGGTTTCGGCAGAAAAGGCCGACGACGAGTATCGGCTTTCGGTCTTCGGGAGCGAAGGTAAAAACGTCACCTGCTGACGCCATTACGGCTGCGCGCGGAGCCAGTCCCGGGTTTCGCGCTTCAGCTTCTTGACCTTCGGTTCGATTTTTTTCAGTTCCCGGGGTTCGAGACGGTCGATGAAAAGAACGCCGTTGAGGTGATCGACCTCATGCAGGATGACGCGGGCGAAGAGGCCGTCGCAATCGAGCTGGTGGGGATTTCCATTCAAGTCCTGGTAATCACACCGGATGCGAAGGGGCCGGTTGACGACGGCGCGGATATCGGGGAAGGAAAGGCAGCCCTCCTCGTAATCGGCCTTCTCTTCGGAGGGAGAAGAAACAGAAGGATTGACGAGGATCATAGGCATAATGAGCTCGAGGGGAGGAGCCTTGCCGTCGAGGGTGTAATGGACCTCCGGTGGGGCCTCCTCAAAATGGATGTCGATGACACACATCAATATGGGCTTGCCCACCTGATGGGCGGCCAAACCGATTCCTTCCTCCGCATACATGGTTTCCACCATGGCATCCGCGAGGGCTTTTAGATCGGAATCGAAGACCTCCACAGGCTCGCCGATCTGGCGGAGGACGGGCTCCCCGTATCGTGTGACACGTAAACTCATCGTATTCAGGAATAGAGATAGGTTTCGTTCTGAAAATGGATGGAAACTTGATTATCTGAGGAGGCGGAGTCCGTGTGGCCGATTTCACGGGCCTCCAGATCAAAGGAGTCGGCGGTCTGGATGACACGGGAGACCTCGCTGGGTTTGACGTAAATTTCGAGACGATGCCCCATATTGAAGACCTGGAACATTTCCCGCCAGGGTGTAGCGCTTACTTTCTGGATCTCGCGGAACAAGGGCGGAACGGGAAACAGCTGGTCCTTGACGAAATGGACGCCCCGTCCGAAGCGTCGGCACTTGGTCTGCCCGCCACCGGAGCAGTGGACGAGGCCGCGGATTCGCCCGCCGAGCTGACTGATGAGTTCGCGGACGAGCGGAGCATAGGTCCGGGTCGGGCTCAGGAGGGCTTCCCCGATGTTGAAGGTGGTTTCGGGAAGGGGATCCTCCAGTCGATAGGGTCCACAGTAGGAAAGGTGCTCCGGGGTGTTTGGATCGCAGGATTCGGGGTAGTGCAAGCGATAATAGGAGCAGAGCAGGTCATGGCGCGCGCTAGTCAGCCCATTGCTGCCGATTCCACTGTTGGGAGCGCTCTCATAGGAGGCCTTCCCGCTGCTGGAGACACCGACAATTGCCAGGCCGGGCTCGATGCGGTCGTTGTCCACGACGGCCTTGCGCTCGAGGCTGGCGACGGCGCAGCTATCCACAGTCACGGTTCGGGTTAGATCGCCGACATCCGCGGTTTCTCCCCCGCCGCTGGTGACGGGTAGGCCGAGTTCCCGGAGACGGGAGAGAAAGTCCTCGGTGCCTTCAATCAAGGCGGCGAGGGCCTCGCCGGGGAAATTGCGGGCATTCCGGTTAATAGTACTGGAAAGGAGCATTGGTCCGACGGCTCCGGCACAGACCAAGTCGTCGAGATTCATGACAATACTGTCTTGCGCAATGCCCCGAAAAACGGACGGATCTCCAGTCTCCTTATAAATAAGATACGCGATGATGGATTTCGTTCCCGCTCCGTCCGAATGAATAATGGTCGCCCGCTCCGGGTCGCCGGTCAGGACATCCGGCAAAACCTTGCAAAACGCCCCGGGGACGATCCCTGGGTCAAGACGATCGACCACCCGGTGCACATCATTTTTCGAGGAGGATACACCGCGTTTCTGGTAACGGCTTTCGGGCTGAGAAGGGTTCACCTTGCGAGATTTTAAAAGGAAAGGTGAGATGGCAAGGGTGGATGCGCAAAGCTTGTTTTAATATGGCATAAATGTTACAATCACATTACAAAATTAAGACAGTCGTCTTGATTCCAACCCCCTCCCGAAAGAAAGGCACCCCAATGAAAATCCAATTTATCGTCTTGTTAGCCGGTTTGCTCGGTCTTGTTCAAGCAGGGGGTGCAACTCCGCAAACGGAAGCCGCCCACCCGGGAATGAACCGGGAAGGGTTGAAGATCGTCCGCGCAGTTGACCCCGAAATACCCGCTTTCCTGCGGAAATCGAGTCACGATGAGCAAGTGATCGTCGATTTCACGGTAACGGTGGAAGGGACGGTCGAAGGCATTCAGATCGTCTACACGAACCACCCGAAACTCGGCGAGGTGGTACGGCACGCCTTGGCTCAATGGGAATTTAAACCCGTCGAAGAAGACGGAATTAAAGTAGCCCAACGAGTCCGGATGCCCATACACTTCCACCGGAAACGCTGAGGGAGCAGCGTTTTATCTTCCAGAAAATGCCCGGCACCGGTTGCCGGGTATTTTTTACTCGGCTGGAGCAGAGGAATCCGGCATTTCCGGAGCGGGTTCCTGCTCACGCCGGGCTGCATTCTTCTTGGCGATCTTAAGCCCGAGCCAGGCGAGGAGGGCGATTTTGATAGGGCCGAGCATCATGAGGGGCCCGAGCCAATGGTTGAACGGATTGGCTAGAAAATTTAGATCCATAATGGTCAGGAGGAAAGAGGGAACTCCGTGGATGGCAATCCAAACCGGAGGGTAGGGGGTTAAAAAACGATTGGGCCGAAACGGACCTTTTTGCGCTCGTTCTTTTTCTTTTGAGCGGAATCCTCGTCGGGGCCGTAATCGACGAACTCGTCTTTCGAGAGGGTTCGTGCGGAGAGAATGACAACATCCTCTTGAGGCAAGCCGATGAACCTCCGCGTATCGCGAGTGGGTTGCTGGGCGATCCGGTCGACCACGTCCATGCCTTCGATCACGCGCCCGAAAACGGCGTAGCCATAACCGGTCTGGCCGTGGTCGAGGTCGGGGTTGTCTTTGAGGTTGATAAAAAACTGTGCGGCCCCGCTGTCGCGGTCGTCGAGACGGGCCATCGCAACGGCCCCGCGCTTATTTTTTAGGCCGTTGGCGGCCTCGTTACGAATGGCCTCACGAGTGTCTTTTTCGACGAGGTTGCCGTTGATGCGGGTCAAGCCGCCACCTTGGATCATGAAGTCGGGGATGACCCGGTGGAAGAGGGACTCCTCATAAAATCCGTCCTTCACGTAGGTGCGAAAATTCTCAACGGTCACCGGCGCCTCGTTGTGGAAGAGGAGGAGGACGAAGGATCCATGGTTAGTGTTAAACTCCACCTGTGAACGCAGGATTGGCAGGCTGCGTTTTTCGGCGCTACGGATGACCACGGGCCGGTCGCGTTTGGTCGCACAGCCGGAAAAAAAGGCGATGCAAGCAAGGAGGAGGAAGGGGAATGCGGAAATACGAAAGGTTACCATCAGATTTCGTAGGAATTGGGGTCAAATTCGGGGTCGGGAAACTTCATTTCCAGACCCTGAAGGATATCAATGATGATTTCGGAGACGATAATGTTCCGAATCCACTTCTGGTCGGAAGGAATAACATACCATGGGGCGAAGGGGGTGCTGGTCAAGTTCAGCACATCGTTGTAGGCGTGCATGTATTCGCTCCAGCGCTCGCGTGCGATGAGGTCGCTGTCGTCGAATTTCCAATGCTTGGTGGGATTCTTAAGGCGGCTTTCGAGGCGGGATTTCTGTTCTTCGCGGCTGATGTGAAGGAGGAACTTGATGAGAGTCGTTCCTTCATCGGCAAGCATCTGCTCAAAGTGATTGATATGGTGAAAGCGTTTGCTCCAAACGGCCTCGGGTTTGAGATTGTTAACGCGGACGGCGGTGACCTCCTCGTAATGGCTCCGGTCGAAAATCACGATTTCGCCGGCACCGGGAGTTTTCTTATGGATCCGCCAGAGGTAATCGTGGTCGAGCTCCATTCGGGTTGGGCGTGAAAAGCTGGCGACGTGAACACCCTGTGGGGTCACGTTGCGGAAAACATTGCGGACGGTGCCGTTTTTCCCGCTGGTATCCATCCCCTGAAGGACAACAAGGATTTTCTGCTTATGCTCGGCGAAGAGGACGTCCTGGAGGTCGGACAGGTGCCTGCCCAATTTGTCGAGGTATTCCTGCCCTGCGCCCTTGTTTCCGTCGAAGGCCTTGGAGTCCCGGGTGGGGAAGGCATTCAAATCAAAGGAGGACCCGGAGGCGACGCAGTACTTCTCTCGAAACGGATGCATATTGGTATGGCTGACCCTTAACAGGATTCATCCGCGGGCAGGATTGTCGAAGGTGTTTTTTACCCAGAGTTCACTTTGAATCCAACCGTTTTTCCATGACTTTCGCCGCTTTCGGGACCAACCGAAGCGCTTGAAGAACGGGCACGGATTGTGGATAGACCTCGCGGGGATGCCGGTTGTCTGGTGGAAGAAGCGGTATAGGCCCCAAAAGGCAAAGTCCCTGGCGATGGCTCGCGGAAATTCCTGGGCGCGGTTTCCGGTGAAATTTGAAAAGAGCCAAGCGGCCCTGGGCAGCTACCAGGGCTGGATCCTGGCGACCGTCCCCTTCCCCGAGAATAAGGATGGATCGGCGAGGCAGGAGATCCCTTAGGAAGGCGGTGCGTACCTTTTGCAGGGTGGAACCGAAGGCAAGCCATTCAAGAAAGCGATAAGGACGGGCAATCCTGTCGTAATCAGGTGACGGGGCCATCGAGGAGAACAGGAAGCAGGGGCAGGGCAAGGGAGGCATCGAGGACGAGGCGGGCCTCGGCGAGGCGTCCCGGAGGCGCGACCATGCCGGAAAGGATGAGAAAAAGAAGGCAACTGAGGATGCCAGCGACTCGTATCCCGTTGGTGGCGTCAGTTGGAGCACGGAGGGTCAGGAAGAGGAGGAGAGAGAGAATCGAAAGTATTCTCGGGGTCCATGTGGTTTGGCGAAGGGCTTCCCGTGGACTCCTTTGGCGGGTTGCCCGGTCGTAGGGGGCATCCCAGATCCCGATGAGGAGGCAATTCGCGGAGAATAGCAAAAGGAGCGCGAAAAGAAGACAACCCGTTACAGGAGCGATCGGCGGCGCGGTGGTCCAGGTAATGGCGGCAGTCAGTAAAAGCGCGACCAGCGCTTCTTTTGGCGTCCAGCGTTGGGGGAGAGCGGTAATGAGGCAGACATAGAGGAGGGCGGAGGCGGCCAGGATACAGCCCCCGAGAAGGCGGCCTGGCGCGAGAAGGAGGACCGCGGCGAGGACACCGACTCCGAGAAGGGTCCACCAGACGAGGAGAAGCGAGAGGGTCTGTCGTTTCACCCAGAAATGTCGCTCCGCAAGGGGGTGACCTTGGCGGGAGAGCTTCACCGCATCGCACCAGCGATCGGCGAGGTAGCCAAGCCAGACCCCTCCGGATCCGAAAAGGAGGAGGGTCCAATCCAATTGAAGATCCCACATGCGAAAAAGGGCCGCCGACCATGTGACGACGACAAAGACTGGACCAACGGCGAATACATCCGCGGCAACGGCCCAGTCGAAGCGGGGTTCTGTGGCGGGTTGCCGAGGTCGGCGACGAAGGCGTGAGCAGGGATTAGGGTTGAGTTCTGCGGGCATGAAATCTTATATAGAATAACATTATGAACGCCGCCGCAACGCCCTTTCCCGGACGACCCGGGTGGACGGGTCTGCTTTTGGTCTTGTTCCTTGTTGCGAGCGGCTGCGGTTCGGAACCCGGAAGCCCATACGCCCGGCACCAGTTGAAAGTGGCCTTTAAGCAGGCGCACCGACAACAGGATCCGGGAGCGCTGATGGGTCTATACCATTTGGAGGGCGTCCGACCCAAGGACCGCGCGCTCCTTCGGGTTGCCGCCCGCAACGAGGTGGTTCTACCGATCGCCTCGATCCGCTTCGAAGCGGTTGGGCAGGGGGATCGGATCGACTACATCTTTGACGGGGTTCGCTATGAGCCGAGCCTCCCAGTTTCCCTGAAAATGATCGTCAGCTACCGTTCGGAGGAGCGATTGACGGCGGCTTACCTTGTCGGCGTTCGGGAGGGGCGGTTCCATCTGGTAACGGCCCGACCGGCAAGCACTCCGGAGCCGGTTGAAAAAGAAATTTGACCTTTGTTATCAAGTCAATTTCTTGTGAAGTGATTTTGTTCATCTTTTAGAACTTCAACCTTTTCCCCTTAAACCCATGAAAATCAGAGCTTACCTAAAACCTACCTGCGGCTGGAGTATGGGCGTGCGCGCCATTTTTAAGAAGCATCAATTAGATTACGAAGACCTCGATATCATCCACAATCCCGATCTCTATGCGGAAATGGTCGAGAAATCGGGCCAGCCGCTTTCACCCTGCGTAGAAGTGGACGGAGTAATGTTGGCGGACGTTTCCGGGGAGGAAGTGGAAAATTATCTCTTGAGCAATCAGTTGGTAAACCCGAGCGACGACGCGCCGGATGTGCCAATCAATAAGCCTTGCTCCGACGAGGAACACGAGCGGATGCGCTCGAAGACCGTCCGGTTTTTTTAGTCGGCAGCGGACTCCCCTTTTTCTTGGTAGCGGGATTTCTAGCCTCGCGCCACCAGTTTAAATTTGCGTTTGAAAAGCAAGTTGTTTGCTTGCGATTCCGCTCATTTTAATCTTCCAGCACTCTTTTCATGGAACAAATGTCCTATCCATCTCTTTACCAACCCGACTTCGAACACGACGCCTGCGGTGTGGGATTCATCGCAAATATTAAAGCTCATGCCTCCTACGACATTCTGGACCGCGCGATTATAGGACTGAAGAACTTAGCCCACCGCGGAGCAATCGACGCGGATGCGATTACAGGTGACGGGGCGGGAATCCTCACCGCCATCCCTCACGAGCTATTTCAGAAGATCCTCCACGATAACGGCCTCTCGCATATTCGGAATGAGGATCTTGCGGTAGGAGTGTTGTTTCTGGATCGCGAAGATACTGACAGCCAGCGGGAGGGAAAGCGGATATTTGAAGAATGCATCCGAAAGGAAGGGATGGATCTTGTGCTCTGGCGGGAGGTTCCGGTCGATCCTTCCTGCCTGGGGCAAAAGGCGGAGCATACCCGACCCTGTATCCTGCATGCTCTGATCACCCGCGGGCCGGACCAGCGAAATGAAATCTTTAGTCGGAACCTGCTCTTGGCGCAAAAACAGGCCACCCGGCGCGCCCGGTTAGAGCGGGTGGAGAATTTCTACATTTGCAGTCTCTCGAACTGCTCGATCACGTATAAAGGTCTTTTGAACGCCCCGCAGCTGCGCCGCTTTTTTTCGGACCTCAAATCCCCGCTTTATAAGACACCCTTCGCGATATTCCACCAGCGATTCGCGACGAACACTTTCCCGGATTGGACGCGTGCGCAGCCCTACCGAATGCTGGCGCACAATGGCGAAATCAACACGATCCGTGGCAACCGGAATAATATGCGCGCCCGTGAATCTGCCTCGGACCACGGAGTCTGGGGGAAGCGCTTTGAGGATCTCCGCCCGATGATCCAATCGGGGATGAGCGATTCGGCGAGTTTCGACAACTGCCTGCAATTGCTGACAGTGGGTGGGCGCCCCAGCCTGCAATCGCTGGCAATGATGATGCCCTGGGCTTGGGAACAGGATCCGCTCTTGCCGAAGCCTGTCCGCGATTTCTACAAATACCATGCTGTCATGATGGAGCCGTGGGATGGACCCGCGGCGATGGTTTTTGCGGATGGGCGCTACGTCGGAGCGGCCCTGGACCGCAATGGGCTGAGGCCGGTGCGCTACAAGGTGTTCGAGGACGACACAATTGTCCTTGCCTCGGAAGTCGGGATCGTGCCGGGCTGGGGTTCGAAGGTAGTGGAATCCGGGAGGCTGGGTCCGGGACGGATGATGGCGGTGGACCTCGAGGAGAAAACCCTACTCCTGGACAACGCGATCAAAGACCGCCTTGCTTTAAGCGGAAATTACAGCGAGTGGTGTGATCGCAGTATTGTAAATCTGCACGCAAAGGCGGGGGAAAACGAGGATTTCCCGAACGAGATCCGCTTCGAAGGAAACCTTGAGGCCACCCGGAAGGCCCTCGGTTATGATCTGGACGAGGAGTCGATCGTCTTAAAGCCGATGTTGCAGACGGGAAAAGAGCCGGTCGGTTCGATGGGTGACGACACCCCATTGGCGGTCCTCTCGCGGAGGAAGCGACTGGTTTACACTTATTTCAAGCAACTGTTTGCACAGGTGACTAACCCAGCGATCGACTCTCTCCGCGAAAGCCTCGTGATGTCGCTGAAAACCTATCTCGGAGGGCGACTTGGAATTTTCGATACGATGGTGCAGGATCACCGCTTTCTGGCCCTCGACAGCCCCTTCCTACTCCCGAATGAATTCCGTTCGATTTTTGAAACAGACTTCCTGAAGGACTCGATCCTAAGTGTGGACGCCACGTTTCCCTGGGAGGCGGGTGAGGAGGGTCTTGAGAAGCGATTGAACGAGATCCGCAATGAGATTTCACGAGCGTTCGAGGAGCGCCCCCTCCGGTTGGTTCACCTCAGCGACCGTGCGGCTGGTGCGGACCGGGTGATCATCCCTGCGGTGTTGGCGGTCGGTGCGGTGCACTCGGAGTTGGTGCGGATGGGCAAGCGGATCCGTTGCGACCTGATTGTGGAGACGGCCGAAGCGCGCGACGTGCATCAGATGGCCTGTATTATCGGCTTTGGAGCGAATGCAGTGTATCCGTATTTTGCATACGAATTGATTCGAAACTGGACGGCAGAATCCCTGGAGGAAGGGGACGACGCGTTGCGGGTCGAACCGTCGCAGGGGATCCTGAACTACCGGAACGCGCTGAACATGGGTCTGCTGAAGATCATGTCGAAGATGGGGATCAGCACGCTCTTCAGCTACCATGCAGCCCAGGTTTTCGAGGCAATAGGTTTGAGCAACAAGGTGGTGGATGAGTGTTTCCCGGAAACGCCGTGCCCGATCGGGGGCTTGGGATACACGGACATCGCTCGGGAAACCCTTGACCGGCACGAGCAGGCCTACCCCGAGGAGGAGGGCGAGAGCACAAAGCTTTGGAGCGAGGGCTACCTGACGGTTGTGAAACGCGGGGAAGGGGAAGTGCATGGTTGGAATCCGAAAGTCGTATCGGGAATGAACAAATTCATTCGGAAAGGTGGGGACTACGAGGCCTTCCTGCCCTTTAAAGAGATCAGCGACGATCATGTCCCGATCAGCATCCGGGACCTTTTCAAGTTCCGGAATATCCGGGAGCCAATTCCCCTGGAAGAAGTGGAGCCGATCGAAGAGATTCGTCGGCGATTCACCACGGCGGGAATGTCGCTGGGGGCACTTTCCCCCGAGATGCATGAAACCCTCGCGATCGCGATGAACAGCATCGGAGGGAAATCGAATTCCGGAGAAGGAGGGGAAGATCCCCGGCGGTTCCACCCCCTTGAAAACAAAGACAACGCGAATTCCGCGATCAAGCAGGTGGCGAGCGGACGCTTCGGGGTAACTGCAGAGTACTTAACCAACGCCCAGGAAATCGAGATCAAGATCGCGCAGGGCGCGAAGCCGGGTGAGGGCGGGCAGTTGCCCGGACACAAGGTCTCCCCTCTGATTGCCCGACTGCGTTTCAGCGTTCCGGGGGTAACCCTGATCTCTCCACCACCGCACCATGATATTTACTCGATCGAGGATCTGGCGCAGTTGATATTTGATTTGAAGGAGGTTAACCCTCGGGCGAAGGTTTGCGTAAAACTGGTATCTTCCAGTGGTGTAGGGACGATCGCGGCGGGTGTCGCGAAGGCTTACGCAGATGTCATCCTGATTTCGGGTCATGACGGCGGCACCGGTGCGTCTCCGATTTCCTCGATTAAGAACGCGGGGAGTGCCTGGGAAATCGGGCTGGCGGAAGCCCACCAAGTTTTGATGTTAAACGACCTTCGTAGCCGGGTAACGCTGCGAACGGACGGCGGAATGAAAACGGGGCGCGACATTGTAGTTGCGGCAATCCTCGGAGCGGAAGAATACAACTTTGGAACGTCGGCCCTGATCGCGGGTGGATGCGCGATGTTCCGAGTCTGCCATTTGAACACCTGCCCGGTGGGAGTGGCGACGCAGCGTGAGGATCTTCGCGCAAAGTTTCGGGGCAAGCCGGAGAACATCATCAACTTTTTCAACGCGGTATCGCAGGATGTGCGGCGGATCCTGGCGGAACTTGGATTTCGCACGATGGATGAACTGATCGGCCGGACCGACTTGCTGGAGCAGGTGGATGACCCGACGAACCCCAAGACGAAGACCATCAATTTCTCTCGTCTTCTGCACAACCCGGATCCCACGGGGGAGCTTCCCCGTATCCACACCCGGCGGCGTAACGACCGTTTCGGGAACGAAGGCTCCCTGGACGACCAAATCCTTCAGGTGGCGCGGGAGACCATTATTAACAAAGCTCCAGTTTACCGTGGGCAATTCAAGGTGACGAACATCAACCGCAACCTGGGAACCCGGATATCCGGTGAAATTGCCTACCTGCAGGGTAACGCGGGATTGGAACAGGGAACCCTGAACCTGGATTTCAAAGGAAGCTGCGGACAGAGCCTGGGGGCCTTCCTCGTCAGCGGTATCCGGATCCGGGTCCTGGGGGACACCAATGACTACGTCGGCAAGGGGATGAACGGCGGGGAAATCATCATCCGTCCGAAGGAAAACGAGACGTTCTCCTGGCACGAGAACATCATCATGGGGAACACCTGCCTTTACGGCGCCACTGGCGGCTACCTTTTTGCCGCGGGACAGGCCGGGGAGCGCTTCGGGGTCCGGAATTCCGGGGCGGTGACTGTGATTGAGGGCATCGGAGACCATGGATGCGAATACATGACTGGCGGAACGGTGGTTTGTCTCGGCAATACCGGACGCAATTTTGGCGCCGGGATGAGCGGCGGGCTGGCTTTCATTTACGATCCCCAAGACCAGTTCAAGCACCGCATCAACCCCGACATGGTCTATGTCAAGGAATGGGAGGCCGAAGACGAGGAGGTGGAAAACCTCCGTCGGCTGGTCGTGCGTCATGCCGAATTCACCGGCAGCCCCCATGCCCAGACCCTCCTTGATGATTGGGAAAACAGCTGGCGGCATTTCCGCCGAGTCACCCCTTTTACTGCCGAAGCAGTCCCGGAGCCGGTTCTTAGCTTGGAAGCCGGTCTTCCCAGCCTGACCGTCGCCTCCTGAAGACCCGATTCGTAAAAATCGTTTAAATTGGAAAAAATCTTGAACGGATCCAAGAAGGCATCGTCGAAGCTAACAATACCCTTTCACAGTTTTGGTTTTAGCGCCCTGCGCTTTGTGGTAGAAAAGTAGCTTTAAGCCCTCCGGTAACCCCGGGGGGCTTTTTATTCCCGTTCAGGTTTGGAAAAGAGCTCATCCTGGCGGCCGATGGGATCGCTCTCGACAATCGGCGGTTGTTGCTCGCGGCGATGGAGGTGCCGCGGAGGTTTGGCCACGCGCTGGGTCAGGGCAATTTCATGTTCGTCCACGATGCGGCTGCAGATTTGGCGGACCTTGAGCGTGATCCATTTGGCGGTATCACTTTTTGGCCGGTAATCCGCCCGGCCGTAATTGTCGATGCGGCCGGTTTCGCGGAGCATTTCGTTCTGTGCAAATTCCCCCATGTCATCGGAGTTGTAGACGGCATAGGTGAGCCCGCCGCCCTTGCGGACGACGGAAAAGACGGGGACATCGCTGGGACCGTCGGCGATGTAAATCATCTTATCAAGGGGGATCCGGCGGTCCTCGTAATGCATAGCGGCGTTGACGTCGATATTCCGGTTTTTATTCGACCCTTTATTGATTTCAAAGATGAAGCGGGTTTTCACGGTATTATCGACCATGACTCCGATCTGGCTGATTTCCGGGGTCATGGGGAGGGAAAATTCGGTTTGAGAGAGGTAGCGAGGGGGAAGGGGGTTCTCGATGAACTCGCAGCCGAAGATGCCATCGACGGAGTCGGCAATGGCGCTGCCGCGAATCATTTCGGCGAGTCCGGTGCTGATGATGTAATGTTCGAGTTCGATATCCTTTTTGGCGTATTCGGGGTCGTGGTTGACGAGCTCCCGCAAGGATTGGAAAAAATCGGGGAGGCCCGGGTAGAACTGGAGCTCGGCTCCGAGTTCGCGGAGGCGCCTGTTTGTCAGGCCCTTGAGGGGCCCGTTCTTGATATAGCTGAGAAGGTGATTGAGGTAGATGGTGTCTGGGGAGACATGAAGTCCACGGGCCTCGTAGTGTTCGGGCAAGGCATTGACCTCGGCCCAAAAGGCTTTTTCGTCGATACCGAAGGCCTCGAAGAGGGGGCTTTGCATATAGCCGGGGATGAGGGTCTTATCAAAGTCCCAAACGCAGGCCATGACATGCTGGTGGTGGAGTTGCTGCTTGGGCATAAGCGTGAAACGGAGGAGACTGAATAGTGCAGGATGGAATGAGGAGGGAGAGGAGAAAAGATGGACGCCCCGTTGTGGAAACTCTTAACGTGTTGAATTGCATTATGCCAGAAGGAATCCCTGATATTGCTCCATTCCGCGACCGATTGGACCAGCTCACCCGAAAATTATCGGATCCCACCGTTTTCAACGATCCTCGAAAGGCGGCCGACCTATCAAGGGAGCACCAAAAGCTGACGGGGCTGGTTGAAGTCTTCAAATCGCTGGAAAAGGCGGAGGTGCAGCTGGCGGAAAACGCGGAGCTTCTGCGGGATGCGGCGAGTGACCCGGAGCTGGCGGAAATCGCCCGTAGCGAAACGGAAAGCCTGACCGAACGGGCGGTTCGCCTGAAGCGGGAGGCTCTTCTGTTGATGATTCCTCCCGAAACGAGCGACGAACGCAATATTGTGATGGAGATACGCGGTGGTGCCGGGGGGGAGGAGGCGAACCTCTTCGCTGGGGATCTCTACCGGATGTACGCGCGGTTTGCGGAGCGGAATCGTTGGCAGCTAGAGCCCCTGAGTATCAGCGAGAGCGAAGTGGGCGGGTTCAAGGAAGTGATTTTTCTCCTGAAGGGGGAGCAAGCCTACAAGCGTCTGAAGTTCGAAAGCGGGGTTCACCGGGTCCAGCGTGTCCCGGAAACAGAGAGCCAGGGAAGAATTCACACCTCCACGGCCACCGTAGCGGTGCTGCCGGAGGCGCAGGAGGTAGACGTGCAGATTGACCCGGGCGATTTGGAGATCACGGTTAGCCGGGCCAGCGGCCCGGGCGGGCAGGGGGTCAACACAACGGACAGTGCGGTGCAGATCATCCATACACCGACCGGGATCATCGTCAATTGCGCGGACGAGCGTTCGCAGCTGAAGAATAAAGCAAAGGCGCTGGCGGTCTTGCGCTCGCGATTACTGAAGGCGAAGGAGGAGGAGGAACAGCAGAAATATGCGGAGAACCGGCGCAGCCAGGTGGGAACAGGGGACCGCTCGGAACGGATTCGGACCTACAATTTCCCGCAAAGCCGGGTGACCGACCACCGGATCGGTTTCCACTCCCACGACCTCGATGCGATCATGGACGGATCGCTGGACGAACTGTTCGGAGCGCTGAGTGAGGCGGACTTGCAAGACAAGCTGAACGCGTTGCTCAAGGAGCAGGCGGCGATTACGGAATCAAGCCAGGAGCGATCCTGATGCGGACGATCCTGGAGATCCTCCAGAAAACGACAACGTTCTTCGAATCCAATGGGGTTCCGGAGGCCAAGCGGAATGCGGAGTATTTGATCAGCGAAGCTTTGGGAATCCGGAGACTGGATCTATTCCTGCAATTCGAGCGCCCTTTGAAGGAGGTGGAGCTGGAAAAGATCCGGCCGCTCGTCCGCAGGCGTGCGAATCGTGAACCGCTGCAGTATGTCCTCGGGAACTGGGAGTTCCACGGGGTGTCGCTGGAGATTGATTCTCGTGCCCTGATTCCCCGGCCGGAAACAGAGTGGATGGTGGAGCGCCTCTTGAAATTAGAGTGGCATAGGCCGCCGAGCGTCCTCGAACTGGGGACCGGAACGGGTGCGATTGCCCTTGCCCTCGCCCGAGCCCTTCCCGAAGCCCGGATAACCGCGGTTGACCGGAGTCCGGAAGCATTGGAGTTGGCGCGGGCGAATTGTCGGAAAAACCAGCTGGAGGACCGGGTTCGGATCCTGGAGTCGGATTGGTTCTCCAGGGTGGAAGGCCGTTTCGATTGGATACTTTCGAATCCGCCCTACCTCACAGAGGAGGAGTGGGCCTCGGCGGAGGAGGAAGTCCGCGAATATGAGCCGAAGGAGGCCCTTGTGGCGGAGACGGGAGGGCTGGCGGACCTTTTGCAGATTATCGAGGAAGGAATCGGATACCTGGAACCCGGGGGGCTGCTCGCGTTAGAGAACGGGATCGCCCAGCACCCGCGTCTGGAGGCGGCGGCTCAATCTGCGGGATATGCCGAGTGGTGGGGGGAAACGGATTTGGAGCGGCGTCCCCGCTACTTTTTTGCCCGGGCGGGATGACTTTCACCCTGCTCTTGCAATCCCTCGGTGTCCATCCGGCCGGTTTTCGTATTTAATTGAACAGTGAGGGTAGAAGCCGGATTTTGGGCCGATTCGAGGGCGATCCAATCGCGCATGATCCGGAGACCTTCCCGGAGTTGAATATCGAAGGGGCGGTCAGGTAGCTCTTCCATTGTTTCGGAGGAATCCGAAGAATCGACCGAGGGGGTCATGGAATCCGAAGAATCGGCCGAGGGGGTCATGGAATCGGAAGCGGGTGATTCGGGCAGGTCGGCTTCGGGGTCCCGACCGGTATCGGGATCCTGGTCGAGGTCGCGGGCTCCGGGCTGTGAAGCGGCTTGGATTTTACGGGAAAGGTTTTCCTGTTCGAGGCGAATGTCGAGGAGGATTTCCTCGCTGGGGAAGGGATTCCCGGCGAGAGTTTCCAGCTCCGCCTCCATTTCTTCCTGGAACTCGCGTTCCTGCTTCTTGCGCTCCTGCCGGACTTCGAGGTTGAGGGAGATCTCCTCCTGTTTTCGCACCTTTTGATAGTAATCAATGGAGCGCTGGAGGTAATCGAATTCGGGGAGGGATTCCTGGCGATCGAGGCTTTGCTCAAGGAGGGTTCTTACGAGTTGCTCGTCCACAACCGCGTAGTTGCTCTCCTTCACGGAGGAGAAGTCCCAATCCATAGGCCGTATCGTGTCCCAGACCAGGACATTATCCAAGTCTTTCTCGCCGATGGGAAGAAATTCGTTGATTGAAGGGATGGTGATGTCGGAAACGACCCCGGCCTTTTGTGTGGAATCGCCGTTCGGCAGATAAAATTTCTGGATGGTAATTTTGGCGGCCCCGGCGGGATCGGTATTGAAGGTGGGAAAGAGCGAGCGGCTGTTCGTCTCGACGACGGCCTGGACGGTACCTTTACCATGGGTGGAGCTGTCCCCGACGACAAGGGCCCGTTGGTGATTCTGCAGGGCACCGGCCACGATTTCGGAGGCGGATGCACTGTATCGGGAAACGAGGACCAGAAGTGGGCCTTCCCAAACGATCTCCGGGTCCTCATCGGATCGGGCGCGGATATTCCCGAGGGTGTCGCGAACCTGCACGACAGGACCTTCGGGGATAAAGAGGCCGGTAAGACCGATCGCCTCGTCGAGGAGGCCTCCGCCGTTACGACGCAGGTCGAGAATGATGCCTTCGATGCCAAGCTCCTTAAGCTTGCCGACGAGTTCCTTGACGTCGTTGGTGGGGCTGGAGAACTCCTCGCGGTTGCCGCCGTAAAAGGAGGGCAGGTCGATAACGCCGATGGGGAGGGTTCGGCTCTCGGTGGGCACTTGAAAAACTTCGGCGGAGGCGAGATTGGCGGTCAATTTAATCTCATCACGGATAAGGCTGACGATCTTGCGGATGGAGGGGTCGGCGGTGTCTCCCGGGCGGATCAGTAAACGCACCTCGCTCCCTTTCTCTCCCTTGATGAGTTTGACGATTTTGCGAAGGTTCATGTCGACGACATCAACCATCTCCCCCGAGCCCTGAGCTACGCCGAGGATGACGTCGCCGGATGCGAGCTGACGACTCTGCTCGGCGGGACCCCCGGGGAGGAGCTCACGAATGGTGCAGAGACCGTCGTCGTCTTCGAGCATGGCCCCGATCCCGACAAAAGAGTTGTTCATGGCGAGGGAGAAATCCTCAAGAGAATCCGCAGAGAGAAAGGTGGAATGCGGATCATACATGTTAGTAAAAGTGGTCAGGTAGCGTTCCTGAATGTAGCTGGGCTCGAGGTCGAGGAGGTTTCGGCGCCAGCGTTCGTAGCGGCGGCGGACCGTATCGACGGCTTCCTCGACCATTTCCTCCATTTCCGGACTCTTCAGAAGTGCGATAAGAGAGGTGGGGGCGGGGTCCGGGGCGTCTCCGCCCAGCGACTCATCGCCGGAGTCAACGTCTTCATTCTGCTCTTTGTAGGCGGCCATGAGAGGCGAGAGCAATTCGTTGAGCAGCTCATACTTCAGTCGGCGGGTCCAAAGCCGGTCGGCCTCCTCGGGCGAGGCGGGCCAGGGGGATTCGCTGCGGTCGAGATCGTAAACGTCGTCACGGGTAAAGTTGAAATCGCCCTCGAGGCGATCGAAGACCCAATCGATTCGCTCGAGGGCCCGGGAGCGATAATCCTTGAAAATCTGGAAAGCAGGGTAGAGGTCGCCCCTCGCGAATTTCCCGCGGATGACCTGCGGATTGAACCGCATGTGGTAGTGGTCGACGTCTTCCTGGAGAAAATAGAGGCGGTTGTAGTCCAGGTCGCCAATGTAGTTATTGAGGAACTCGGAAAAATCGATTCCGGAAAGGGATTTCCGGCTGTAGTGCAGGTTTTGAATTTCCCGGACGACAAACTTTGTATCCCGGCGCATAGCGTCGGTGGTGGAGTAGTCGAACTGGTTGGTATCGCGGGCGGATCCCGGGGTGACAAAGAGAGCGGTCAGGAAAAGGATCGAAGCCTGTCGGCGGAGGGTGCCGTAAGAAAATTGCATGCGTAGTTAGTCTTGCGGATTGGGATCGAGTTCCATCTCCGGTCCCGGCGTTTGGCTAGCGACTAAGAATGTCGCGGGCGCGGTCGAGGGTCTTCTTTTCTTCGTCGGAGAGCGAACCAAAGCCTTGGGAATTGATCTTGTCGAGAATACGATCGACCTCAGTTTGCAGGCCCTTGCGGTCAAATTTTCTGGAGGAGGGGTTGCTGGAGCGGCTCGTTCCGGCGGCAGGTTTGGCGGTCGGTTTATTCGAAGAAAACCACTTCGGGAGGGTGGGGCCGCTTCCGGGATTGAAACCGCCGGTCTGAAAGGTCTGGTCGGCGAGGATATATTTGTAAAAAAGGAAACCGGCGAAGATGCCGCCGAGGTGGGCGGAGTGAGAGGTGCCGGGGACAGGACTGAAGGAGGCGGGGCTGGAAAGCTGACTGATGAGGGGTAGGAGATAACCAAGAGCGTCAAAGGTGAGGATGGCGAAGAACAGCCATTTCATCTTAAAGGTGATCTCGAAGAAGAGGAGAGTTACCGGCATGTCCCAGCGCTGGAAGCAGTATACGGTGACGAGGGCGAGCGCTCCTGCGGAGGCCCCGATGGTCAAGCCGAAGCCGTCGACCTCCATAATAAAGATGGCGATCCCCCCGAGAAGAACCCCGGCGAAGTAGAGATATAGGAATTGTTTTTCCCCGAATTCCGCCTGGAGGGAGCGGCCGATACCATAGATGATAAGACCGTTGATCAAGAGGTGGAAAAAGCCCCCGTGAAAAAAGCTGTAGGTGAGGATGGTCCAGATTCGGCCGGAGCGGAAGTTGTCCCGCGACATGGCAAAGGTTTCATGAAGAAGGCCGACCAGATCGCGGTTGGGGAAAAAGACGGAGGCGAGGTGCGATCCGAAGTAAGTGACCCCGATAACGATCAGCAGCCAGACCAGCGAAGAGGGGCCCTTGCGATCAGAGGGGGCCTGCATGTATGGACGGTCGTAGAGCATGAAGAGGAAATTCCTAATATACAGATGGTCCAATTCCCGTCTACGCCATTTTCGGAAAATACCGGAAAAAAACCGTTAAAAGGAGGCGTGATAGGGCCTTTCTGTGGGTTTTCGTCGAAGGGCGGCAATCAGGAAAATTTCCGCCAAAGACTGGGGGAGAAGAGGACAAGGACGGCATAAAGCTCAAGGCGGCCCATGATCATGAGGAGGGAGAGGAAGGATTTGGTCACGGGTTTGAGGAAGCCAAAGTTGGAGGTGGGGCCGACCTGATCGAGCCCGGGTCCGATATTGAAGAGGGTGCAGTAGACGATGGAGAAGGCGGTGGCGACGGATTCCTGGTGCTCGATGAGGGAGATGCCGACGACGGAAACGAGAAGGATGGAGATGATGAGGGTAAGGAAGCCGATGGCATTCTCGCGGTTGGCCTCCTGCAGGGTGCGTCCGTTCACCTTGACGGGTCTGACGACATTGGGGCGGTAGGATTTCTCGATGTTTTGGGCAAGAACCTTAAAAAGGATGACGATGCGAAGGACTTTGGCCCCGCCGGCGGTGGAACTGGTGCAACCGCCTGTAAGCATGAGGGCGAGAAGGATCATCTTGGCGGGGGTTTGCCAGGAGTCGAAATTCTCGGAGCTGAAGCCGCTGGTAGTCATGATGGAGACGGCCTGGAAGGCGGCAGCGCGGAGGTGTTCGAAAGGGGCGAAGACACCGGTATCCTCGATACGGAGAAGGGTGAGGACGAGCGTGGCGACAAAGAGGATCATGAAATAGACTTTGAATTCATCGTTGCGGCGGAAGGCACGGAGGTCGCCGCGGACGAGGCGGAGGAGGAGGATGAAGCTGGTTCCCCCGAGGATCATAAAGACAATCATGCACCACTCGAGGGCGGGGTTCCGGAACCCTTCGATGCTCTGAGAGTTGGTGGAAAATCCGCCGGTGGAGATTGTGGTGAAGGTGTGGCAGACGGCATCATACCAGGAGAGCCCGAAGAAGTGCATGGCGAGGCAGCAGAGAGCGGAAATGGCGAGATAGAAGTAGAGGATCTGGAGAACGCCGTTCTGGAAGCGTCCGGCATCGATATCGGTGGAGGTGCCGCTGGATTCGTTGGAAAAGAGGATTTTGCCGCTGGCGCCGAGGGATCCGAGGACGGCGACAAAGAAGACAACGACACCAAGGCCGCCGATCCATTGGGTGAGGCAGCGCCAGAAGAGGAGGCTGCGTGGCCAGGACTCAAAGCCGGTGAAGACGCTGGCTCCGGTGGTGGTGAAGCCGGAGGTGGACTCAAAGACGGCGTCGCTGAACTGGCAGTTGGGGAGGATAAGGTAGTAGGGAAGGGCGCCGAGGATACTGGCGAGGATCCAACTGATGCCAATAAGAGCGAGAGCCTCTTTCTTAAAAAAGCGCCTATTGGCTTTTCGCCCGAGGAAGCGGAGGAGGAGACCGAGGACGAGGGCGAGGAGGATGGAGACGACAAAGCCACCGGCGGCGGGCCAGCGCGTCCATTCGTCGTAGAGGAAGGCGACACCGAGGGATACGGTCATGGCGGCGGCCACGGCGAGGAGGATAAAGGCGATGAGCCGGAAAAGGAGAGGGTAATTCATCCGGTTTGCGGAGGCTTAGACAAGGCTCTCGAGGAGGCTTTTCTGGCGCTCCTCACGGACGACGGCGACGACCCGGTCGCCGGCAAGGAGGATATCCTCAGCGCCGGGGACCTTGGCCTGGTATTTATGCAAAAGGGCGAGGATGACGGAACCCGGGGGGAGTTGGAGATCCCGGATTTTCTTGCCGATCCCAGGACTGGATTGGGAGATGCGGATCTCGAGGATGCGGGCCAATCCGTCCTGCAGGGAAGCGAGCTCAATAGATGGCTTGGTGGAGATGCTGCGAAGGACCTCGTTAGCGGTGGCGAGTCTCGGGGAGACGACCATCTCGACGCCGAGGGTCTGTTTCAGATTTTCCAGGACCTTCTGGTAGTCGGATTTATTAAGAAGAAGCTGAACATGACTTGTCCCGAGCTTGTTGGTCTGGAGGCAGGTCATGATGTTGTCCTCGTCCCGCTTGGTGCAGGCGATAAAGTAATCTGCGGCCCCAATCTGTTCCTGTTCGAGGAGGCGCAAAGAGGTACCGTCCCCATGGATAATCGTAACATGGGGGAAGCGTTCGGCGAGATCCTGGCAGGTCTGGCGGTCCTTCTCGATGACCCGGATTTTGAAGCGGGGGTTGCTGAGGAGGCGGATCAGGGCGATGGCGGTCTCGGTGCCGCCGAAGAGGACGACGCGGACGGACTCGACCTTGCTCGCGGGGTCGAAACGCGGGCGGGCCTCGAAAAGGGCTTCGGGGTGGCCGAAGAGCGTGATGAGGTCGGCGTTTTCAATCTTGGAGTCGGCGGTGGGAAGCTCGACCCGTTCATTGCGCTGGAGGTAACCGATCCGAAGGCGTGGATCGAGCCGGATCTCCTTGAGGGTTTTCCCAATCAGCTTGGAGCGGTTGGAGACGCGCACCTGCTGGACCTCGATCTGGCCGCGGGCGAAATTTTCCACGGCGACGCGCCCGGGATTGCGGATCTCCTTGGCGAGCTCGACGGCGGAGAGCGCTTCGGGGTTGAGGAGGTTGTCGATGCCGAAGTGCAGCTGGTAGTTGATGAGTGAGTTGTCGGCGTAGATCTGGTCGTGGATCCGGGCAACGGTAGACACTTTCTGGCAGATCTTCTTCGCGAGGGAGCAGGAGATGAGATTGACCCGATCGTCGCTGGTCATGGCGAGGAAGAAATCGCAGGTGCTGACGTGAGCGTCCATGAGGATGCCGGCAGTGGAGCCGTTGCCGCGGACGACCCGGACATCGAGGTCTTCGTCAACGCGGAGAGCACGGTCCGGGTTGGATTCAATAACGGTGACGGCGTGCCCCTGATTGCTGAGGAGCTCGCTCAGGTAGTAGCCGACTTCTCCGGCACCAATGATGATGATGTTCATGGGCTGACGGGACGATACGGGGCTCGGGAACGGGCCGGGATGCGGCCCCTACCCGCAAAGGCGCGGCGCCAGTGATTGCAGGTTTCCATCAACTGAGCTGAAGCAGATTTGTGAAAAAATATTAAAATAAAGAAACCAACTAACTTGGCAATGGTTCTTGTGGGGTCAATCTCCGGTCCCTTTGGCGAGGATCAGGGGCTTATTTTCGATCTCCGTCGGATTAGGGACAAGGATCTGCCGTGGAATGCGAAAGCCGTCGGGGTCGGATCTGCCGGAGATGCAACGGAGGCTGGGGTGATGCAGAGCGGCGACGAGGAGGCAGAGGGCATCAAGGGCGTCATCGGGGGCGACGGCGGAACGGGGGAAACGCCGGGCGGCCTCGCGGAGGAGAAGAGGAGCGACGGGAAGCCAAAGGCTGAGGAGGGCGGCACGCTCGTTGCGGCCCCCGACCCGCTTCTTTGAGGAGTCGAGGGGGGCGCCGTTGAGAATGCGGAAGACGACCTCGGGGTGGGATTCGCGGAGGCGTTGGATGCGGGAATGCTCTTCTCTGATCCACTCGTCGGTTTCCCGGATTTTCGAAAGGATATAAAAGGCTTGGATGGAGAGTCCGAGCCCGGTCTCTTCGCGATTTCGGGCGGAGGACTCGGGGTGCGATAATCCGGGGGCGAGGGCGGAGCGAGCGGGTGGGGAAAAGACGCGGGAGGCGCCACCGGGGGCGAGGGCGCGCCGGGCGGCCTGATCGCAGGCACGGCGGGGGGTGTCCCGATCAGGCAGGCCGATGGGAATGTCGATAAGGGCGACGGCACGGGGATGTTCCAGAAAGGCGAAATCCGCGAGGTGATCGACCCGTTCCCAGGTGATCGCAGGGTTCCCGCCGGTCGGGCGGCAGACGGCGGCGATCCAACCGGAGGGGCAGCCGTCGATGCCGGCGGCGAGGTGGAAATTATCGCTTTGAAAGGCCATCAGAGGCGGGTATGTTAGGGTTTATGACCAATGCAAGCGGATCCCCGAAGGTGGGTGTTATCATGGGCAGCCTCTCGGACTGGGAAACAATGAAGCACGCCGCAAAAACTTTGGAAGAATTGGAGATTCCTTTCGAGAAAGAAATCGTAAGCGCGCACCGGACGCCGGACAAGCTGGCGGATTACGCAGTGGGAGCG
>CAYQKH010000011.1:0-1371 GCA_964417945.1 uncultured Opitutales bacterium
GTCGGAATCGAACCGCCGACAGAAAGCGTTTCCGATCCGCCTTCATTGCATTACGGCGTGACAGGGCAGGGCTGAAGCACCGGCCTACGGGGAGGATGGGGCCGGGCTGAAGCACCGGCCTACGGGGGTGGGAGTTGCGGGTTGGCGGGGAACCTGGGCTGCTGGGGCGGAGCGTTTTCGGAGGGATGGATTCCTGGAAATCGGGGCTGGACGGGATCCTGGAGTGCAGGTTTGAGGGCGAAAAAAAAGCGCCAGCCCCCGTGGGGACAGACGCTGAAAGCATTCCTTACTTTTCGCCTTAAGTTCAGGCCTTTTTCGCGGCCTTGCGGCGGCGATAGAGGGTGAACCCGGCGAGACCGGCGAGGCCGAGAAGGCCGACGGTCGAGGGTTCAGGGATTTCGGGATCGCCCTCGGTATCGCTGAAGGAACCCGCCTGGATAAAGACGGCGGAATCGAGGATGGTATCCCCACGATCGAAGACGACAAATTCCATGGTATAGGTGATGCCGGCGAGGAGTGAAGCGGTGGCAGTGAAGACATCGGTGTAGCCGTCCATTTCAAAAGGATCCACCCCAGTTTCGTTGTCATTATAAAAGGTTGAGTTGGAGCCGTTGTTAACGAGATCAATTTCAACAGGAGTCGTGCCCGTGCCTGGGACGATCGCGAGATTGGTCGAAGCGTAAACGCCACCGGAGAGGAGAAGCTTGAATCCATCGTTGAAACCGGCGTTGACGAATTCGTTGTATTCTTCGGAAGCGAAGACATAGTTGAAGAAGAGATCGCTGTCATTGGCCACTTGGAAGGAAAAGCTGAGGCTGGAACCTTCCGTGCCGCCAAAACTTGAGCCAACACCCGCAGCAGCGGTGCCTTGAGTATTGGGTAGAGAATTACTGTCGTCAATATCTTCGGGGTTGCCGGTAGAAAGGACAATGCCGTTCTTCATGGTGATGGAGCCGTCGTTGCTGGTGAAGGCGACGGTGTCGCCACCCGTAAAGTCACCGGCATTGCCGAGGAGGGTTTGGCCAGAAACGGAGGTGATTCCGGAGCCGAGGAGGGTATTTACCAAATCCGCGGCGTCGCTGTTATTGGTCACGGTCAATTGACCGTAGGTGAGGCCGATGGAGGCAAAAAATGCGCAAGCGGCAAGGATGGAATTTTTCATAAGGCTGATATGGGTAGGTGAAGTTGGGAGACTTATATGATTTTTAACACTTGCATAAATAATTCATTGGGGTCAACTCCTTAATTTTATTTTGTACAGAAATATGAAGAAGGTTCAGGATTGAACCCTAAGAATGACCAGGGAACGTTACCGGAAGAGAGTGGATGGGGGGTGGGCCGGTCTGAAGCACCGGCCTACGGGGAGATGGG
>CAYQKH010000011.1:1471-39501 GCA_964417945.1 uncultured Opitutales bacterium
CTGAAGCACCGGCCTACGGGGAGATGGGGCCGGGCTGAAGCACCGGCCTACGGGGATGGTGATGGCTCGGGTGGGGGCTGGGGTGAACCGTCTTCGTCCTTTGACGGGTTGGGCAAACGGACCGGAACTCTGCTCAGGGCAGCGCCGGTGTTACTTCAGGGCCTGCCAGAGGATTTCGACGGGGTGGAAGGCGCGGCGACCGGTCCCATCCTTGATCTGATGGCGGCAGCTGGTGCCCGGTGCGGCGATCCAGTCGTGTTCGGAGGCGGAAGTGAGGGCAGGAAAAAGGGCGAGATTCCCGATTTTCTGGGAGATTTCGAAGTGCTCTTTTTCGTAACCGAAGGAGCCAGCCATTCCGCAGCAGCCGGTCGGGAGAACGGTAACGGTGAAGCCTTTGGGCAGTTCGAGGAGGAGACGGGTGGGGTCGGTGGAGGCGAGTGCTTTCTGGTGGCAGTGGCCGTGGAGGAGGATGCGACGATTCTCGTCGATAAAGCGCTCGGGACCAATCCGATCGGCTTGGATTTCACCGGCGAGGAATTCGTCAATCATTCGGGTCTGCGCGGCGATGGCGCGTGCGTTCTCGCGGTTTTCGGGTGAGACAAGGTCGGGTGCTTCATCGCGGAAGGTGAGGATGGCGCTGGGTTCGATGCCGAGGAGGGGGGTATCGTCCTTGATGAGGGGAGCGAGGGTTCGGACGTTCTGATCCAGCCGCTCGCGGGCGTGGCGGACCATCCCTTTGGAGAGGGCGGCGCGGCCGCTCTCGACGACCGGTGGGCAGGACAGCTCGTAGCCGAGGGCGGCGAGGAGGCGGATAGCGGTTTTACCGAGTTCGACATCGAGGTAATTGGTAAACTCGTCAATAAAAAGGACGGCCTTCTGGCCGTTTGGGTTTTCGGGGATGAGGGAGTGCGGGTTGCGGGAGACCCACTTGGCGAGGGATTCTCCGGCGATGGCAGGGATGGAACGGTTCGGATGGATGCCGAGGACCGCTTTGGGGAGGCGGGAGATCCCAGGGGTGCGAACGAGAAAATTGACGAGTGGGGCGAAGATGGAGGCCAGCTTCTGATTTTTCTCGAATTCACCGAAGAAACGGGTGCGGAAGGGAATTCCGTTGGCGTCGTGATAGTGCTGGAGAAACTCAGATTTAAGGCGGGCGACGTCGACGTTGGAGGGGCATTCGGACTTGCAGCCCTTACAACTGAGGCAGAGGTCCATGACCTCATGAATCTCAGGGCTGTCGAAAGGGTTGGACTTTTTGGAGTGGGTGAGGATTTCCCGGAGGATATTAGCGCGGGCGCGGGTGGTATCCTTTTCGTTGCGGGTGGCGTGGTAGCTGGGGCACATGGTGCCGCCGACGAGGTGGGCCTTGCGGCAGTCGCCCGAGCCGTTGCACATTTCCGCGGCGCGGAGGATGCCTTTGGTCTCGGAGAAATCGAAAAAGGTTTCCGGCTCGCGCGGCTGATGTGCGGGGTCGTAACGCAAGTGGGTATCCATCGCGGGGGTGTCGACGATTTTGCCGGGGTTAAAGATTCCGTCGGGATCCCAGGTGCCCTTCACAGATTTAAAGGCGGAGTTGATCGTTTCTCCGAGCATGAAAGGGATGAATTCCCCGCGGAGGCGGCCGTCGCCATGCTCGCCGCTGAGGGATCCCCCGTATTTGCGGACGAGGGCGGCAACGCGCTGGGCGACCTCCCGGAACTGCTTCCGTCCGGTTTCCGTCTTCAGGTCGAGAACAGGGCGGATATGGATCTCGCCGGAGCCGGCATGAGCATAATAGACGGAATCGAGCTGCATCTCCTCAAGGATTTGATCGTATTCCTCAATGTATTCGGGGAGGACCATGGGGTCGACAGCGGTATCCTCGACGACGGCGACGGGTTTAGCGTCGCCGGGAACGTTGGAGAGAAGGCCGAGGCCGGCCTTGCGGAGGTTCCAGATTTTCGGCATGTCGGCCCCGCGGAGAACGGGGTAGTGGTAACCGAGCCCGGCGGATTTCCACTCCGCGATGACGGCGTGGATTTCCTTTTCGAGGGCTTCCTCGGAGTCGGCGGCCAGCTCGACGACGAGGATGGCGCCGGGGTCTCCCTCGATAAAGAAGCGGTTTTTCCGCTGCTCGATGTTCTTGCGGGTGCACTCGAGAATGATGCGATCGATGAGCTCGCTGGCACGGGGGCGATGGGGAAGGGCGAGGCGGTTGGCCTTGAGGGACTCATTGACCGATTGAAAATGCCCGCAGATGAGTGCGGAATGGGGTGGGGGCATCGGGTCGAGAGAAAGGGTGACCTCGGTAAGGAAGCAGAGGGTCCCCTCGGAGCCGGCGATAAGGCGGCAGAAATTAAATGGAGGCCCCTCCGGATTGAAGGGCTGGGTGAGGAGGAGCTGGTCGAGGGCGTAGCCGTTGTTGCGGCGCTTGATGGCGGGGCCCGGGTAGCGTTCTTTGATTTCTCGGGTCAGCTCCGGATCGCGGAAAAGGTGCTCGATACAATTGTAAATCCTGGCCTCGAGACCGGAGCCCCGAGTTTTTTCGCGGAATTCCTCCGGTGAGAGCGGGCCGAAGACGGCGGTGGACCCGTCAGCGAGAATCGCCTTGGCCTCGAGAAGATGGTCCCGGGTGTTGCCGTGGATGAGTGAATTGGATCCGCAGGAATTATTGCCGACCATGCCGCCGATCATCGCCCGGTTGGAGGTGGAGGTCTCGGGGCCGAAAAGGAGGCCGTAGGGCTTCAGGGCGAGGTTGAGTTCATCACGGACGACGCCGGGTTGCACCCGGACGAGCCGTTCCTCCGGGTTGATTTCGAGGATGCGGTTCCAGTGGCGGGAGAGATCGACGACGATGCCGTGCCCGACGACCTGCCCGGCAAGGGAAGTTCCGGCGGTGCGGGGAATGAGGGAGCAGCGGTGGACGGCGGCGAAGCGGACCAGCTCGACGAGATCCGCCGGATTCTCGGGGAAGGCAACGGCGAGGGGCATTTCCCGGTAAACTGAGGCATCGGTCGCGTAGAGGCGTCGGATGGTTTCTCCGGCTTGGATCTCGCCGGAGAGGCGGGTGTTCAGGTCGGGGATGAGGCTCGACGCGTCAGCGGGTGAGATCATGATGCAGATTATCCGGAGTCACGAGGTCAATCAAACGGGCACTTCATTTTGACTCCAACCCAAAAGAATGAAATCGCTTCCGCTCCTGTCTACCGTCAGCTGCCTCAGTCTTTTTTTTTGGGGCGGATGCGCTTCGCTTTCCCCGGAGGAATCGGTCGAAGGGGCGGCGGCCACGGCGGAATTTGTCAGCAGCCGCTCGACGGTGGACTGGCTCCCGGAGAAGGAGGAGACCTGGATCCTGACACCGCCCTATTTTCCGGAAGGACGCTACGGGCCGCAGATCAGCCTCCTTGCGCAAATCGGGGAGGATGAGCGGGAGCGGCTTCTGGTCTATTTGTTTGTGAAGCGTGTGGAGTGGGCTTACCTGGAGAAGGCTTTCGGGCCGGAGGGAAAGCAGCTGGAAATGGAGTTTTTCGGGCGGCAGGTGGGCTCCCCGGGTGCTTTTGAGGAGCGGGTCGGAGCGGTGGTTTCCCGGGAGCTGTTGGAGGCGGGTATGGACGGGGGGCTCGATCTGGTCTTCAGCGGGCGGGGCGGGCAGCAAGCGGTAGCGGTGCCGGGCTTCCTGATTGAAGGTTTTTTGAAGAAATTGGACACCTCTGTGGGGCGGAGCGGAGGCGTGGAACGGACGGATTAAGCCCCCTCGCCCCCGGCCTCCTCATTTTTGACTGGTCCGATTCCTTGTGACGTAAGAAGCTGGGATCGCCATTGCCGATGATTTCCTCCCTGCTTGATAACGAATTATCCGTTTTTGCGGTACAGCAAGGCATCCTTGCGTTCTTCCCGGGACTGCAGGCGGAATATGTGTTTCACGACCGTGAGAATTCCCGTCGGTATCCCCAGCATTTCGTGGATGCGCTAAAGGAGTCGATATTCGGACTAGGGGACCTCCGGCTGCAGGCAGAGGAATTAAGCTGGTTGGGAGGGGTAGCCTCATTTTCTGCGGAATACCTGAAGTATTTGCAGGAGGCTCGCCTGGATCCGTCCTTGGTGGAGGTGGGATCCGAAGGGGATGAGCGCCTCCATTTAAAGGTGAAAGGGCCATGGGAAGAGGCGGTTCTCTGGCAGGTCCCGTTGCAGGCGTTGGTGAACGAGATTTACTTTCGGGAGGTGGATACTGAGTGGGAATCCGACCCGGATTCCTACTTCGGGATGACGCTGGACAAGGTGGCAAATCTGTTCGACTTGGGACTCACAATCGTGGAGCGGGGAACCCGATATCGCCGGAGCCGGGAGTTGCACGAAGTGGTCATACGAGCCCTGCGATCGGCTGGCGTGTTCACGGGGGAGAAGAGCGAGAAACTTCTTTACACGACTAACCTGGACTTCTCCCGACTTTACGGGATTCCGGCGATTGCCGGAATCCCCAACGAATGGGTTTCAGCGCACGAAAGCCGCTATGGATTAAGGCGTGCGTATCCGCAGTCCCTGAAAAACTGGCAGACCGTTCACCGCGGGCAGCATGCGATCGCTTCGGCCGACACGTTCACGGCAAACCTTTTTTTCAGTCAATTCTCATCCGCGATGGCGAAGGCCTACCGAGGGATCCGCTCGGATAGCGGGGATCCCCGCGCATTCTTCGAGCAGGTGGTCACTTTTTATTTTGAAAAGGGGATGGATCCGGTTGAGCACTTTCTCCTTTTCACGGATGTCGAAGACCTGGAGGAGATGGGTCCGCTGGTGGATCACGTGGGGGGCGCGATGCGGATCTTTCTCGGGTTGGGGGCGGAATTGGTCAACGACTTTCCGCAGGGGTCCAACCGGGGAATGTTCCTCAATCTAAAACGTCTGGATGGTAAGCCGGTGATGCGGACCTCGAGTAACCCCGGAAAGACCTTTGGAGGAACGAAAGCGGTCCAAGCCTTGTTTCACGAGATAGTGCAACTGCAATACGAACTCGAAAAGGAGGCCGGGTTTACTCCGTCGGAACCTCCGCCCCACGCATGAAAAAGCCGAAAAACATTCTTCTGATCACCTCAGACCAGCAGCATTGGAATACCCTTGGAGTGGACAACCCGGAGGTGCAGACGCCGAATCTCGACCGCCTGGCGCGTGAGGGGATGCTGTTTGAACGGGCCTATTGCCCAAACCCAACCTGCACTCCGACGCGATCCTCAATGATCACGGGCCTCTACCCAAGCCAACACGGGGCCTGGTCCCTTGGGACGAAATTGCCGGAGGAGGTTCCGACGATCGGGCAATGGTTGCAGGCGGCGGGGTATGACGCCTCGCTGATTGGAAAGGCTCATTTCCAGCAGCTTCGGGATACGGCGGAGTTTCCGTCCCTGGAGTCCTATCCGTTGATGAGGGACCTGGAGTTCTGGAAGGATTTTCACGGCCCGTTCTACGGGTTCAACCATCTCGAGACGGCGCGGAACCACGCGGATGAGTCCCATGCGGGACAGCATTACGCCCTTTGGATGAAAGAGGAGGGATTGGAGGACTGGGACCGTCATTTTCAGAATCTTTTCCAGGAATTTGATTTTAGCGACGGAGGGCGAGTGAACCCCCCGCAGGAGCACAAGTGGACCTTGCCGGAGCGATATCATTACAACCGTTGGATTGCAGACCGGACGCGGGCACGGATGGAGCATTGCCGGGATGAAGGGCAACCCTTTTTCCTCTGGTCGAGTTTTCTCGATCCGCACCCGCCCTACCTTGTTCCGGAGCCATGGGACACCCTGTATGACCCCCAGGCGCTGACGATCGCGGAGGTGACGCCTGGGGAGCATGACCGCAACCCTCCTCATTTCCGGAAAACCCAGGAGCGGGATCCGGATTTCAGCGAATGGGCGGGAGATTATGCCAACCACGGATTTCAATCCCACCTGCAGGACCGCGAATCGCTGGCGAAGGATGTGGCGGTTTACTATGGAATGATTTCCAGCATGGATAAATACATCGGGCAGATCCTGGATTCTCTGGAGGAGCTGGGGTTGGCGGAGGACACGCTGGTGGTGTTCACCTCAGATCACGGGCATTGCTATGGGCATCACGGACTGACCGCGAAGGGAGCTTTTCACTACGAGGATCTGATCCGTGTGCCCTTCCTCGTCCGCATGCCGGGGGTGATTCCGGAAGGTCGGCGGAGCGCCGCCTTGCAGAGTCTCGTCGATCTTCCACAGACCTTTCTCGCGGCGGCGGGGCTGCCCCAACCGAGAGGGTTGGCGGGAGTCAGCCAATGGGAGGTCTGGAAAGGAGGGGGGATCCCAGTCCGTGACCATGTCGTCGTCGAGAACCGGCACCAGGAGGAGGCGCTGCACCTGAGGACCTACGTGAATTCGCGCTACAAAATCACGACCTACTACGGGAAGGCTTACGGGGAGCTATTCGACCTCGAGCTGGATCCGGGAGAAATCAACAACCTCTGGGAGGACCCGGGCAGCCGGTCCCTGAAAGCGGATCTGCTCCAGCGTTTGCTGCATGCAGAGATGGGCAAGGAACCGGTCTGGATGCCCCGAGTCACTCACGCCTAGAGAGGAAAAAGATGAATTATCGATCCTTTGGAAAAACCGGGTTTGCATGCTCGGAAATCGGCTTCGGAGCCTGGGCGATTGGAGGCAACTGGGGGCCGCAGGATAAATCGGATTCGCTTGAGGCGCTGCACCAGGCACTTGAATTGGGTATCAATTTTATCGATACAGCGGCGGGCTACGGCGACGGAAAGAGCGAACGGATCATCGCGGAGGTTCTGAAAGAGGGGAAGGAAGGGGTCTTCGTGGCGACGAAGACCCAGCCGGCACCCGGTGATTGGCCGCCCTCCCCGTATGATAATTGGGAGGACCGCTACGGTGAAGCCTACCTCCGGAAGCACGTGGAGGAGCGCCTGCGAATGCTGCAGACGGATTGTCTGGACCTGTTGCAGCTGCACACCTGGACGCGGGCCTGGAACCGGAACCCGGAACCGTTCGCGATCCTGCAGAAGCTGAAGGCGGAAGGGAAATTGAAATGGATCGGGGTCTCGACCCCGGAGATCGACCAGAATTCGGTGATCGACCTGATGCGCGGGGGTTGGGTGGACGCGGTGCAGGTGATCTACAACCTTTTTGAGCAGGAGCCAGCGGCGGAGCTGCTGCCGGTGGCGGAGGAGACGGGGACCGCGATCATCGTGCGGGTCGCCTTCGACGAGGGGGCGTTAACGGGGAAGTTCACGAAGGAGACGATGTTTGAGGAAGGCGATTTTCGTCGAAACTACTTTGCCGGAGACCGTTTGGAGCGAACGGTAAAACGCGTGGAAGCGATCCGTGAGGACGCCGAGGAAATGGGGATGGACCTGCCCACCCTCGCCTTAAAATTCGTCCTTGGGCATCCGGCGGTCAGGACGGTGATCCCCGGGATGCGGAACCGTCGGCAGGCGGAGTTGAACGCGTCAATTTCCGGCCACCGGGACTTGTCGGAGGCGGAGCTGGTCCGTCTGCGGCGGCACCAGTGGCGGCGCACCTTCTGGTATATGGGGAAGTAGGGCGATTTCAGTTGTCCGGGTCGAAAAGCAGCCAGGCGGTGGCGAGAACAGAGAGCGGGGACCAATCGACGGCCTTTTCCTCGAGGACGGTGAGAAGGCTGGTCAGGACGGGTTCGGGGTGGACGCCGCCGAGCTTGAGACGGTTTCGGAGGAGCTGGTTGATCTTGCGAAAGTCTCTGGTCTGAAAACTTTCGATGGTGTCCCGGTGAGTCTCCATCCAACGCGGGGAAAAGCCGGTAAGGTAATTCTCGAGGCTCTTCGCGGCGGTCGTCTCGGAGTCGGAAATCAGGAGCCAGCGGTCGGAGATCTGGAGCCATCGGGAGAGGATGGAAAGCAGTTCGTAACGCTCCTCCCGGTCGCGCAATCGGAGGAGGCTTTCGAAGGCGACATCCGCACGCTCCTCGGCCTTGAGGTAGAGGAGGGCCCAGGTGAGCGAGGCCACGACATGATAGCGATCGCGCTCCTTGCCGAGGGCGCGGAGGATGGGTTCGACAGCGCGCAGGTCACCTGTTTTCCCGAGAGCGCGAGCCGCATTCGCTCTCAACCGGGAAGGCATTTCCGCATCGAGGCATTGGATGAGGGTCGGGACGGCTTCCCGAAAGCGCAGTTCGCCGAGGGCGTAGGCGGCCATGTGCCAGAGGCCCCGGCGTTCCGGGTCCTCAAGGATGTCGAGGAGGAGTTTTCCCGCGAAGGGAGATTTCGAGCGGGACAGGCTGCGAATCGCCTCGAGCTTGACCTCGTAGGAAGGGTCCCGGAGAAGGTTATGCAAGATTTGCAAGTTCAGTGGGCTGGGGGAGTCGTCGAGGGAGCGGGCCAACTGGACGCGGTGGGATTCATCCTCGTCGTAAACGTGGCGGTTGCCGAGGAGGCTGCGGACGGGGTTGTAGCGAAAGACGGCGAAAAAGTCGGAGACGGAGAACCAGGGCTTGAGGTTGGGAAGACGGAGAACGAAGGGGATGGCGATGAGGAAGGCGGCGGGAACGAGGCCGCCGCGGTAGGCTTTGTAGCCATCGAAGTGGAAGAGGACCTCGGGTTGCGAAACCGAGGAAGCGGGAATGACATAGTGCTCGATGACGCCGCCCATGAGGAGCATGAGGACAGCCTGGGTGGTGAGTTGGAAGAGCCCGAAGACGTTCATCGCGACAAGGCTGTTCCGGGAGTCGACGTGATAATGCATGACCGCGGTGGCGGCGATCCCGAGCCCGGCATTGAGGACACCGTTCCCGAACCCGAAGAGGAGGAGGATGGTAACGCCGAGCGGGTAGGCCTGGAAGAGCTCGGGGATAGGGAGGTCGGCCTGGGGGAAAACGGGAACCAGCCAGAGGAGAAGGGAAATGGCCGCGGTCAGCCAGAGGAGCCCGGCCATCATAGGGCGGAAGCCGAGCGTGTCGGAGGTCTTGCCCCAGAACAGAAGGGAGATGACCTGGCCGAGGGTGGCAAAAAAGATCTGGAGGGCGAGAAGGTTGGCGGGGACGTTGAGACCTTCGCGGAAGTAGACAAGGCCGATAGGCAACTGCCCCATCGTAATGATCAGGGTAATGAGGAGGGGAAGCCGGAAGAGGGGGGAGCCCCGCACCAGTTTGACGATGGAGCGCAGGGCCTGGATAGAGTTGAGCCTCGGGCTTTTTTGGGGGGGAGGCTCGGGAATCCGCCGTGTCCAGAAGAGGGCATTGAGCGAACCGAAGATAGCGAGTCCGAGGATGACCTTATACTGGTATTCCTGCATCTGGTTCCCGATAAAAAAAGCGACGGCCGCGCTGAGGATCAGGTTGACGACGGAAAAGCTGGTGCGCATGCGAGCGAAAAAGCCGCCGCGGTCCTCGGTGGTCGTGATGTTCCGCATGAGCGGTTGCCAGGTGGTCCCAAGACCGAGTTCGCGGAAAAAGATAAAGGCGAGAACGAGGAGGAGGAGGAGCGGTAAATTAAGGACGGCGGCAGGAAGAGCGAAAAGGATGCCGATGATGACGGCATGTCCGATTCGGGTGATCTGGAGGGTCCGGACGAGACCGATTCTGCGGATGAAGGGAACGGCCGGCAGCCGCATGAAACTGATGAAGGGGGTGAGGCTGAGGAGGATGGCGATTTTTTGAGGGGTCAAGCCGATGACATCGTTGGCATAGAGCACCATGTATTGACCGGAGACGGTCATGACAATCATGATGCCGAAGAGGTTGGAGAGCAGAGCGGCGTTCTGGGCCCGGCGGCGCAGAGGGAGGCTCAAGTCATCGGTATCCGTCACAGATAATAGTTGGTATACCAATCCGCTTCGCAGGAAAATCGAAAATTGGCTTTTGCAACTCGTTCTAGTTCTCTTCGGAGAGCCAACCGACAATCCGCTCGACATTTTCATCTACGGGATGGCGAAGGTCGAGGCGCAGGCCATAGCGGGGCAATTGGAAGGCGTCGAACTGGCTTTCAATGAGTTGGGTCGGAAAGAAGTGGCCACGGCGTCGGCGCATCCGCTGACGAACGACCTCGGGTGGGCCGTGCAGGACGATCCAGAGGGGAAGGGGGAGGAGGCCACGGGAGAGGAGGATGCGGTGGCTTTCCTTGAGGGCCGAGCAAGCGAGAACGAGGCGTTGCCGGTGGTGTTGGGCGTGCGCCATCTCGCGGTTCAAGGAGAGGAGCCATTCCTTGCGATCCTCGTCGCTCAGGGGGAGGCCGCCGGCCATTTTCTCGCGGTTGGCGGGTGGGTGAAAGTCGTCCGCATCGAGGAAGGGATGGTCGAGCCGGGCGGCGAGGTGGCGGCCGACAACGGTTTTTCCGGCACCGGCCACGCCCATAATGATCAGGCTATTGTAATCGCGCATGGATTATTCGTCAAAATCCCGTCGGGGATGGAGGTATCCGGCGAGGAGATTGTAAAAATAGGATTGAGCCCGGAATGCGAATTCGTTGAGATAAAGGTTTTCTCTTTTTAGATAAGTGAGGATCAAACCCTTTCCATTGAAATTTTGAAACAAATCACCGCAAATCGGGATCTGCATAGGCATCTCCCTCTGCGTTAGATTCTTTAATTTTATGCTTTTTCAACGATTCCTGAGGTCCCGAATCCGGCAGCGAAGTTTCCTTGTGGTTTTTATGGCGACGATGGTATTCGGGGGCGGCAGCTGGACGACCCCGGTTTTGGGTCAGTTGAAGACGGCAGATGTGCAGTATCACGCCTACATGGAGGTCAACGATCCTTCCAGCTTTGGCCCGTTCAACGAGCTGTATGTGGCGATCGCCCGGGATTACACGAGCGCGGGAGCGCCGACCCCGGATCTCATCGTGTTGGAGAACATCCGGACCTTGGATGTGACGGACCCCGCCGACCCGAATGCAAGCCCAACGACTTTTCTGGCCGCAGACTTCGAGAGCGTGGCGGATGAGTTTACGGAGCCTTCGGAAGTCGGTGGACTGGTCATCGATCTCTCCGATATTCCGGAACTGGACGAGGATGCGGTCGTCTTTGGAACCCTGCAGACCTCGGGAACCCTGACCGCTGTTCCACGGAGCAGCCTAGGCAGCTTTTTTGAAAATATTTCTGGGGAGGCGCTGTATTCGGCAGAAGGCATCCGTCGGGAGCTTTCCTTCAACCTGAACTCCGGATCGGAAAACCTGCAAGGGGACACGGATTATACGATCGTTTCCTCGGACCGGGTAGAGATTGATTCCTGGGCGACTGAGCTCTACGAGATCGGAGCTCCCCGCTTTGACCCCGCCTCTCTGGACCGGCTGGGCCTCCTTTATTTTGGGGAGCTGATCCGGAGGGATCCTGAATCCATCTTGGACTGGTATGATCGCCATGGACTGCTCTCGATTGAAGACGACCTCGACTCGGACGGAGACGGAATCCCGGACTTCAGTGATACGGGAGTGACCTTGAGTCCGTTTTTCGCGGACATGGAGTTGGGAAACAACTGGTATTTCGCTTCGTGGATGGACTCGGCAGTGTTGCCCACCCCTCAGAGTTGGTATCTGACATCGGCCCACCACTGGCTGTATGCCCCGAATGGGCAAGTCCTGGACGGGGTCTGGTTTTTCAGCCCCCAACACAAGCTGGAGTGGTTCTGGACACGTGAAGACCTCTATCCTTACCTCTACCGCGCCAGCAGCGGCGATTTTGTGTTTTATCACTGGGAGGACGCGAATGGGGACCGGATGGTCTCCACCGGCGAGGCATTCCTGTATGACTACGAATCCCAGAACTGGGAGCCGTTGCAATTTTGAGACCTATGCGATTTTTTTCCGGCATCCCCAACCCCCGTTTCACTCTGGAGATCCTGTCCCCCGTCCGATTCCCCGCATCCCTTCTGTTTTCTCTTGGGTTGGGACTAATCCGTGCGTGGAGTGCCCCGGTGGAGGTTTCCTTCGCGGAGGTGGAGCGGACGGTAAGCGAGTCCGATGCGGTGGACATTACGATCGAATTATCGGAAGAATCCTGGTTTGAAGCCGAGGTAAATATCGGCGTGAGCGAGGCAAGCACGGCGGTTGAAGGGGAAGATTACGTGTTTGTCCTAGGGCCCGAGCAGGTGGAACGGGAAAACCCCCTAATCTTCCGACCGGGAGTGCGCCGCCGAACCCTCCGGATTGAGCTGTTGAATGATCTCCTAGCCGAGGGGTCCACCCCCGAGACTCTTATCCTGGAAATTCTGGGCGAAGGCACCACGGTTGCGGTTCCGGCGGATCCCCAGACTTTTACGCTGCAGATTGAAGATGCCGGCGAACTTTCAGTAAGCTTTGGTGAGTTTCTGCAGGTTGGTGAGGAAGGAGATCAGTTCGAGATTCCGGTCGAGCTGAATGGAGTTTTCAATGGCGGGGTGCAGGTCGATTTTTCAGTGGTTGGGGAAACCGCCTCGAGCGAAAACGATTTTAATCTTACTGGGTTACAAAGCACGCAATCGCCCTTCACGATCTCCGGTTCGGGTCAAGGGATCATCACATTGTCTTCTGTAAACAACAGCATCGATGACGTGGATTTGCGATCGTTTCGAGTCGAATTGAACTCGGCCACCATTCTTAATGAGGAGACTCCGGTGAACGTAGATTCCCGCTTTTTCCAAGGGTTCCTTAAGGACAATGACCCGCTGGAAGCCAATTTTATCAGCGCGGATGGCCTTTACGAGTTGACGCTTCCCGAACGGACAAACCTGAATCTGGTCATTGGATTGTCGGCGCCCACTGCGGAAACCCTCTCGGTTCCGTTCACTCTTTCGGGAACGGCGACGGAAGGCGAGGGAACGGCAGCGGATTATGATATGCCTCCAAGCCCAATTGAGATTCCCCCGGGTGCGACGACCCTGAGTTTCCAGGTGCGCTTACGCAATGACGGGGTGGTTGAGGAGCCCGAGGACTTTACGATTACGCTGGGAACGCCCACATTACCCGACGGTCGCCCGCAAAATATAGGCCCGAACAACCGCTTCACCGTCAATATCCTCGAAGCTGAGGACATTACCTTGAATTTCGGACGGGTGGTTGAGGAGGCGGATGACCCCAATGAAGCAATCTACGAAGTGGCCACCTCCCAAATTATCGGCGAATCTGACGGCGTCTATCGTCTACCGATTTTCCTGAGTGAGCGGGTAACCAATCCGGTGTCGTTCACGGTGGAAATCATCGGCCCGGAATCCACGGCCCGGGGGGTGGACCCGACGGTTTTCCTGGACCGGCAGGAATGGGATTACCAGGCCGTAGAAGGCGGCTTTCGGGTGGATCCCAATGTTCCGACCACGCTCAGCATTCCGGTTGGTCGACGTGCCACGTTTATCGAATTCGAGTTGAATGACGACCTGGAGCCAGTGGTCGGGATGGACGAAGCCGTGCCGGACGACTTTGAACCGGATGAAACAGTAGTCCTGCGGATCACCGAATTGAACACGAACGACCAATTGGTGTTCCTCGGAGAGGCGACCGAATTTGAGTTGACGATCCGAGATTTCCCCAACCGAGACATCAGTTCTCTTTTTACGGGGCTGCAACCGCGCGGTCCGGCGGTCTTCAATCCGATTACGGGGCTTTTCGAGGTCCCCTACTTGCTGTCTTTCTCAGAACCCCTCGATCCGGACCAATTCCCGGGCTACCGGAGTCTGCGTTTTGAGTTTTCGACGGCGGACGTGGATCGCGACAACCCCGATCCGGAAGCGCGAATCACGGATCCCCGGGATGCTGAAGACTTTCGCCCGTTCGTCTATCTCTATCCGAATTTCCACCGCTTGGCCTTTCCCTCCCTCGTGGAAAATGAAGTGTTGATTCCCGGGGTTCCCCGTGAACCCGGGGATGTCTTTCGGGAAGAAAATGCGGACACGGTGGTCCGCTATGACATTTCCCGCCGCAACGTGAATTTGCCGCGAATCAACGAGGGGCTGCCCGACCCGATGGAATACTTTGATATTAACGCACCGCTCGACCTTCTTTTTGAATTCACCAATGTCGGGCGGACGAATTTTGACATAGAATCCATCGATCCGACCTTCAACCCGGATAGTTTCCGGATTACGCTCTCGCGACAGCGGGAGCGCTCCGCCCCCATCGACGAGTTCGATCCGCCCATTTACCTGACACCGAAACGGATCTTCCGCGATGCCAGCGGAAACACGGTGATCAACTTCCGGGTTCCTCCGGATATCGCGGTGCAGGCGGAAAATCTCCAGATCGATTACTGGGATGGCGAGGGCGAGTGGAAGACGGCCAATCCGTCGCAATTCGAAAGTCGGGGAAATGAATTTTTCTGGATCGATTCCGGTCCGCCCAAAACCGATACTCCATCAAAAGATGTTCCATTCCGTCTCTACCGAATCCTTGGACGGGAATAAAACCGATGCGATTTTCCAGACTACTGCCTCTCCTCCTCGGAATCCTTTTTGCGGGAACGTTACTGGCCCAGCCCTCGCCAAAGTCGACACGTCGGGCGGAGGCGCTTGCCACCCAACTTCGCTACGACCAGAACCGCGGCAAACCGCTGCGATTCTTCATGGCCGCGCGCTACTTGACGGGGGTGGATGTCCGTTTCGGCAACCTTGGCGAGATGGATTTTGAAGTTGTCCAGGATCGCGGAGATTCAGTGCTCTACCAATTTGACGACGGCTTCATCGGGGTGGACCCGATTGGGAGCTCGGTCAGTTCGGATTTTGGCTTTGAATTCGACAAAGCGACAACGGACATCAACGGATATGTTAATTCCTTTACTTTAACGGGCTATTCTTCGGAATCGGCGGGGCAGAGCGCGGATTTAGATCTCAAAAGCAACACAGGAATGGAGATGGGATTGCAGTACTTTGCGATCGATAATCGGAATTTTCGTCTCGGAGTGGTCGGGTCGTTTGGGATCAACGACATCAATGCGGACACGAGCCGCCAAGTCCAAGGGGATCTTTACCGGCAGATGGCGACCGTTCTCCTCGAGAATTCCCAGATCCTCCCGGTGCCGGGTGAAGCGTATTCGCGAAGCGGGGGATCGGGTCCGGTGGTCAATCTGAACAACGGTTTTGCCTTTGACCCGAATTCCCGGGAACGGGTGACCCAGGATGTGGCCGGTCAGGGGGAAATCGGGGTTCCTTCCGAAGTGCAGGGCACGTATAACCTGGATGGAATCTCGACTGGACTCCGGGCGGGGCTCGTGTCGGAGTTTCACTTCGGGCGCTTCTGGTTCCAGGCCGGGGCGGGATATTCGGCGGTTTACACCTACAGTGAATTTTCCTCCCGCCAACGGCTGGTCAACTCCAACCTGGGGCTGCAGCTGGACCAGCAGAACAGTATCGACAGTTCGGAGTGGTTTTTCGGTCCCTATGGGGAAATTCAGGCGGGATTCCGAATCAGTCCGAGCAGCCGGGTTTACATCGGTGCGATGTTTATCCAGATGGAAGAAACTTTCGGCCAACAAGTGGGTGGCGTGACCAACCAGCTGGCTCTGGAAAACCCGGTGTTGATCGAGTTCGGGGTAAACATCGATTTTTAACCGACCGAAAAAAAAGCCCGGCACGAAGGCCGGGCTTAGTATTGGGTGGGGGGAAAGGAAATTCAGGCTTTCTCGATTTTACCGGCCTTGATTGCTTTAACGGAGACCCACATGCGTTTGACCTGTCCGCTGGGGAGCTTGACGCGGACACGCTGGAGGTTCGGACGAAATTTCCGCTTGGTCACCTTGACCAAGCTAGTACCGATCCCGCCGCTTTTTTTGGTGAGACCTTTTCGAATCATTTTACCGCCCTTTACAGGGCGCTTTCCGGTTACTGAACAAATTCTAGCCATTATGGATTGGGAGAAAATAGAGAATTATGGGAGGGTGAAGGTTGCACTGCAAGCAAGAAAATGAACTGAATCGCGTGCGAGGGTCCACTTGGTGAAATGGTAGTAAAAGTTGAAGAGGGGTTTGCGCTGCAGCAACCGAGACTCCATGGTTGAGCCTTCGGTCATGAAGAGCTTCAAACGGATAGGGTTTTATGCGGGCATTTTGTTTCTCTGCCTGACGGCCGGGCATTATCTGGCTTGGTTTACTCCGGTGGGAACTCTTTTATCCCCGACCGGTTGGGAAAATGCGAGGGAGCAGCGGGAATTGCTCTGGCATCTGAAGCAGTATTCGCACTTCAACGGTGAGCTGTTCAAAGGGAAGGTTTCCCGGCAGCGGATCGATCGTTTCCTGAACGCCAGCGATCCCTACTCGGATTACCTTTCGAAGGAGGAATTTGAGAACTTCGAAAAGGAGACCTACCAGGAATACATGGGAATCGGGGTGGAGATTACCCGATTAAAGGAAGGGGTTACGATTACGAAAGTTTTCCCGGGTAGCCCGGCTTTCCGAAGCGGCTTTATTCCCGGGGATGTCATTCTTGAGGTGGATCGGATCCGGGTGGATGAGGAGACCGTCTCGGAGGTGGTCGATCGCATTACAGGTCCGGAAGATTCCTCTGTCGCGATCAAAATTTTTCGTCCCTTCGAGGAGCAAACGCGGATTCTGGTCCCGATCCGGGGAGCGGTTCAATTCCCCAGCGTCTCGAAAGTGGAGTTGTTGGAAAGCAGGATCGGCTACCTGCGGATCGATGAGTTTGCCCGCCGGACGGCGGATGAAGTGGAGGCGGCACTGGATAAGTTAGAGGGGCAGGAAATGGAAGCCCTCGTCCTGGACCTCCGGAACAATCCCGGTGGGATGCTGGATGCCGCAGTCTCGGTTGCCGGTCAGTTCCTGCAACCGGGAACACCGGTGGTCGAAATTCATACCTTTCAAAAGAAACAGCCCGAGGTGATCCGTTCCCGTGGTGGTGGCACCCGGAAGGACCTACCCGTGGTGGTGCTGCTGAACCGGTCGAGCGCGAGCGCTTCGGAGATCGTTGCTGGCAGTTTAAAGTCGCTTGGGCGGGCGGTGATTGTCGGGGAGCGTTCGTATGGAAAAGGTTCGGTCCAGAGTATTTTCGCTCTGAGTAATGGCGAGGGCCTTCGCATGACGACGGCGCGCTTCGTCTTTCCGGACGGGACCGGGGTTGAGGACGGTGTTGGATTGCAACCGGATATCGCAGTTCCTCTCAGTTATGAGGAAGCCTACCAGTTGAAGTTGCAGGAATTCCACGAGACGCTCCTGAACGAGGACGGGTTTCGTTCGCGTTTTGGGATGGAGGTCATCCAGGACCGCCAACTCGGTGAAGCCTTGAATTACTTAAAGGGCCTGTCTCAGCGTTCCTGAGCGCTGACGGAAGAATGCGGTTGCCTGGTGAACCGGGGGCAAGTGACCTTTGACAGGATGATTCTGGCGATAGAAAGCTCCTGCGACGAGTCCGCGATCGCGCTATTGGATCCTGAGAAAGGGACGCTGGTTGAGGAGCTTCATTCGCAGGTTGAGATGCACAAATTTTACGGAGGGGTGGTTCCGGACCTTGCGAGCCGTTCCCATCTGGAATCCTTCCCCCGGTTGCTGGAGACAATCTTTCGTGCAGGAGGCCTTGCGGAGGGGATGGAAGGGGTTCACCGGATCGTGGTGACGCGGGGCCCGGGGTTGGCGGGTTGCCTGGCAATCGGGTTGGCCTACGGGCACAGCCTCGCTCTTGCCTGCAACCTGAGAGTTGAAGGCATCAACCACCTCCGTGCGCATGCCTTTTCCCCCTTTATTCCATTTTTCCAGGAGAATCCGGGAAGCTGGGAAGAAGAATTGAAAGCGTGTTTGCCCCACCTCGGCTTGCTGGTATCTGGGGGCAATACGCTGCTCTTTGAGATCAATCGGGAGGGCCGAATATCCGTTCTCAACGAAACCCGGGATGATGCCGCGGGGGAGGCATTGGACAAAGGCGCGAAGCTATTGGGCTTGCCTTACCCCGGGGGACCGCTGATCGAAGAACACGCTTCCGGGGGGGATTCCAGTATGTTCGATTTTCCGCGGGCGATGCGGAAGCGGGGAGAAGGTCCGGGTTCTTTCAGTTTTTCAGGATTAAAAACGAGCCTGCGCTACCTTTTGGAGAGCCTATCGGATGCGGAATTGGAGCGATTCTTTCCGGACTTGTGTGCCAGTTATCAAGCGGCGGTCGTGGACCAACTCGTGCGGAAAACCGGCGGCCATCTGTATCGCGAGTCGGGCAAATACCGCAGTATGGGACTTTCCGGTGGGGTCGCCCGGAACGGAGCCCTACGGGAGGCGTTCGGAGGATTGGCGGCGTCCTACTCCCTGCCCCTATTCCTAGCAAGGCCAGCTCATTGCGGGGATAACGCCGGGATGATCGCCTTTGCGGCCCTTGCGGACCGGCATGGCCAGCGGAATCCGGAAGAAGGCATGTCCTTCGCCCCGAGCCTGCCGATGACGGATGAAGGACTTTGAGGCGGGGTCGCGAAACGCCCCTGCTTTTTCGGACCGCTTGACCGCAGGCGGTTGCAAACGTAAGGAGAATGGTTTTATTTCTTGGATTTCTATGAGCTCTTTAGCAGACAAAACCGAACCGTTTTCCAAGAACGAATCCATCAAGACCGAGAGCGGCTTTCTTCGGGGCACGATTCTGGAGGGCCTCTCCGATGAGGTCACTGGATCGCTGGTGGACGACGACACGCAACTGACGAAGTTTCACGGGATCTACCAGCAGGACGACCGGGATGTCCGGTCGGAGCGCCGACGCAAGAAGCTGGAGAAAGCCTTTTCCTTTATGATACGGGTGCGGGCACCAGGCGGTTTGGTTACTCCGGAGCAATGGCTGGAGATGGATCGTTTGGCAGATGACTATGCGAATGGGACCCTAAAACTGACGACACGGCAAGCATTCCAGTTTCACGGGGTACTTAAAGGGAATCTTAAGAAGACGATTCGTGAAATCAACGAGTCGCTGATGGATACGATTGCGGCGTGCGGGGATGTAAACCGCAATGTAATGTGTAATCCGAACCCCTATCAATCGGAGGTACACGGAGAGGTGCAGGAAATCGCGGAAGCGATCAGCCGCCACTTGACCCCGCGGACTCCGTCGTATTGCGAGATTTGGTTGGATGGAGAGTCAATTGAAGGATCCGTATTGGAAAGTCTGCTCGGCGAAAAAACGGATTCAGAAGAGGTCGAACCCATCTACGGAAAGACCTATCTCCCACGGAAGTTCAAGGTCGCGATGGCAGTTCCGCCAAGCAACGACGTTGATGTCTTCGCGCACGACCTCGGCTATGTGGCGATCATAAAAGACGGGCAGCTGGCCGGGTTCACCGTGACGGTTGGCGGGGGGATGGGGATGACCCATGGCAACAGCAAGACTTACCCCCGTGTGGCAGACCCGTTGGGGTCGTGCCGACCAGATCAGGCGGTAGCGGTCGCGGAAGCGGTCGTAAAAGTGCAACGGGATTGGGGAGACCGGCACGACCGGAAACATGCGCGCTTGAAATATACGGTCGAAGACCTCGGGTTGGACGTTTTTCGGGAAAAGGTAGAGGCCTACCTGGGTTTTACCCTGGAGGCGTCGAAGGAGTTCTCCTTCCAAGACAACGGAGACCGCTATGGGTGGGTCGAGGGCACGAATGGAAAACACCACCTCACCCTTTTCGTCCAGAACGGGCGGGTTAAAGATGAGCCCGGTTTGCGGATGAAGGAAGGATTGCGGGAAGTTGCCCGGATCCACAAAGGTGACTTCCGGCTGAGCCCCAACCAGAATCTGGTCATCGGAAACGTTGGACCTGACGAAAAATCGGCGATCGAGGCGGTTCTCTCCGAGCATGGTATCCTGGAGAGCCAATCCCGAGGCGGGCTTCGCTTGAACTCCATGGCCTGTGTGGCCCTTCCCACCTGTGGACTGGCGCTTGCGGAGAGCGAACGCTACCTGCCGGACCTCGTAACTGATCTGGAATCCATCCTCGAAAAGGCGGGCCTGCGCGACGACGCGATCACCATCCGGATGACCGGTTGCCCGAACGGCTGTGCCCGGCCCTACCTGGCGGAGATCGGATTCGTGGGGAAGGCACCTGGAAAATACAATCTTTACCTCGGCGCGGCCTTCGACGGATCCCGATTGAACAAACTATACCGGGAGAACGTAACGCCAGAAGGCATCCGGGAGATCCTCGAACCGATGATTCAGAATTACGCCAAGGAGCGACAGGATGGGGAACCCTTCGGCGACTTCGTCATCCGGAAGGGCATTGTGCCCGAGGTTCGGGTCGCGAAAACCGATTTCCACGATTGAGCCGGTGGTCGCTCCGGTGGTTTTTACAGCTTTTTTAGGAGAAAGATAAAAACCCTGTAAATGTGCGCGCACGAAGTCTCCGCACCTTGACCCAGGCTGACGGAAAAAGGTAGGGTGGAAGCCAGATTTAATTACTGACTTCCACCCTTTAGCTGTTTACCAATTATCAGCAACTTTCACGTTGAGGCGATTTTCTGAGCGACTCAAGCAAAGAAGCCCCGGATTTTCGATTCCGGGGTTTTTTTAGTGATCGGAGGGAGCTGAATTGGGATACTGAAGCCGAATCGTTAGCGTGAAGAAGTCGTTTTCACAGGGGATCGAGTCGATTGGATGGGAGTGCTTCGCTTCCATGGCAAGAGAAGTGGATGATGCGTCCCGGTTGACACCGGGGATCATGCGCTTCTGCAGTGGTTTCGCCTGGCAGATATCCGCGCATGAGGCCTTCTACCCGGACCGTGAGCCTCTCATTTTCCATAAAGGAGGGCATTGGGTCGTCTTCTGCGGGGGTTCTCTTCCTCCCTTTCAAAAAATCATCCAACCCTTCGAGTCGGATTGGTTTTTCGGTTGCCCGCTTCTGGGCAGGGATCCCCGTGCGGGAGCCCGCGTTCTACTCGATGTGTTGTTGGAACTTAAAGGACGTTATCCGCTGATCTGGCTCGGAGGAATCCCGCGAGACGGGCTCCTTTACCGGATCATTCTTTCCCAGTTCAGCCGGTTTTTCCGGATTCAGCGTCTTGACGGATGCGATTGCCATGTCGCTTCGCTCGAAGGAGGGATGGATGGCTATACCAGTCGGCGCTCGGGGCGCTTTCGCCGGTTTATTCGCCAGATTCGTGAGCGAGCGGGGCTGGAGGGTGTGCAATCCGAGTTGGTCAAGGGTGGGGACGCGGAGGGCCTCCTGAACCGGCTGATGCGGATCGAACGCAAATCCTGGAAGGGGATCGCGGGCGAATCGATCTTCGACCATCCGCGATTTGTTGATTTCTACCGCAGGTTGATTGGTCGACTCGTCCCCGAGGGGCGTTTCCGGATGGCTGTCCTGAAGAAGGACGGTCAGGACTTTGCCTACGCGATGGGTGGGATCCTGGACTCGGAGTTCAGGGGCTTCCAGCTGGGTTATGACGCTGACGCGGCAGACTTGAATCCAGGGCATCTCTGCCAGGATACGCTCATCCGGGGGCTTACGGATGAAGGTCTTCAAACCTACGACCTTGGTATGGTGATGGACTACAAGGAGCGTTGGGCGGAGACCGTGCATTCGATTGTCAATCTTGTCCTGGTGGCACGGCAGTGAGGATTCAACGCCCTTTCCGTTAAGAGTGTAAAAATTCTCTCATTGAGAGGTTAATGGGGTGTAAACCCCAAAATATTCTTGAAGAACCACGGGGAAGAACCCAATATGAATTAAGGTTAACTCCTTAATTTCTTCTCAAAGACTGACCCTTTTTCTCCTAATGAACCTGGAATTCACATTTTTACGCGCCGTTATTCTGCTCTCCGGCTTTTTATTCTGCGGCATCATTGCGAGCATCCTGACCCGAATGGTTCGAGACCGTGCGATACGAAATGGCTGGATGGACGAACCGAATGATCGCAGCAGCCATCAGCGCCCGATTCCCCGGCTTGGCGGTGTGGCGATCATCGGTGCCTTTTTCCTCGGGATCCTGGCTTTTCAGATCCTCCAACTATCGGTGCCGATGGTGCGTCAATTGGTTGACCCGCCCGCCCCCCTCTTTCTCTTGGCGGCACTGTTTGTGGGCGTGCTGGGTCTTTACGACGACCTAAAGGGGTTAGGGGCGTGGGGGAAATTGGCCGGTCAATCGCTGGCCGCGCTTCTTGTGATGATGGCTGGCTACCGGTTCAACCTAACCCTCTTTCCGGGGATGGAGGGAACTCTGGCGGGTGAGGTTCTCTCCTTCCTCATCACTTTTAGCTGGATTGTTGGATTAATGAATGCGGTGAACCTGATTGACGGCCTGGACGGATTGGCGGCCGGAATCTCCGCGATCGCGGTGAGCGCGTTGACGATTGTCACAGCCCTGCGCGGAGCCGGAGCGGATCTGGTTTTCGTTGCGGTATTTCTCGGTTCCCTCTTTGGATTCCTGAGGCACAACTTTCATCCCGCGACGATATTCATGGGGGATTCGGGAAGCCTCTTCCTTGGATTTCTCCTCGCGACCTTTGCCTTGCAGTCGACTCCGACGGCGGCACCTCTGCTGTCCTTCCTGCCAATCCTCTTGATTCTGGGAATTCCTCTCCTTGATACCCTGCTGTCGATCTTCCGTCGGGCGGCGAGCGGAAAAGGATTGATGACCGCCGATCGGGATCACATCCATCATCGGCTCCGCGACCGCCTCGGACTTTCTCACCGCAATGCGGTTCTCACCCTCTACGGGTTCAGCTGCTGCCTCGCCATTTTTGCCGTTCTACTCACGGTGCCCTTGCCCGTAAATATATCCTTTATTTCGATGCTATGCTGTGCGGGATTGTTGACCCATTTCATTGCCCGACTGGGATATCTTTCCTTTTTCGAAGGGCGAGAACGGGGCCGCTGGGTCTCATCGTTTACGCGAAATCCCTTTGGAAAGCCTCAACGGGCGATCCGTTAGTTCTCTTTCTTCATCCCTGTTCGATTATCAGCTCGAATTAGACTCGAAAATAAAGGCCTCGGAGATCCGTCTCCGGGGCTAAATTTTAACCGAAAACAGGTGTTTTAGGGGTTTAACCCTATTGCCATTTATAGTTTTTAGTTTAATTTATTCTCAGCTGATATTGGATAGGGTAGAGGAGTTCCACAGAGCCCTCTACCCTTTTTTCGTATGAGATTCGGGTGGCAATTGGTAGCGAAAATGGGATCCTAAAAGCTAAATGCCCATCAATCTTTTTTTCTACACCATCGCGGCCTGCGGATTTGGCTTCACCTGCGGATTGTGTATTTTCCTGACGTATTGGATCCGTCGCCAGGCCTTGGAGAAAGGTGCGCTGGATCATCCCAACGTCCGGAGCATGCATGCGAACCCGATCCCCCGATTGGGCGGGTTGGCGATCGCGTTGAGTTTTTACTTCGGGCTCTTCTTTTTTCAGTTGATGGACCAGTGGTTTCCGTCCCTGGATTTGCTGATTAATCTCCCGAGCTACTCGGTGTTGTTGGGAAGTTTCATCATGCTCCTGACGGGGGTGTTTGACGACCTACAGGGGCTGAATGCCCGGCAAAAGCTGATTCTGCAGTCAGTGGCAGCGTTGGTGATGATTCTTAGTGGATTTACCTTTGATTTTTCCTCTTTCGTGGAATTCCTGACCGGGTGGAACGTGGTCTGGATCGATTATCCGATCACGTTTATCTGGATTCTGGCGGTGATCAATTCGTTCAACCTGATCGACGGTTTGGACGGGTTGGCGGCGGGCACGGCGGTGATCGTGATCTGCTCGCTGGCGGTGGCGCTGGCCCTGAACGGCTATGGAGCGGATCTGGTTTTTTTGAGCTGTTTTATTGGAGCGGTCCTGGGCTTTCTGGTTTTCAACAAACCACCGGCCTCAATCTTCATGGGGGATTCGGGCAGCTTGTTTCTTGGTTTCCTGCTGGCGACGTTCGCCTTACCGGTGACGGATAACGTCAAATTCCAATTCAGTTTTCTGATTCCGATGCTGGCACTTGGGCTACCCTTGCTGGATACGACGACGAGCGTGGTCCGGCGGGTTTCCCAGAGTCGGCATCCCTTCGCGGCAGATCGGGATCATATCCATCACCGGGTGTTTTCGGCAGCAGGAGGGAAAAAGGGAAAAGCGATCCGCAATCTCTACGCGATCAGCCTGGGGTTCGGGTTGTTTTGTATATTGATCTCAACGATCAACAACCTACAGACCTTGTTGATCGCGCTGGCTTTGCTGGCGGCCATCTGCCTGCTCTTGATCGTTCGGTTGGGCTATTTTGCGAAGTCGGTGACCCCGTCGGAGGAGACGGATTTGAAGGGAATGGAACGCGAAAGCTGATCAGCGAAATTCGGCAAGGAGGAAATCGGCCAGCCACCGATGCCCGTCCGGGTTAAAATGCCCCTCATTGGGAAAGAAGAGAGACTGTCGCGGATTTTCCCGGAAGTGTTCCTGCATCGGTTTCGCGGCGTCGATGACTTGAATGGAGGCTGACCAATCCCGTTTTAGGAGCTGGCGGCGGAGGTGTTCTGTATATTGGCCGGCGAAGGCGGAGGGGGTTTCGACATAGGTTCTTCCGGGAATGAGGACGACGGTCAGCGGGATGGCGGATTCGTGTCCGCGCTCGATAATGGCCTGAAAGAGTTTCAAGTCTTCGGAGAAGCGACCCTCGTAATCCAGTTTGGGGTATCCCGCAAGGTTGCGTTGGACGGTTACGATACGCTGCCAGAGCACGGAGGGAGCGAGGATACGGTGAATACGCGAGGGTTGGTAAACTCCCTCGAGGAGCAAGCGGGTGAAAGCGGAATCCAAGTGGCTAGTCCGCTTTTCCATGGGGACGGGGACATTCTGCAAGTGTAGGCCACCCTCCGAGCGGAGTTGAAAGTAGGGTTTGGCCTGAGCGGCTTGAAGGGGGTAGGCACGGGGGTTGTCCGCAAGATCATTGCCGAGGTAAACGATCCAGAGAAGGGAAGCATATGGCTGGGTGATCTTCAGTTTTTCGAGAAAGAGGAGCTGTTGATCGGTGGAGTATCCGGTAATGCCAGCGTTGAGGAACCGCTGATCGGGCACCGATTGATTGAGGAGAGCGGAAAACGTTTCTTCGTCCTCTACCCCGACCCCGAAGGTAAAGCTATCCCCAAGAACAAGGGAGGCGGGGGCTTTTCGATCAGAGGCGGGATCCGCTCGAAGTCCACGGTGGTTGACGGAGTAGGTCGCCTGAAAATCGCGATGGTGGTGGGCACCCGTCCAGTTCGGGCGGTGGGTCCAGCCCAGCCGTTGGTCGTATTCGATGAGACCGGGATCCAATTCTCCGGGATCATAGTGCTCCTGGGGAAGGATCCGGAAGAGACCTTCAAGAAGGAGGAGGCCCAAGAGGGAGGCGACCAGGGAAAGGCCAATTTGTAAAAGCCTCTTTTTTTTGAAAATGCGTTTCATGCTGAAGATGGAGGTGGAGCATAAAGCAAACTGAAGTCAAAAAAGAAGCCCGGAGCGACCGCTTTTGCTTTATGGCCCTCGGGGCGAAAGCTTATCTTGCAGCATTGGCCGCCTTTCACCGGTCGAACCCGTCTCCGATGGCATCTATTCTTGGAATTTCAGGTTTCTATCACGACAGTGCGGCCTGCCTGCTGGTGAATGGGGAGATTGTTGCAGCGGCCCAGGAGGAGCGATTCAGTCGGAAAAAGCATGATGCCACCCTGCCGACGAACGCGATCGACTACTGTCTGGAGACGGGAGGAGTAGATCCGGTCCTGCTGGACTACGTGATTTTTTATGAGAAGCCACTCTTGAAGTTCGACCGCCTGCTGGAGACGTATCTACGCTATGCTCCGGCAGGGCTGCTGTCCTGGGTAAAGGCGATGCCGCCGTGGCTGAAGCAGAAACTGTATGCCACCCGGGAGATAAAACGGGCGCTGGGGGGCGGCTACCGGAAAAGCATTCTCTTTTCCGGCCACCATGAGGCCCATGCGGCGAGTGCCTTTTTTCCCTCTCCCTTTGAGGAAGCGGCGATTTTAACGATCGACGGTGTGGGTGAGTGGGACACGACGGCGATCTGGAAGGGGGAGGGCAACCATCTTCATTGTCTAAAAACGCTACCTTTTCCGCATTCGCTGGGATTGCTCTACTCGGCGTTTACCTATCATGCGGGATTCCGGGTCAACTCCGGAGAGTATAAACTGATGGGTTTGGCTCCTTACGGAGAGCCGGTGTATGCAGGGGCAATCTTCGACACTCTGGTTGATGTGAAAGCGGACGGTTCCTTCCGGCTGAACATGGACTTCCTGGGTTACGGGGCCGGACTGACGATGACGGATTCCCGCTTTGATGCCTTGTTCGGTGGGCCCCGCCGTAAACCGGAAAGCCGGTTGAACCGGCGGGAGGCGGACCTGGCCGCCTCCATCCAGGTGGTGACCGAGGAAATCGTCCTGCGTTTGGCCCGCACCGCTCGGGAGGCAACAGGCTGCCGGAATTTATGCCTCGCGGGGGGCGTGGCGTTAAACTGCGTGGCCAATGGAAAGCTGCACAGTGCCGGTATTTTTGATCGGATCTGGGTTCAGCCGGCTTCCGGAGATGCGGGAGGGGCCCTGGGAGCGGCCTTGACGGTGGAATATCAAGTTTTGAACCACAGTCGGCGGCCCGTTCAACCGGATGGGATGGGGAATGCCCTCCTGGGGCCGGCTTTTTCGACCGCCGCGGTAGAGGCCATCCTGCAGCGGGAAGGAATCCGTTATGAAGTCCTGGAGGAGGAGGTTCTGTTGGGGCGTGTGGTCGGGGAGCTGGCGGGGGGCGCGGTAGTGGGTTGGTTTCAGGGGCGAATGGAATTCGGTCCCCGAGCGTTGGGTGGGCGAAGCATACTCGGTGACCCGCGAAACCCCGCCATGCAATCCAGGATGAATTTGAAGATCAAGTACCGTGAATCCTTCCGGCCCTTTGCTCCGAGTGTGCTGGAAGAAGAGGCGGGGCAGTATTTCGACTACGAAGGGACCTCTCCCTACATGCTAATGGTGGCACCGGTTCAAGGGGCACAGGCTCCTGCAAGCCGGGATTCCAAGACGGGGAATTGGGATCTAAAGTCCTGGGTCCATGAGGTCCGTTCGGCATTACCCGCCATCACCCACGTCGATGGTTCCGCACGCCTGCAGACCGTCGGTCCGGGGAATGGTCGTTACTATCGGCTCCTTCAAAAATGGAAGACGGAGACGGGTTGTCCGGTCCTCATCAACACGAGTTTCAATATCCGGGGGGAGCCGATTGTATGCCGGCCGGAGGACGCCCTGCGCTGCTTTTTGAATACGGAAATGGACCTCTTGGTCTTGGAGGACTGCCTGATTCAGAAAACGGAGGAGTTGCGGGTCGACCGGGGGGACTGGAAGGCCTACCAGGAGGCCTTCGAACTGGATTGATCTTCTGACATGCAAACCAACACCGACAAAAATACCGAAAACTCCCGAGAGGAAGGGATGCGCTTGCGACGGTTTTCCCTGCAATTGCTGTTTGGATTTCTTTCCGCGGGGGTTTTCTGGATGCTGGTGGCCTGGGTTTTCACCGGGAACCTGTCCGCGCAGATCCCTTGTTGGTTTGGCGGGGTCGGACTGGCTTTTTTCCTGATCTGCCGCCTGCACCGAAAAGGAGGGCTCCGGATCCTGCAGTTCTGGGCGCGGTTGACCGAGTGGCTGGAATTCGGGGTAACCTTCCTGGTCCTCGGGCTGATCTATTTCCTTGTGGTGACCCCGATCGGCTGGTTGCGCCGGATCTTTGGGCGCTCCCCGGTAGAGCTGAGACCAGATAAGGAGCTGGAAACTTACTTTCGCGAGCCGTCCGCAACGAAGGAGGCGGATCGGACTTCCTATTTAAGACCTTTTTAAGTATCCTGATCTTTTATGGGCGAAAATCAGGATCCATTTGAAGCCTTACACGAGCGGGGAAACCGGGGACTCCTGTCGGAAATCCTCGCTTTTCTGAAGGAGAGCCGGAAATACTGGATGATCCCACTGATCATTGTCCTGTTGCTGGCTGGGTTGTTGATCGTGTTCAGCGGGTCGACCTTGGCACCCTTCATTTACCCGCTGTTTTAGCCTGAGCGTTTCGCTTGGCGGCGTTGATCAAGCGCTGCTCGGAGGCGAGGAGGGGGATTGTGGAGAGGTATTCCTCCAATGGTTTGAGGTCCCCGGAATACCCGGATTGTAGAGCGGTGAGGAGGAGGACAATGCGCTGAAAGCGCGTGCCGTTGCGGAGGATCGGTTCGGTTTGATCGCGGGAGAGGTCCCATGCAAGGCCAAATTCTTCATCCTGGAAAAAGGAAAATGCCTGGATGAGACGAAAATCGGCGACGTTCGGGTATTCGGAAACCAGTTCTTCGATGTAAAACCGTGTCTGAATCGCATCCTGGCGGAAAAGCAGCTTGAGGTAGGCGAGAAAGGCGAGAACGGGAGGTTCTTCCCGGTATTCGGCGAGGCGCACCTCTCGCAAATACCGCAGGAGGCTGTATTCGTCAGCCTGAAGGTATTTCGACCAGATCATTTTCTGGTAGCCGATAGATTCGAGGCCATCGATTTCGAGGACGCGTTGGTAAAGCTGATCCGCGACCTGCCAAGCTTCGATATCGAAAAGGGCTTGTTCGAGGGCGGTGAAATGGCTGAGCGAGGCCTGCTCGACGGCGAGGTTGAGTGACTCCTTGAATTCATCGGTTCGACCGAGACGGATTTGGGCTTGTGCCCGGACTAGGAGGATGTCAACGGGGTCGAGACCGGGGTCGATGTCGGTCCGAAGGGTGTTGTCGTAGGCCTCCTCCGCACGGCCGTTCTCGATGAGGGCTTGGTGGTAGACGCGGGCGGTGCGGGGGTCGGCGCGGAAGGCGTCCGGTGGGGCCAGTTCAAGGGCCTGCTCCGGAAGGTCGTTGCGGACATACCAATCGGCGAGAAGTAACAATTCATCGGGATTGGAGGTATCGATCCGCTGTTCGAACAGGGGCGTCAGCTGGGAGAGGTCAAGTTTCTCAAGTTGGACGAGCTTGGAAACGGCAGAGAGGAAATCCGTGGTTGAAGCCTCGGGATTCTCCAAAAGGCGGTGTGCGAAGGCTGCCTCTTTTTCCGGGGAGAGGAGCCCGAGGGAAATGAGCCGTCGGGCGGCACTGGCTCCGATCGCGTCGGGTTTTTCGGCATTTTCGAAGAGAATGCCGAGCGCGGCACGGCGGGAATCTTCGGTGTTCATTCCCCACAAGGCGGCGTAAAGGTTTTCAAAGAGAAAAGGACTGCTTTGCCCTTCCTTGAGACGCTGCTCAATGAACCGCGTGACTTCAGCGTAATCGCGACCGCGAATTAAGCCTTGGATATAGAGTCGCTGGACGTCCTCATCTCCGGGCAGTTCGCGGTAAAGTTGCTCGGTGAAGCGAAAGGCGCGTTGGAACTGAAAGGAGTCCACAAGGTGGTTGACGTAATCCTTGAGATCTTGAGGTGACCTTCTGGGCAGGTCCAAAGCCTGGTCCCAAAACCGGTTGGCGCTCTGGTGAGGGTGGTTGAGGGTGGAGCGGGCAAGGGCGAGCTTGGCCTCCTCGGAAGCGGGAAAGAGCTGGTGGGCGCGATAGGCTTTCTGGAAGGCCAGCTCATATTCCTCTTCGGCGGTGGCGGACTCGTATTCCTGGAGGAGCTGGTTCTCGGCCCAGGATCGAGCCAGTTGGTAGAGGGGAAACGCGAGGATGGCCGCGGCGATCAGTCCAATGACGAGAAGGGCGCCGATGCGGAAGAGCAGACGTTTAGTGAGGAGGGCCATGGGAGGACGGGGTGGAGCTGGGGAGTTGAATCCAGTCGTTCAGAGTGGAGTGGAAAGCCTCACGGATCCGGTCAGTGTTCGAGGTACCGGAAAAAGCGAGAAGGATGACCTTGCGGCTGTAGTCCCGCCGTCCGACGAAGGCCTGGCGGAATTGGGTGCCGTAGTCGAGGGATTGGAGTTCTTCGGGGGTGAAGCCCCGGTTGTTTCGCTCCGCGACGGTCCAGAAGACATGCAGCCCGGAGCGATCGGGCCGTTGCGGGTAGGTGAAGACGTAATGTTGAAAAGGGAGGGAGAAGTCGTCCTGCTGGAAGGGAATCGAAGGTTGGACGGATTCCAGTTCCGCCCCGATGGCGCTCATGCAGATGAGGGGAGAGTGGCCGTAGGAGGAGACGCTGCTCATTCGGTCCTCCCCGGTATAGCCGTAATAGTAGGCTTCCAGGCGGACGAGGTTGGGCAGGACGGCTTTGACGCGGGTCCCGTAATCGAAAGCGAGGGTATCCACCACCCGGTCTGGAATATCGAGAACCTGATAATTCATAAACCCTGTTTCGGAGGGCTGGAGGGACCAGTTCAACTCTTGTCGGCCATCGGGGCTCAGCGCCTGAAAGCGGAACCAGCCTTCGACCGCAAGGATCGTGAGGAAGACGACGGCGACCCATGTGCCGGCGAGACGTAAGGAGGTTTTCCGCGCGAGCCAGCGGCTCCCCAATTCGGCGGCGGAGACCCGTTGTCCGGAGAGGGCCTCCTTTTTCCGGAGGAGAAGGGTGAGGAGGAAGAGACAGAGAAAACTCAGACCGAAGGTGACGAGACCGACCGGATCATGCCAGAAGTCGTAGAAGGATTCACCAACGAGGAAATAGGCGAGGGAGAGGGTGGTGGATCGCAGGGTGTTGAAAATGAAAACAAGCAGGATTCCGAAGGCGATGAGGGCGAAGCGCCGCGCGGTGTTAAGAAAGAAATAATCGCCGAGGAAAAGGGCGACCATGAGGAGCGACTGAAGGGAGCGAATGCCGCTGCAGGCGTCGTCCACACCGACGGTCAACTCCCCGAGACGGATTGTGCTGCCCGTAACCTGGGCGGACAGGCCGAAGGTGTTGAGGATGAGGGTGGTGAAGGCGGTCACCTGGGCGGAAAAACCTTGGATGACGACGACTTCGATCCGGTAGGGCCAGGGGAGCATCGTTAAGGTAAAGAGGACGGGAAAGAGAACGGCGCGAAAATTGCCCTTGCCGAAAATTTCCCGGAACCAGACGAGGGTGATGGCGATGACGCCTCCGGCATGGAGGAAGAGGGGGACCCGCCAGAACACGTTGACCTCCGAAACGATTTTGATGGGGATGAGGAGAAGGAGGAAGAGGAGGACGGTAACGGCTCTGAGGGGGGAGGATTTCGGGCCGATGGAGGCCGGGGAGCCATCGATCCTGCCATATTCCAGGCGGTTGTAGAGGAGGAGGGCGGCGAGCAGGGGAACAATCCAACCGTAGTTGTAATAGGAAGCACCCCCCCACTGGTAATGGACTTGGTAGATCAAATGGCCCCAGAGAAGCAAGAGCGCCACGAACCGGGCGCTTATCGGGTTCCACCATGCTAGGGAGGGAGAATTATTCATCGGTGCCGAAGCCGGGGATGAAGGTCTCAAAGTAGTCCCGTTCCTCGCTGATGAAGGCCGCAGGGTCGATATTGGAGATAAACGTATTGGCGAAGGCCCGCTGGTTATTGGCGGAAAGGGTGGCGGCAAGAATCATCTGGCTCTGTTCGCTCTCCTCGTTCCAGTCGACGACGAGGTCCTGAACCAGTTCGAGGGCGTCCTCCTCCTTTTCCTGGAGGAGATAACCCATAGCAAGGGTCATCCGCAGATTGACGCTCTGCGGAAAGGAATCGACGAGGTCCTCCAGTTGTTCGACATAGCCGGCGACTTCTTCTCCCTGAAGGAAGGCGAGGTAGGCGCGGTTGTTGATGACGATGGGATTCTTCTCGAAACGTTCGGCAGTGCGGGTGGCGATTTCTACGAGGAAATCAAAGTCCTCCCGCGGGAAGCAATAGGCGAGCGATCTCAGCCAGTCTTCGAGGCCGGGGAGGAAGTTATCGAGGAAGCATTGGCGGTAGGCCCGGTAGGCTCGCTCCTCGAAGTCCTGTTGATGGGCGTATTGGGCGAGGGAGAGCATGAGGTTGGAGTTTTTTACGGTCAGCGCGTGGGAGTAGGCCTCGTCCCATGCTCGAACGAAGGTAGCTTCATCGTCGGCCCGGGCTTGAAAGAGCACACGTGCGAGGAGGACATCATCCTCGGATAAACGCGAACTCATTGACTCAAGAATGGCTTCCGCCTCCATGGTGCGGTCTTCCCCGATAAGGGCGATAAAGTAGGGGTTGAAAAAGGCGGGATCCTCCCGGACCCGTTCCTCGGAAAGGACCTCGAGGGTTTCGGCGTAGCGGCCGTTCTCATTCAGCCAGTCGGCGACGAGAAGGGGATGGTCGGAGAGACCGGCGATCGCTTCCTGAAGGAGCTCATCGCGATAAAGCGGTTGGATGGCGAGGATGCGGGACCAGGCGAAGATCTGTTGCTGAGGGGTGGTCTCGGGGAGGTCGAGGATGTATTCGTTGATAGCCTTGACTTCAGAATTCACAAGATCCTCAGCGCGGGCCTGCTGAACGGCCTGCAGGATAGAGAGGAAGTAGGCGCTGCCGTCGGTGTGGATATCCTTCTGGGCGATAAAGCTGAAGGCGGCATCGATTTCGCGGTTTAGAAAATAGTAGTAAGCGCGGAGGGCTTCGAGGTCCGGATCATTTTCGAATTCCGCTTCGAGGGAATCGAGCTTGCGGTCGGCGGTGCGCAGGTTTTCGTCCTGAATGAGGAGGTAGATCTGAAGTTTGCGGTCTTCGAGGGAACGCGTTCCCCCCTCCTCCATCCGGCTGAGAACGTGGAGTGCGGCGGGAGGATTGTAGGCGGAGAGGACCTTGGCGAGGGCCCGGCCGTAGTCCGGGTCGGCTAAGTATTCGTTCTCTGGGTTGAGGAAATAGGGGTGTTCCGTGAGCTGTTCGAGGTAGCGAACGGATTCTTCCGCACTCCGGGGGACTTGTTGGGCGGCAAAAAGCTCAAGGGCGGCGGCAAAGCCGATGGATCCCTTCTCGCGTGCCATCTCCCGGTAGATGACCTTGGCTTTAAGGCGATCCACCATTGCCGGGCTTTCCCGGAGGATCCGGGCGAGAAGGAGTTTGGTTTCGTCGTCCGCCCGGCCCGCGTCCTCGACCTTTTCCAGCTCGAGGAGGGCGAGGTTGAGATCTTCGTCCCGGAGGGCCTTGAAGGCGACGGCCTTATGGAAAAGGGGATGTCCGGGGTAACGTTGAAAAAATCCCCCGAGGAAGGACTCGACGAGGTCGGGGTGGTTGCCGTCGAGAGCGGTTCGCACGAGGCGGTAATGCATGAGAGGAGAAAAGTTGGGAGTCGGGACGATTTCCCTGAGCCGTTCTCCCGCATCCTCGGGATTCAATACGCCTTCGACGAGGTCGACGACGAGTGCAAGGAAGCGCGCTTCCGGCCAGGATCCGTATTCGGACTCAATTCGCCGGACCTCGTTTTCCACCGGTTCGAGACCACCGGCTTCAAGGGCGGCAAAAGTTTCCCGAATCAGCGAATAGGCGTTCTCCTTGCTTTGCTGGTTGATCAGGAAAAAAGCGAGGCCCCCGCTAACGATGATGACACCGACGAGGGCGATGAGAAAATTACGCAAAGCTTTGGACATAAGGGGGCTATTTCAAAAAATGTGAAAGGGGATTTAGGGCTTAAATATTAGACTTGGGCAGAGACCGATTCCACCAAAAAAGACCGCGGTGTGACGGGTTTCGGAAGGGAAAAGGTTACGTCTCCGTAACGAAAAGGACTTGGCTTGATGGGACGACCGACCCATTTTGTATGGTCTTGTTTCGGGGTTGCTACCCGTCAAACAACGCCAACCCAATGTCAGGTGAATCCACTGAAGAACCTTCATCGGTCTACCCCCCGTCGGGGCAAGCTCCGGTGCTCTACGTCTACGACACGTATTACAAAACCCGTTTTTCGATGAACGGGACGTTTGCGTTTGATGTTCTGGAAATCCACGAGGGAAATCGGGTCTTTTGCATCCGTGGTTACGAGGGCGAACACGAGCGGATCGAAGGTGTCTTCACGGGGGATTTCCAGGATCCTCGGAATGCCTTGCCGGCACCCGTCGCGACGAAGAACTTCTTCCGGAAGGCCCTGAACCGCGTGTCCGTTCTCGGTGCGATCTTCAAGGTGAATTTTCGCCATCGAAAGGACTTGCAGCGTGCCCGGCCCTTCGGTGCACCGGAAGTGGCGTTATTCATGTCGCCGGATATCCGCTATGCGTTCTCGATTCTGGCCTATGCCTTTTTTCATCGGCGGACGCTAGTCCTGATGCACTACTATCGCCCGTTTTCGCGAATAACGGCCTGGTTTTTCCGACTGACGGCAGGGATGACCCGACTGCAGCCGACGGCGGAACACGACGAACTGGGAAGCTTCCTGATGGAGCGGATGGGGTGTCATTGCCCGACCCTGCATTATCCGGCGGAGCGAATTTGTGCTTTCGCTGCGGCTCGCGGGCCCCGGTCGGCTCCCGGTCGAGCATTGACCATCGGATTTTTCGGGAACCATCGGGCGGAGAAAGGGCTGGATATCCTGTTGGAAGCAGTCCGATTCCTCGATGAAGCGGAGATCCCGGATTACCGATTCCTCATCCAAGGGGAACAGGCGGTCATTGAGGAGAAGTTTCCGTTTCTGGCGACTATCGGCTCGGGGATAATCGAGTGGCTGCCGCCAAAGCTGTTTGGGGAGCCGTATTTCGAGGCACTTTATGGGTGTGATGCGGTGATGCTTCCGTATCGCCTGGAGCCTTACCGCCTGCGGCTGTCCATGGTAGCGGTAGAAGCGGGCATCCTCGGGATTCCGATCTGCGCGAGCCGTGGATTATCGACCGACTTCCTGCGAGCTTACACACGGTCCTGGCTGGAGTTTGAGGAGGGGGATCCGGAAGAGCTTAAAGATTGCCTGGAAAGATTAAGGTTGGGGTATTCCCACTGGTCTGGGCTGGCGCGGGAAGATGCGCCGAAGATGGCGGAAGCATTCGGAGCAGACCGCTTCACGGAAACCCTGAACCGGTTGCGCGTCAAAGCTGGATTGGTGGCACCGGGAGCGGAAGAACCGGAAGAGGTAAAATGAAGGAATTCGGTGGGAGTTTTCAAAGTGGCGAACCGCTGCAAACCCCGCTGGACGGAATCCGGGAAAGTGTGCGACGGTTTCCAAAGCGCATCGCGGTAACCGGCGGAGGCAACCCGATCCCGTTTGAGGATCTCGACGCAGGTTCGGATTGCATCGCGCGCTATCTCCTTAAAGGGGGAATACGGAAAGGCGACCGGGTGGGCGTTTGGATGCGGCGAAACGAAAGGGCGGTGGAGGCTATTCTTAGTGTCTTAAAGGCCGGGGCGGTTTATGTTCCACTAGATCCAATCCACCCGCCGGAACGCACCCGGTTTCTCCTTGAGGATAGCGGATGCGTCGCCCTCCTGCATGACGACAGCCTCGACTTTACGGTCGAGGGTCGGAAAGTCCTGCGGGTGGAGGAGGCCGACCGCACAATTGGAGGGGTTGAGCTGCCCCGGTTGGGGCCGGAGGATCCCTTTTATATTCTCTACACATCAGGGTCCACGGGAAAGCCGAAGGGGTGCCCGTTGACCTACGGGAACGTGGTGCAGGTTCTGACGAACGGCCTGCCACTCTTTTCGTTTGGACCGGAAGACGCCTGGTTGTTGATCAATTCCTTCTGCTTCGATGTCTCAATCTGGGAGTTGTTCGGATCGCTGATGACGGGGGGAAAGTTAGTGGTGGCGGGGAATGAGACCCGCTATGATTTTGTCGCGTTATTGGAGCTTTTTGAAAAGGAGGGGGTTTCGGTTCTCAATCTCGCGCCCCAGCCTTTCCTCGCCTTTTCGGCGGAAGCGAAGCGGCGGGGGGTGGATCTGAGTGCTTCCCTGAGAAAGGTCCTTTTCGCTGGGGAAAAGCTGGATTTCCGAAAGCTGAAGGACTGGGCACCGGTGTTACGGGAGGGAAAAATCGAATTTTACAATGTCTACGGGATTACGGAGTGCAGCATCTATTCGACCGCTCATCGAATCACGGCGGAAGATATCCTGGAGAACGGATCGGAGAGCAATATCGGGCAGTGCTTTCCGGGAACGGAAGCGGTGATCTATACGGAATCGCTTGTCTCCGCTGCGGTGGGGGAGGTCGGGGAACTGGTTCTCGCGGGAGAAGGTATTTGCGGGGGATACTTAAACCGCTCGGAGCAGACCCGGGAAAAATTCCTGCCGCACCCCCGTGACCCTTCGCAGCGGCTCTACCGGACAGGAGATCTGGTTTACCAGAAGCCGAACGGCGACCTGATTTTCATCGGTCGAAACGACGACCAGATCCATTTCCATGGACACCGGATCGAACCCGGGGAGTTGGAGTCCGCCATCGACGGTTACCCTGGGGTCCAACAGTCGCTGGTCCTGTTGCACAGAGACCGGGAGGATCAGCAGCAACTCGTGGCTTTTGTGCAATTGAAAAAGGGGACCGATTTTTCCCTGCCGGAGGTGCGGCGTTACCTAAGGGGGCAGTTGCCGTTTTTTTCCATACCGGGTCGATGGGAAATCCTGGAGCGTTTTCCCCTCAGTCCTAATGGGAAGATTGACCGAAAGAGGCTCCAGACAAAACTGGAAGGGGATGGCGGAGAAGCCGGGCGCGAGCAACCGATCACCGCCAATCCCGCGAATCTTTTTTCGGGATCCACCGTCCAGCTAGAGGATGGATCCATTGTGGAGCGATTTCGGAAGCGTGTCCGGGAGAATGGAGACGCGATTGCGGTGAGGTCTGGGAACCGGGGGTGGAGTTACCGTGATCTGGAGGCATGGTCCGATGGGGTCGCCGATCGGATCCGGGCCGCAGGTCAGGCGCCGGGCTCCCACATTGGGATCACGATGCCGCGCTCAGCAGAACTGGTGGTGGGGATGCTGGGGATCTTGAAGGTGGGAGGGGTTTACGTCCCGCTGGATCCACGGGATCCGGAATCGCGGCGGCTGCACATCGTCGAGGATGCCGAAATCGGGCTGATCCTGACGCAACCGGGACACCGGGTGGGATCGATTCCGGTTTTGGAGATCCTACCCGACCCCGAGGAAGGGGAAGGGATCTCTGACCGGGAGCGGAGGTTGGATCTGCCGGGCTCGGAAGCCCCCGCCTACCTCATCTATACAAGCGGGAGCACGGGCCTGCCAAAGGGGTGCCGGATACCCCACCAAGCCGTTCTGCGATTGGTCGAGGATCGATTTTTTGCCGACTATAAGGACGAGGAGCGGATCCTTTTCCACTCCTCCCCGGCTTTTGATGCCGCGACTTTCGAGATCTGGTGCACGTTACTGAATGGCCTCACCCTGGTCATCCTCGAAGGATCCCGGATCGAACTGGAAGCGTTCCGTGACGTCGTGACGCGGGAGCGGCCCACCCTGTGTTTTCTTACGACCGGATTTTTCAACCTGTTGGTGGATGAAGCTCCGGAGCTGTTTGGAGGGTTTCGCCGGGTGTTGACCGGTGGGGAGGCGATTTCGGTCGCCCATGTGGAGCGCTTGCGAAGGAAACACCCATCGTTGGAGCTTGTGCATGTCTACGGGCCGACGGAGAACACCACCTTTTCGACTGCTTTCTCCGTTACGGCAGAAGCCATCGCCTCCGGGTGTATACCGATCGGGGTGCCGATCGCGGGAACCCAGGCGCTTGTGGTCAAGGATGACGGTTCTTCAGCGGAGCCCGGAGAGGCCGGGGAACTGCTCCTTGGAGGGCTGGGATTGGCGGTCGACTATTGGAAGCAGGATCGATTGACCCGGGACCGCTTTCCTTCGATAAAAATTGAGCGCCAGGGACCGGTCCGTTTTTATCGAAGCGGCGACCGCGTACGCGTCCTCAAGGGAGGGAGTTTGGAATTTCTCGGACGTGAAGACGACCAAGTCAAAATCCGGGGATTCCGCGTGGAGCTGCAGGAGATCGAAGCTTTGTTGAATGCGTCCCCGGAGATTGCCACCTCGATCGTCCGCTACACCGGTCCTTCCGGAAGTGCCGCGAAGTATCTCGTCGGATACGTCATTCCTGCCGCGGGCTCGATCTCGCCACCGGCGCTCGAGGAATACCTGAAGGCACGGTTGCCGGATTACATGATCCCCCGGCGGTGGGTGTCGCTGGAGGCCTTTCCTTTGAATTCACAAGGGAAGGTTGATCGAAAGGGCCTCCCGGACCCGGATTTTAAGGGATCGGACGAAAATCCGGATCGTCCGTTACCGAGACTTGCGGATGAGACTGAAGCGTTGGTGACGGAGCTGTGGTTGGAGCTGCTCCCGGTGGAGACGATCCATCCGGAGGA